>CAVPUV010000060.1:0-115844 GCA_963708905.1 uncultured Gammaproteobacteria bacterium | reverse complement strand
ATGCATGTGTTCTGGTTTGAACGCTGATATTTGGTCAGATTGTAAATATCCACACCTGGGTCGCCAACCGGAACCTCTTCCTCATTGGCACGCACTACAATACGGCCGGCGTCGACCTGATCGACGACACCGCCGCGCTTCGCGACGGCAGTCACGCCAGAGTCGGTAGCCACGGCCCGCTCCATGCCGGTGCCGACCAGAGGTTTTTCGGCTTTCAGCGTGGGTACCGCCTGACGCTGCATGTTCGAGCCCATCAAGGCCCGGTTGGCGTCATCGTGTTCGAGGAAAGGAACCAGCGAAGCTGCCACCGAAACAATCTGTTTCGGCGAAACATCCATGAAGCTGATATCCGCGGGCTCTTTCAGCGTAAATTCGCCCTGGTGGCGACACGGTACGAATTCGTCCGTGAATTTTCCCGATCGGTCGAGCTCAGCATTGGCCTGCGCGATGACAAAATCACCCTCTTCAATGGCGGAAAGGTATTCCACTGCTCCAGTGACCCTGCTTTTTGTCACCTTACGGTATGGCGTCTCGAGAAAGCCGTAGTCATTCGTGCGTGCATATACAGCGAGGGAATTGATCAGTCCGATGTTTGGACCTTCGGGCGTTTCAATTGGACACACGCGACCGTAATGTGTTGGGTGTACATCACGCACTTCAAAACCTGCTCTTTCACGTGTCAGACCGCCAGGGCCCAAAGCGGAAACGCGGCGCTTATGCGTCACTTCTGACAGCGGGTTATTCTGATCCATGAACTGGCTCAGTTGCGAGGAACCGAAGAATTCCTTAACCGCCGCGGCAACCGGCTTGGCATTGATCAATTCCTGCGGAGAAAGGCCTTCGCTTTCGGCCACTGACAGGCGCTCACGCACAGCCCTCTCGACCCGGACCAGTCCTACCCGGAACACGTTCTCGGCCATCTCACCAACGCTGCGAACACGTCGATTACCCAGGTGGTCGATGTCATCAACGCCACCCTTGCCATTGCGAATATCGATCAGGACGCGCAACACCTCGAGGATATCCTCGCGATCCAGCACGCCAGAACCGGTGACCTCTTTTCGACCCACCCTGCGATTGAACTTCATGCGTCCAACTTCGGAGAGATCATAACGTTCTTCGGTAAAAAACAGATTTTTGAAAAGGTTCTGCGCCGCATCCTTTGTAGGTGGCTCTCCCGGCCGCATCATGCGGTATATTTCCACCAGGGCCTCAAGTTGATTGCTGGTTGGATCAATATTCAGCGTATTGGATATATACGGACCCTGATCCAGGTCGTTGATGTAGAGGATGTTCAGCGTTTTGATGTCGACTGCACGCAATGCCTTCAACAACTCTTCGGTAATTTCGCTGTTCGCGGCAGCGATCAACTCGCCGGATTCCTTGTCGATGATATTGTTGGCGGTCAGTTTGCCAAGCAGATAGTCATCCGGAACATCCAGTGACTTCATTCCGGCTTCTTCGATCAACTTGACATGCCGCGCCGTAATACGTTTGCCATTCGGAACGATGAGTTCGCCTTTAGGACTCTTGATGTCGAACAATGCGGTATCGCCGCGCAGGCGACCCGGCACCAGTTCCAGCTTGGCGTCAGATTTCCTCAACGTGATCTTGCTCTTATCGAAAAAGCGGTCAAGGATCTCCTCATCTTCCATTCCCAAAGCGCGCAACAGAATGGTCACAGGCAGTTTGCGACGGCGATCGATACGCGTGAAAATGCTGTCTTTTGGGTCAAATTCAAAATCCAGCCAGGAACCGCGGTATGGAATGACCCGAGCAGAAAACAATAACTTACCGCTCGAGTGAGTCTTGCCCTTGTCATGGTCAAAAAACACGCCAGGGGAGCGGTGCAGCTGGGAAACGATTACGCGCTCGGTGCCATTAACGATGAACGTGCCAGTTTCGGTCATCAGCGGCAGGTCGCCCATGTAGACTTCCTGCTCTTTGACATACTTGACCGGTTTCACCTTGGCGGAACTGTCTTTATCGTAAATAACCAGGCGTACTTTGACGCGCAAAGGCGCACCGTAGGACATGCCACGCAGTTTGCACTCTTTCACATCAAAAGCTGGATCACCCAGCTTGTAGCTGACGTATTCCAGCGCCGCATTTCCCGAGTAGGAAACAATCGGAAAGACGGATTTCAAGGCGCCGTGCAAACCTCGCTCACGGCGGTTTTCCTCCTTTACGTCAACCTGCAGAAACTCCTGGTAGGAGCGAATCTGCGTTTCGAGAAGGTAAGGCACCTCCAGGATGGATTTGCTTTTACCGAAATCTTTGCGAATGCGCTTTTTTTCCGTGAAAGAGTAACTCATGTTCTGAATCCGCCTAATTTGCGATCAATTTCATAAGGAACCCCTGATTAATTCAGGGCTTCCATAAAATAATGCGCGAACAGATATAGGCCGGAGACTTGTATCCCCAGCCCACTCCGTTACCAACCCTGGAAGACCAGGGACGAAGATCTACTTGACCTCGACAGAAGCGCCGACTTCTTCGAGTTTCTTCTTGATCTCGCCTGCTTCAGCCTTGTTGACAGCTTCTTTCACATTTGAAGGAACACCCTCGACCAAATCCTTGGCTTCCTTAAGGCCCAGACCTGTGATCTCGCGAACTACCTTGATCACCGGAACCTTGTTGGCACCAAAAGATGTCAGCACTACGTCAAATTCAGTCTGTTCTTCCTCTGCTGCAGCCGGGCCAGCAGCCGGTCCGGCAGCCACCGCAACAGCGGCAGCGGCAGAAACACCGAATTTCTCTTCCATTGCGCTGATCAGGTCAACGACATCCATCACACTCATGTTGGAAATAGTTTCCAGAATATCTTCTTTTGAAACGGCCATTGTCGTCTCCACGTTAGTTACAGAGGCCTAAGCCCACTGATAGATTGAAAATTCAAGCAGCTTTCTTGGCGTCACGTACGGCAGCCATCGTCCGCACCAGTTTGGCATGGGGCTCTGCAAGGGTTCGAACCAGCTTCTCAATTGGCGCTTTCATGACGCCCATGAGAATCGCGATTGCTTGATCGTAAGTCGGCAGATTGGATAGACGTTCCAACTCGGAAGCGCCATACATCTGACCGCCCACGGCCACCAGCCGCGTGACAAGTTTGTTGTGATCCTTTGCGTAGTCCTTGACCAGCCGGGCAGCAGCACCGGGATCGTCCATGCTGAACGCGAACAGGAGAGGTCCTGTCAGTTCGTCCTGCATGCACTCAAACTCGGTACCTTCGACAGCTCTGCGCACCAGCGTATTTTTGGCCACCTTGAGATAAACATTACCGGCCCGCGCTTTTACCCGCAGATCAGTCATCTCCTCAACGGTGAGGCCACAATACTCTGCGGCAACAGCGGCAAGCGCAGACTTGGCCACATTGGCCACTTCTGCTACTACTGCTTTCTTCTGCTCAATATTGAGCGCCATTGGTTACCTCCTGAAGTCTGAAGGCCGGATAAACGGCCTTGTAGACTTTAATCCAGTGGAGACCTGACCACTCAAGTGCTTGAACATGCTCACTACTTGGCAAAACATCAAAGCACTTGAGTGGTCAGGCAGCCACCATCTGCGCAGGCCGTGGCCGGTCACCCGGTACACTCTTAAGCGGAATGCCTCAAATAGCCAATCCGCACCTGCGGTCTCTGACGGTCCGCCTCCCCAGAGGCAAAGCCGCCGTTTCGTGACCGGGCCCGCATGCACCCGGCAAACGAAATTTCTATCAATATTCCAATGTTCCCTGATCGACCAGGATGCCCGGGCCCATGGTTGTAGACACTGCTATTTTCTGCAGGTAAATCCCCTTGGCCGACGATGGCTTCAACTTGACCAGGTCTTTCAGCAGTGCAGCAAGGTTGCCCTTGAGTGCGTCCACTTCAAAATTGGCTTTGCCGATAGTCGAATGGACGATGCCGGCCTTGTCGGTGCGGTAGCGCACCTGGCCTGCTTTTGCATTTCTTACAGCTGTTGCCACATCTGTGGTGACGGTACCGACCTTTGGGTTCGGCATCAGGCCGCGCGGGCCCAGCAACTGGCCGAGTTTACCGACCACACGCATCGCGTCTGGCGTGGCTATGACCACATCGAAATTCAGGTCGCCTTCTTTCATCCTGTCGTGCAGGTCATCCATACCTACAACATCGGCACCGGCAGCCTTGGCTTTCTCCGCATTTTCGCTCTGGGCAAATACAGCCACGCGAACAATTTTACCGGTGCCATTTGGTAACACTGTTGAACCTCGAACGTTCTGGTCCGATTTACGCGGATCGACGCCCAAGCGAATCGCCACGTCAACCGACTCGGTGAACTTTACCTTGCTGGTTTGTTTCAGGATGGTCAGGGCCTCTTCAACGGCATAGACTTTACCCGGCTCGATATGCTCACGAACCGATTTCACTCTTTTGCTCAACCTGGCCATCATTCCACTCCCGTCACAATCAGACCCATACTGCGCGCCGATCCTGCAATCGTGCGAATGGCGGCGTCGATACTGGCGGCCGTGATGTCAGGCTCTTTCAGCTTGGCAATTTCTTCCAATTGCGCCCGCGTGACGGTACCGACTTTTTTGGTGTTCGGCTCACCACTGCCCTTGGGAATACCCGCTGCCTTTTTCAGCAGCACTGCGGCCGGCGGTGTCTTGGTGATGAAAGTAAAACTACGATCTGAATAAACCGTGATGATCACCGGGATCGGCATGCCATTTTCCATGCTTTGAGTTCTGGCATTAAACGTCTTGCAGAACTCCATGATATTGACGCCATGCTGACCCAGAGCGGGGCCCACCGGTGGACTTGGGTTGGCGGCGCCTGCCGGAACCTGCAGCTTGATATATGCCGCAACTTTCTTTGCCATTATCTTTCTCCCTGGGTTCAAGCGCCGGCCAACCAGTGGCTCGGCTCCCCGTCTTTAAATGCTAAAACGCAACGTATTTAAGCCTTCTCTACCTGGTGGAACTCCAGTTCTACCGGGGTTGATCGGCCAAATATCAAAACCGCCACTTTCAGACGGCTCTTGTCGTAGTCAACACCCTCAACGACACCATTGAAATCGTTGAACGGCCCATCCACAACACGGACCATTTCACCTGGCTCGAAAAGCACCTTCGGTCGCGGCTTATCGACTCCTTCCTGTACTCGATTGAGGATGACATCGGCCTCTTTGCTGCTGATTGGCGCGGGCCGATCAGCCGTTCCGCCAATGAAACCCATAACTTTCGGAACGTCCTTCACCAGGTGCCAGGTTTCGTCGGTCATCTCCATTTCCACCAGCACATAGCCGGGGAAAAATTTCCGATCCGAGCGGCGTTTCTGGCCGCCTTTCATTTCTACAACTTCTTCAGTTGGCACCAGCACATCACCAAAAAACTCTTCCATGCCGGCGCGTGCGATACGGTCTTCCAGAGATCTTTTGACCTGTTTTTCAAATCCCGAATAGGCGTGAACCACATACCATCGTTTAGACATCGATCAGGCTCCGCCCACCAGGGCACGAATAGCGGCACCCAGTACCCAGTCAATGCCTGCCAGCATCAACGAAATCAGAATAGTGACTATGACTACCATCAATGCCGTCTGCAATGTCTCCTGGTGGGTCGGCCAGACTACTTTTCGACGTTCAATGTCGGATTCCTTGAGGAACCGAAAAAACGCCGACCCTTTGTCTGACTGCGCCGCAATAAACGAGGCAGCAAAAGCGACTGCTATCAAACCCACCAGGCGGATGGGTGTATTCACCAGGTCCTGGAAATAATAGTAGGCCGCAGTGCCACCCAGTAGCATCACGATTGCAATCGTCAACAAAAAAGTGTTGAGCAATGGCGACTTGCCTGTTTCCGTTTTCGTACTCATGTTCCGGCTTTCAAATTTCCCCGGTAATCCTGTCACTGGCAGGCCAGGAGGGAATCGAACCCCCAACCTGCGGTTTTGGAGACCGCCGCTCTGCCAATTGAGCTACTGGCCTATCATTAGTACCGTGACCCATATATTTCGATACAACCAGAGCCCCCCGGATGTGCCAGGACAAGGCGCAGCGCGCAGGCAATGGCCCAATCCTTGTCAAGCGCTGCAACGCCGTCCTGGTGCATCCCGGGGGCTCCCTCCGGGCGAGCCGCTGACCGGCCATCTGCGGCGTTGCGCTTACTTGAAAGGGGGCCCGCCCTTCCTGCGCAAGCGCGTCTTGCAACTGACCGGTCAGCGACTCGCTGGTTGTATCGAAATATATGGGTCACGGTACTGGTGCAAACTACTCGTGGATTTTGGCGACTACGCCCGCACCCACCGTCCGGCCACCTTCGCGTATCGCAAAACGCAACCCTTCTTCCATCGCAATCGGTGCAATCAATGTCACCTGCATCTGCACATTGTCGCCCGGCATCACCATCTCCACACCTTCCGGTAACTCACACGCACCCGTTACATCCGTGGTGCGGAAATAAAACTGCGGCCGGTAGCCTTTGAAAAATGGCGTGTGCCTTCCGCCCTCATCTTTCGACAGAATATATACCTCCGCCTCAAACTTCGTGTGCGGCGTAATCGATCCCGGATGCGCCAGTACCTGGCCGCGCTCCACTTCATCGCGCTTGGTCCCGCGCAGCAACACCCCCACGTTATCACCCGCACGTCCTTCGTCCAGCAACTTGCGGAACATCTCTACACCCGTGCACACCGTCTTCGTCGTCGGGTGTATCCCGACAATCTCAACTTCTTCACCCACCTTGATCACACCGCGCTCCACCCGCCCGGTCACCACCGTGCCACGACCCGAAATCGAGAATACATCCTCAATCGGCAACAAAAACGGCTTGTCCAGCACACGCACCGGTTGCGGCAGGTAGCGATCCATCTCCTGCAACAACTTAACCACCGATGGCACCCCAAGATCCGAGCTATCTCCTTCCAGCGCCTTCAGCGCAGAACCCGTCACAATCGGCGTGTCGTCACCCGGAAACTCATACGACGACAACAACTCGCGTACTTCCAGCTCCACCAGCTCCAGCAACTCCGCATCATCCACCATGTCCGCCTTGTTCAGGTACACCAGGATGTACGGCACACCCACCTGCCGCGCCAGCAAAATATGCTCCCGCGTCTGCGGCATCGGCCCGTCCGCCGCCGACACCACCAGTATCGCACCGTCCATCTGCGCTGCACCCGTGATCATGTTCTTTATATAATCCGCGTGTCCCGGGCAGTCTACGTGCGCATAGTGCCGCTGCTCTGACTCATATTCCACGTGCGCCGTCGCAATGGTAATTCCGCGGGCACGCTCTTCCGGCGCATTGTCAATCTGGTCGTACGCCTTGTATTCGCCACCGCGCGCTTCCGCACAGACTTTCGTCATCGCCGCCGTCAGCGTCGTCTTACCATGGTCAACATGGCCAATCGTTCCCACGTTTACATGCGGCTTGGTTCGTTCAAATTTTGCTTTTGACATGCCAGTCTCCGAAATATGCAGTCAATGTTTCATCAATCTTTGGTGCCCACAACTGGATTCGAACCAGTGACCTCTCCCTTACCAAGGGAGTGCTCTACCACCTGAGCTATGCGGGCAAAATCTGTCCCACCTGGTCTCAACTCTTTCTGTGGAGCGGGTGATGGGAATCGAACCCACATCATCAGCTTGGAAGGCTGAGGTTCTGCCCTTGAACTACACCCGCCCGGTTACTGCAACCCTTCCCTGCAAAATGGTGGAGGGGGTAGGATTCGAACCTACGAAGGCGTAGCCAGCAGATTTACAGTCTGCCCTCGTTGACCGCTTGAGTACCCCTCCGGTACCCTGAACCCGCATCAGGACAATTGAACCTTTGTGTTACCCCGGTCATGTCTGCCACAGTCATGCCTGATTAAGGCTTTCCGCCCGAAAAAAAACCGCAACAGCCCGCCCTGACTCTTCTCAGGCTAGCCGTGCATTCTCGCTTAGGAACCCCAGAGTGTCAAGATAGAAATTAGCCAAACCAGCCAGGGAAGCTTCGATTCCCGATGCGCTCAGCCGCCTCGGAATCACTCCCCTTTTTCTTCGAAATCTTCCTCATCATCGTCAATCAGTTCTTCATCGATTTCGATTTCTTCTTCCTCTTCTGCAAAATTGGCGTAGTACCCTGACAGATGATCTAAATTACCAAAAATATCATCATCGAGTTCAATGTCTTCATGCCAGATATCGACCAGCATTTTCTTCAGCCTGGCACGTTCTCTGATGGCTTCAATGTCACGCCATCCGCGCTTTCGCTGCCCGGCCTTGTTCTGGTTTGATCTTGAAGATGAGACGAACGAAGTTGGGGCCTGGACCAGTGGCTCAAAGGAGTCTTCTACCGGTCTTCCCATAGGCACTGATTTGGCGTTGCCTGTTACCTTTTTCTTCGCACGTGGCATCCCCGAAGCCCCCGGACTCTCTTCAGCGGAAATTCTGCACTGCTTATAGCGCAAAAATTGTGACATGCAAAGTATTTTATGGGGTTTTTGCAGTCTCCGTGTCCTCGTCAAGCGCCTAAACGTTAAAACGGAAGTGCATGACATCACCCTCGGTCACAACATAGTTTTTACCTTCCAGCCGCAACTTGCCTGCTTCTTTCGCGCCTTGTTCGCCGCCCAGGGCGATAAAGTCAGCGAATGCAGTCACTTCGGCACGAATAAAACCCTTTTCGAAATCCGTGTGAATCCTTCCCGCCGCTTGCGGCGCAGTTGACCCGGACTGGACTGTCCAGGCCTTGACTTCTTTCTTCCCCGCAGTAAAAAAAGTCAATAGCTTCAACAACCGGTATCCGGCACGAACCACCTGGTCCAGACCGGACTCTTCCAGGCCCATTTCTTTGAGGAAGCCCCTGCGATCGTTGTCATCCAACCGGGAGATTTCGGCTTCAATTCCCGCGCATACGGGGAGCACTTCTGCACCTTCCTGAGTTGTGGCCAATCGTAATCGGTCCAGCCATGGATTGTCCTTGATCTCCCCTTCCGCCACGTTGGCAATAAACATTACTGGCTTCATGGTGATCAGGTTCAGATCTCTGATTGCCAGTTTTTCTTCGGGCGTGAATGCCACGCTTCTGGCCGGCAGACCGGCGTTCAACGCAGCTTGCAACTGCAGCAGCATATCCAGCCGGATCTTTACTTCCTTGGGGTTGACTTTGGCAAGTTTTTCGACCCGCTGAATGGTCCGTTCGATAGTCTCCAGATCGGCCAGCGCGAGTTCTGTGTTAATGACTGCAATGTCCGATAACGGCTCTACCCGTCCGGAAACATGGACAACGTCATCATTTTCGAAGCAGCGAACCACGTGGGCGATTGCATCCGTTTCTCTAATGTGCGCCAGGAACTGGTTTCCCAGGCCTTCACCCTGGGAAGCACCTGCAACCAGGCCCGCTATATCCACAAATTCCATCGTCGTGGGTACTATTCGTTGGGGTAAGACGATATTCGCCAATTGCTGCAGACGAGGGTCAGGAACCGCCACCACGCCCACATTTGGGTCGATGGTGCAAAACGGATAGTTTTCCGCCGCAATACCCGCGAGCGTCAGTGAATTGAACAGGGTGGACTTGCCGACATTTGGCAAACCGACAATACCGCATCTAAATCCCATCAGTAATTCCCAATCTACCCGGCATTTTCCTGGGTGTGCAACGTTTTCATCGCTTTAGGTAACTGGCCACACAGTACATCCGGGAGAGCCGCGATGGCTTCCCCGATGGCGCCCCGAATCAGCTTTTCTTCATCAGCCGGAGGCCTGCCCAGCACGTAGTCAGTTACAGCATCTTTACTGCCGGGATGACCAATACCAATACGCAGACGTAAGAAGTCGTGGTTCGGCATGTGTCGAAAAATGTCTCTCATGCCGTTGTGCCCACCATGTCCGCCACCCTGCTTGAGACGGCTTACCCCGGCCGGAAGATCGAGTTCATCGTAGGCCACCAACAGATTCGCCACTGATGCCTGGAAATAGTCGGTCACGGCACGAATTGCCTGCCCGCTATGATTCATGAATGTGGTTGGTCTGACCAGAACACAGTCCTTTCCTTGTAAAGTGACCCGGGCTGTTTGAGCACAAAGCCTGGTTTGCAAGCGAAAAGCAACATGACTGCGCTGTGCCAAAGCGTCCAAAAACCAAAACCCGGCATTGTGCCGGGTTTCAGCATATTCTGGGCCTGGATTACCCAGACCAGCGATCACGAATAATGTGGACAAGGTCCTATCCTGGAATGTCCAGCCCTTCCTGCACAAGCGCGCCTTGCATCTGACCGGTCAGCGACTCGCTGGTCGTGTCGAAATTTATAGGTCACGGTACTAGGTCTCATCAACCTCACCGGTCTCGTCTTTACCAACTTTCGGAACTTCTGGGACAGCTTGAACCTCAGTCGTATCGGCTTCGCTTCCTTGAGTCTCCTTGACATGGATGGCATTGGCGATGGCTACATCATGCTCAGAACCACTCTCGAGGGCAGGGATGGTAACACCCTGCGGTAAAGGAATGTCCGACAGCATGATGGAATCACCCACATTCATCGAGGACAAATCGACCGACAGGAACTCCGGCAAATCCTGTGGCATGGCTTCGATCTCGACATCCGTCATATGATGCTGGATAACCACACCAGACGTTTTACCTGCTGGTGAGCTTTCTTCGCCAATAAAATGAATCGGCACAGCCAAGGTCAGCAATTCACCCGCGGACACGCGCATGAAGTCGACATGCATGATGATGGGCTTGAATGGGTGCCGATGCATATCACGCACTACCGCTTGCTGGGTGAGGTCATCACCAACCCGGATTTCGATAATGCTGGCGTAAAACGATTCTTGCTCTGATGCATGCAGCAAAGCGGTTTGCTGCAAGGTGAGCGCCACCGGGTCACGGTGTCCTCCATAAATAATCGCTGGAACTTTTCCTTTATGACGCAGGCGGCGGCTCGCACCCTTCCCCACGTCCTCACGGAATTCCGCGACGATGCTGTGATGTACTGCCATGATTAACCTCTTATCTGATAAACCGCCTCAAGGCGGAAAAAGGCCCGGTAAGGCCAAATTGCCAAACCCGCGACCAGGTCAGGCTCCAAAAATTAGCCGGGCATTATAACTTACGGCGCATGGAGTAGAAAGAAGTTTCACCAGCGTTTCACCAGCGCGTGACGTGAACTGCTTCACCAGCGACGCAGGCGACCTGGTTACCCTCAATCCACATACATCGAACTGACCGACTCGCCCTGCGACATGCGACGAATGGTTTCAGCCAACATTTGCGCCACGCTCAACTGCCTGATTTTGCTACTTGCCTGGGCAGCTTCGCTAAGCGGGATGGTATCGGTTACAACCACTTCGTCAAGCTGGGACTGGTTGATATTGTCCACTGCAGGTCCGGAAAGCACCGGATGGACACAATAGGCGACAACCCGGCTGGCCCCTTTATCTTTCAAAGCAGCGGCCGCCGAACACAGGGTGCCGGCCGTATCCACCATGTCATCCACAAGCACACAGCACTTGCCCCTGACATCGCCAATGATATTCATCACGGTGGCGACATTGGCACGCGGCCGGCGCTTGTCGATAATGGCCAACTCGGCATCAAGCCGCTTTGCAATCGCCCGGGCACGCAATACACCACCCACGTCCGGCGAGACGACAATAATGTTGTCGTGGGATTGGCGCTGCCAAATATCGGCCAGGGTCAACGGCGAGGCGTATACATTATCGACCGGGATGTCGAAAAACCCCTGGATCTGGTCGGCATGAAGATCAATCGTTACCACCCGGTCTGTCCCCACCGATGATATCATCTTGGCGGCTACCTTGGCCGTTATCGGAACTCGCGCGGAACGCGGCCGCCGATCCTGGCGCGCGTAACCAAAATAGGGGATGACGGCTGTCACGCGTGCGGCAGACGCGCGCTTGAGCGCATCAATCATCACCAGTAACTCCATGAAGTTATCCGCCGCAGGTGCACAAGTGGGCTGGATCACGTAGACATCCCGTCCACGCACGTTTTCCATCACCTCCACCATGACTTCACCATCGCTGAAACGCCCCACGACGGCCTTGCCCATGGCAACATTCAGTTCCTGGGCAATGTCACCGGCCAACCCCAGGTTGGCATTACCTGAGAAAATCATCAGAGATGATACAGCCACTTGCTGTCTCCCCTGGCCCGCATATTGTCTGAAGGCGGACCCATAAGTGAAATGTTGTACCTTGTACTATTGTGGGTCTTTGCGCTCAGCCAGTGGCTGGGACGGCAGGATTCGAACCTGCGAATGCGGGGATCAAAACCCCGTGCCTTACCACTTGGCGACGTCCCAGTTGACTGAAACTGGCTAACCCCAATGCTGGAGCTAAGTGTTCTGGATCGTCGATCTCAGCATTGCATGCACCGGTGACCTGTCTAACCCACGAACAGCGCGCACATTATATCGGCAATTTATTTCACGTGCCGCGCTCATTGCTGTTTTTTCATCACCCATCGGTAAAAAAATGCAACTGCCTGTGCCGGTCATATGTGGATGACCCCAGGCTTCGAGCTCCCCCATCAGGCTTTCGAACTCGGGATACAATTTGCGCACTACCGCTTCGCAATCATTTCTGCCAACCCCGGCAAGGGCGCTCGCGAGGCTAATGGGCGGCGAGTTACGGGTCAGTTCAGGATGCCTGAACACTTCCGCTGTCGAAATGCAGCGCCGATTGAATACCAGCAGGTAATGGCGCTGACCCAGGTCCACAGGTGCCAAGTGATCACCTATGCCTGATGCCAGGGCATTCCGACCATGAATGAATACGGGAATGTCGGCGCCCAGGGTTGCCCCCAACCGGGCCAAATCGGTGATGCCAAGCTTGCATTGCCACAGATCGTTTAGCACCAGCAAGGTCGTGGCCGCATCAGAACTGCCGCCCCCGAGCCCAGCCCCCAGGGGAATGTGTTTTTGCACCCCGATCCTTGCTCCGGTGCGGGTCTGGGTCTCTGCTTGCAACAGTTTGGCCGCCCGCACAACAAGATCTTCCTGCTCATGAACGCCATAGTCGCTATCAGGTCTGATGATATCCGCCGATTCCGTCACTTCGAATTGCAGCTCGTCACATAAGTCGATCAACTGAAACAAGGTCTGGATGTCGTGGTAACCGTCCTGACGCCGTCCTGTTACATGCAAAAACAGATTTAGTTTGGCCGGTGCAGGCCAGACAGGGGAAATGAACTTACTCAAACGCCGCGCTCTCCTCTCCCAGGCGCCATTCGCGCACGGCTATTTTTACGCTATATTCGCCGTGTCGAGCCGAAAGTCTTGTCGGTAGCCAGTAACCGTCCGATTCACCGTAGCTGGCAAATTCCACGTCCCAGCCAAACTGTCGCAGTTTTTTCAGGCGGCCGTTCTCATCCAGTGCGCGGGTCTCCCAATCGTCCGGCTGGGCCAAACCCTTTATCCACCACGTCAGCGCCTCCACCGGTACTTTCCAGCCCACCTCATTCAGCACCAGCTCGGCTACAGAGGAGGCATAATGGACGTCACCATTGGCCAATTCCAGCCGAGCGCCAGCTGCCTCAGTTTGCAATTGCCAGGCACCTTTGCCCAAGGCGCCGCGAAAAGACATACGGGTGATGCGTTCATCGTTCAGCCATGACAGATTACCGCTGCCTCCTTCCTGGCCATCACTGATGGCAAGCCGGCCATCCAGCGCCCAGTGGTCGAGTGCCCGTAACTGCTCTAACCGTAGCTGGTAAGCCTGCGCTAAAGCCGGATTTTCCACCGTACGAGTGCGCAGCGGAGTACATCCGGCAAACACCACCACCGCCAGAATCAATGCAAACGAAACTCGCAGGGTCAAAGCTCTGCCTCCAGCCGCTTGATTGTATCGACCAGTGTCTGGTTAGATTTATCGATCACCATGCCTTTGCTCCAGATTTCCCTGGCCTGGTCGCGCTTGCCCTGCTGCCACAGGACTTCGCCGAGATGAGCCGCTATTTCAGGGTTATTGTCCAACGCCCAGGCCCTGCTCAAAAACCCCTCGGCTTCGCTGAGCCGGCCCAGGCGATACGCAACCCAGCCCATGCTATCGGTGATCGAAGCATCGTCTGGTTGTAGCGAATAGGCACGCCTGATCAATTCTTCTGCCTCGGCATAACGATCAGTCTGGTTAGCCAGGGTGTAGCCGAGCGCGTTAAGCGCAGTCGCATGGTCGGGTTGTTCGACCAGGATCAGGCGCAGGTCTTTCTCAGCAATATCGACTCGATTCAATTCAGCTGCCAGCAGGGCATGCGCGTAACGAATGGAGACGGACATGCCAAACTGTTCCAGCGCAAGATCCAATGAATGCAGGGCGCCTTCGCTATCGTGTGCTTGCTGCAATATCCGGGCTTCTGTCAACCAGGACTGCTCCACGACCGCCGGATCAGATTGTTCACGCAGTATCCGGAGGGTGTTTTTTGCACCTTCCATATCACCTTGCATGGCCATCAGCTCGGCGCGTCTGGCCGTCGCCTGAAGAAACATTTCACCATCATGGATCTGGCCATAGAAATCGATGGCATCCTTCAGCAAATCCAGCGATTCAGCCGCCTGCGCCTGAAAAAAGGCTTTTTCTTGCGCATCCTCAAATGTCATCCCGCCAAATTCTTCGTAAAGAGAAAATGCCGTTTTCACCTGGTTTGTACTCAGTTCGAACAAAATACGCGACAGCATCACGTCGGGTGTTTGTGTCATTTCACGCATCATTTTGCGTGCCACATCACCTTGTCCGTCACGCGCCAGCAAATCGGCGTAAGCCAGCGTCAGATCATGATCTTGCGGCTGAATCTCCAAGGCCCGGCGCATGTACTCCATACCAGCCTTTTTGTCGCCCTGAGCCAATGCCAGACGACCTGCCCATACCACAAACTCGACCCGATCAGTCGCCTTTTCTACAGCCAGACGCGCCAACTCGTATGCCCTGGCGATTTCTCCAGCGCGAACGGCAAGCTGGCTCTGGGCATACAAGCCTGCCGCACTGCCTTCCTCTCCTGTCTCCGCAAGCAGATTATCCAGCACTTTCATGGCCTTGTCGGGGCTGGCAGATCGTGCCAGCAAGGTCGCAATCTGTAGCCAGACGGTTTCTTTGTCCGCACTCAAGGCCAGCATTTCCCGCAACTGCAGTTCGGCTCCTGCATAATCAGCTGTGGCCAACATGGCCAATGCTGCCGATTCGCGGGCAGCCATGTTATCCGGATCGAGCAACGCCCATCGATCCGCCGCCATAGAAGCCTGCTGCCAGGCCTGGGCCGCAAAAGCCACCCTCGTTGCCCGCATCGCGATGGCAGGATCACTCGATTCCATGGCTGCTTCCAGGTACTCACCGACCGCACCTTGCAGGTCGCCTTCATTACCGAGTAACTCGGCAGCAAATACGCGGTACATGACTTCGCTGTCGGTGGGTGTTGCGCCTGGCTGTGCTGCACTTGCAGGCGGTGGTGCTGGTGACTGCATGGTGGACGATTCTGCATCCGGTATTTCGGCGGACGGGGTATGTCCAGCACATGCCATCAGCAATAACGCAATCAATGTCACAACAATAATGTGTCGAATCATGAAACAATACCTGCATTCAGCGGACCCAAAGGATACGCGCTTGCTGAGCTTGAACCAAACAAGTGTTACTGCAGAGCACCTGGCGGCGTATGCCGGAGGGCCCTTGCTTGTCAACGAGTGTCGCTGGCCTCGGCAACTGCCCCAGCCTGCGACTCCAACAGCCTTGATATTACGCCTCTCTGGCCGCAGAATCCTTGGCCAGCTTGAGCTTATTCCAATCCCATGCCCTTACTTGCACTAGGTATCAGCCATCACACCGCTCCGGTGGACATCCGGGAAAAAGTGGCGATCAACAGCCTTGGATATGCTGAACAAATTCAGCAACTCATGGGCCTTGAAGGATTGGAGGAAGTGGTAATACTGGGAACCTGCAACCGCACAGAAATTTATTGCCTGTGCGCTGGCCATGCAGAGCAGGAACTTCTGTCATGGGTGCATAAAATCAATGATATCCCGGCTGGCCAGCTTGATTCGCATTTCTATCGCCACACCGGCGAGAATGCAGTGCGACACCTGATACGAGTAGCCGGCGGACTGGATTCGCTGGTTCTTGGTGAACCGCAAATTCTCGGTCAGATCAAAGAAGCCTGGCAAATTTCGCATGAGATTGGAGGCGCCGGTAAAGTTCTCGACCGCCTGTTCCAACACACGTTTGCTGCAGCCAAGTCCATTCGTAACAATTCCGGTATCGGTTCTCATCCCGTATCGGTTGCCTACACCACCGTCGTATTGGCCAGGCAGATATTCGGTGACTTGTCGCAGCAAAACGTAGTCCTCGTTGGGGCTGGAGAAATGATCCGATTGTGCGGCAAGCATTTGCATGAACAGGGCATTGCCCGAATCGAAATCGTCAATCGCAGCCAGCAGGCGGCGGAGGAACTGGCCGCTGAATTACACGCCAGAGCTACCACGCTCGACAAGCTGCACGAAGTTTTGCCGCGGGCGGACATCCTGATCAGTTCAACCGCCAGCCCCACTCACATCATCAGCATGGACGCGGTTAAATCAGCACTGCGGCAAAGACGCCATCGTCCCATGTTCATGGTGGACATCGCGGTGCCGCGCGATATCGATCCGGAAGTCAGGCGGCTTGATGACGTCTACTTATACACCATTGACGATCTGCAGCAGGTGGTGGACGAAAACATGCAGCAACGCCAAACAGCCGCAGTGGCTGCTGGCAGCGATGTTGAGTTGAATGTCACCACATTCATGCGCTGGCTATACGGTATTCGTGCCGCCCGTTCATTGAAGCGCATTCGTTCACAATCGCACATGCACGAGTCCGACCTGGTTGAAAAGGCGCTCAAAAGATTACAGGCGGGACAGGATCCTGAACAAATCCTGGCGCAAATGGCCAGCACACTCACCAACCGGATTCTTCATGAACCCACGCAACGCCTGAGAGAAGCAGCGGAGGAACAACATTACGAGATTCTCAAGGCTGCAGACTGGATATTCAGAAGCACGAGCGATCCGGAAGACAAATGAGGGAGTCCATTTGCAATCGGCTGCGCCAGGTTGCAGAGCGCTACGAGGAAATTGCGCTCCTGCTGTCTCAGCCCGATGTGTTTGCGGAGCCTGGCCGCTTTCGCGATCTGTCCCGCGAGTATGCGCAAATCGAGCCGCTGGTTCATGTTTGGCGACGTTGGGTATCCACGCAAGATGCCATGCAAGAAGCTCGTCACCTGTTAGGCGAACCTGACGCTGAGATGCGCCGCCTTGCAGAGGAAGAGTTACGCGCCAAAAGCAAAGTGGCGGATGAGCTTGAGCGGGAAATTCAACTGCTGTTGCTGCCCGCAGACCCCAACGACGAATGTAATATTTTCCTCGAAATCAGGGCCGGTACCGGGGGTGATGAAGCGGCATTGTTTGCCGGCGACTTGTTCCGTATGTATCAGAAGTATGCTGAAAGCAAAGGCTGGAATATCGAGATCATCAACCAGAGCCATGGCGAACATGGCGGATTCAAGGAAATTATCGTGCTTATGGAAGGCCAGGGTGTCTATTCCAGGCTAAAGTTTGAGTCGGGTACGCACCGGGTTCAGCGTGTACCGGAAACCGAGTCTCAAGGCAGAATCCATACCTCCGCATGCACGGTGGCTATTTTGCCGGAAACTGAAAATATCGAAGCCATCGACATCAATCCCGGCGACTTGCGCATCGATACCTATCGCTCCTCAGGCGCTGGGGGGCAACATGTGAACAAAACCGATTCCGCCATTCGCATCACCCACATTCCCAGTGGCATCGTGGTGGAATGTCAGCAAGAGCGTTCTCAGCACAAGAACAAGGCACGCGCATTGTCGTTGTTGCAGGCCCGTCTGGTGGAACAGGAACAGGAACGGCAGACCTCAGAAACCGCTGAATCGCGCCGTTTACAGGTGGGTAGTGGCGACCGCTCCCAGCGCATCCGGACTTACAATTTCCCCCAGGGCCGCGTGACCGATCATCGCATCAATCTGACGCTGCATAAACTGGAAGATTTCCTTGCCGGCAACCTGGACCTGGTGGTGGAACCTCTGCAACAGGAGCAACAGGCGGAATTGTTATCAACTCTTGGGGTTTAACCCGCATGTTGCACCAGTTCACTACTGCGACGGCCCAGGAGCACGCCCTGTCTGGCTTTCACTCGGTCGGAGTGCTCGACATAGCGTCGACTATGCCTGCGCGCTCCTCGGTCGCGAAAGCCAGCCATGACGCACTCCTGAACCGTCTCGCTACGAGCACCGGTGCAACATGCGGGTTATAGGATTTGCAATTGTTCCTTGCGCGCGCGCAGCAATACCCACGCCGCAGCGGCATTGATCGGGAAAAAAGCCGCAACTACATCTGCCGTATATTGCAGTGTCGTCATCAGCGCCAGCAGCACAACTGCCGCGCCCAGGGCGATCAACAGGCAAGCGGTGACAAGGTAGAAACGCCGCCCGCCCCAGCACAGCAACCACAGGGGATTGAATAGCGCCAGATTGAGGTTGTTGCGGGCGGCATCGTGATCTGTTAAAAACCATAAGTAGAGTATGGCCAAACCCATCAAACCCGAAACGAGTAACCAGAGCCGGGCCATGGTTAGTGGCTGCAACCAGGGCGTAAACCGGCTGAGTAAAAAGGCCAGCATCAGCACCAATGCGGCAAGCGCAAAGTAACGCGGCCACCACTGGTGTGTTTGCCCTGGTGGCGGCTGCAGGCTGGACGCGTACAACACGGCGTCCTCAAGCACCAGGGGGCTTGCATCCTGCTCCTGCCGCACAACCATTTGGGCCACACCCGAGGCCAATTCCGCGGGAATGAAAAACTCATCCCAGCGGCTGATCGGCTGGTCCACGGGTGAGCCCAGACCCAATTCCAGCCCCAGATACAGCCAGTAATCCGCAACCGTAAGACGCCGGGTGTGGTCACGCAGGTTTTGTCCGGCCGCTATCTTCCCGAAATCGCTTTGAATGGCATTGCCCAGTGCCATGTCCAATGCATCCCGTACGCGGGTCGAGCAATTATTCCGGTAATAATCGTAAAGGTATTCGCGATTCTCCAGTTGCACTTCATTGACCAGGTAATCCGTCAGACTGAGTGCCTGTTGTTCGGTCAGCGCCAGTCGTTGGGCCCGAATGGAACGGTTTTCATTGATATATTGCGCAAACTCCTGTTGCGCGGGCTGCGCAGCGGAAAAATACAGCAAACGGCCCTGCAGAAATCGCCACAGGAATCCCTGCTGGGCGAAATCGAAGAAACCGAAATTGAACACGTGGTCGAGACCCAAACTGGAATCTCTTATCCAGATTCCATTATGGCCGAAACGTTGCCAGTAAATTTCACCCGGTCCATACGTCACCAGCCAGACTTCGGGGTGAGCGGAAGCTTCCTGGGCTTGCGCCCCGGAGCAGGCCAGCGAAACCATCAGGCCGGCGCAGAGAATCCATGCAGCCGCGACCTGCTTACAGCGAATCCTGACCAGCTCAGGGCAGGACATTCAATTCAAGCGATATGATGCGTCGATTATCGGCGCGAGTGACACGGAATTCCCAACGCTTATCGAGTACCACTACGTCGTCGAAATCTGGCACGCGACCGAACTCCGCCATCAACAGTCCACCGATGGTGCCGTAATCGTCATCGCTGAAATCACTGCCGACGATTTCATTCAGCTCATCTATCGGTGTCAGCGCCTGTACCTGGTAGCAATTCGGACTGAGCAACACGACCAGCGCTTCTTCCTGCTCGTCATATTCGTCGTCGATATCGCCAACGATTTCTTCCAGCACATCTTCGATGGTGATCAATCCGGACACGCCGCCATATTCATCCACCACGATGGCCATGTGATTACGGCTGGCGCGGAAATCCCGCAACAACATATTCAGACGCTTGCTCTCCGGTATGAGTATGGCGGGCCGGATAGCGCATGACAGGTCGAATTTCTCCCCCCTCGAAGCGACAAACGGCAGCAAGTCCTTTGCCAGCAGAATGCCAATGACTTCGTCCCGGTCCTCACCAACCACCGGAAAGCGTGAATGACCGGATTCAATCAGACTGGGCAGAAAGGACTGGATATCGCCGTTGCCCGGCACCACGACCATTTGCGAGCGCGGTATCATCGCGTCACGAACCTGCATTTCCGACACGTCCAGAGCGCCCCTCATCATGGCAAGGGCATCGGCGTCCAAAACGCCTTCATTGAAGGATTCCTGTAACAGCTCTTTCAGTTCTTCACGGTTCCGGGGCAGATTGGAAAATACCTTGCCGATCTTGTCGACCCAGGATTTTCGCCCGGAACCGTTACTCGATTGGTCTTCACTCATGATGCAAACCCGGATCCTGTCCACAAGCAACAGCCTGGAAAACCCGGGGTAAAGCTGGCAACGCCATTCGCGTCATCCCCGAATATAGAGGTGACGGTGTCACTAATCCAGCTTTTTTTGTTTCTTTTGTCATGCAGGCAGCGGAATCGTCCCAGGTCACGGTGCTAACTGGTAGGGATCGGAAAAACCAAGAGAAGCCAGCAAGGCAATCTCACGGGACTCCATCTGCCGTGCTTGCGCTTCTGACTGGTGATCATACTCCAGCAGGTGAAGCACACCATGTATCACCAAATGCGCCCAATGTGCTTGCGGGTCTTTGCCTTGTGCCGCCGCTTCTTCCGCGACCAGGGGTGCACAAATCACGATGTCACCGAGCAATGGAAGATCGACCTCGGCCGGCACGTCCGCTGCGAACGAAAGTACATTGGTCGGTCCTTGCCGGGAGCGAAAGCGCAAATTGAGCGCGGCGCTCTCTGCGCAATCCACCACCCGAATGGTCAGAATCGCGTGGCTACGGTCGTGCAGGACGGCTTCCGCCCAGCGCTGAAAACAGCTATCGCCCGGGATATCCTCAACGCCTCCAGACGCTCTCTGCACATCCAGGTCAATCGTCATCAGCATCCTTTTTCGCCGCTTCGTAGGCCTCGACGATATGCTGGACCATGGGGTGACGTACCACGTCGCTCGCCGCAAAATTACAAAAACTGATGCCCTTCACATTTTGCAGGATCTCCACTGCGTGCTTCAGTCCGGACATGCGTTTATTGGGCAAATCTATTTGCGTGACATCGCCGGTGACGACGGCGGTCGATCCAAAGCCAATACGCGTGAGGAACATTTTCATCTGTTCGCGGGTGGTGTTCTGTGCTTCATCGAGGATCACGAAGGCATCGTTAAGCGTGCGCCCGCGCATGAAAGCCAGAGGTGCGACTTCGATCACGTTGCGATCCATCAAAGCGGCAACCCGCTCGATACCAAGCATTTCATACAAGGCATCGTATAGCGGCCGCAGGTAGGGATCGACCTTCTGCGCCATGTCACCAGGCAGGAACCCCAGACGTTCGCCCGCCTCCACCGCCGGCCGGACCAGGACAATTCGTTGCACGCTGTCTTCCTGCAGGGCGCCAACGGCGCATGCCACGGCAAGAAACGTTTTGCCGGTGCCTGCCGGGCCCACACCAAAAGTGATGGCATGAGTGGTTATGCTCTTCAGGTAATTTTTCTGATTGGGACCGCGCCCACGGATGATGCCGCGCTTGGTCTTGATGCCAATTTCCTGTCCAGGATCCGGCGCGGCGGCTGTGCTACCCAACTCGGCCATGCCGGATTCCTGCAAATGCAGGTTGATGAGGCCTGGAGTGAGCACGTCCATTTCGGTCAGTCGATACAATGCTTGCAGCAGACGTCGTGCCGCCCTGGCCGGTCGCTCGGCCCCTTCGATGGTGAACAGGTTGCCACGACAAAAAATCACCACGTCGAGACGCGATTCGATCTGTTTGAGGTGGCCATCGAACTGCCCGCAAAGATTGGCAAGCCTCAGACTATCTGCAGGCTCCAGTTCCAGCGCCAGGCGGTCACTCATTGGGTTGCATCAGGCAAAGCAGCGGCACCGGAGTCAATGGCCAGGACTCGACCGCGCAATGAATGACTCAGCGCCTCTGTGATCAGCACATCGATGAACTGGCCGATCATCCGCGGATGTCCTGCAAAGTTGACCATGCGGTTGTTTTCAGTCCTGCCTGCCAGCTGGCGGGCATTTTTCCTGCTGGGGCCTTCAACCAGAACACGCTGGACGGAGTTAATCATGCCTGCACTGATCCGGTCCGCCTGTTGCGTGATCAAATTCTGCAGCCTTGCCAGGCGTTCCTTTTTAGCCGCAAGCGGGAGTTCGTCCGGCAGACTGGCAGCCGGCGTGCCGGGGCGGGGTGAATAAATGAAACTGAAGCTCTGGTCGAATTGAAGTTCCTCGATCAATTTGAGCGTAGCGGCGAAATCACGCTCGGTTTCCCCGGGAAAACCGACGATAAAATCCGATGACAGACTGATATCCGGCCGTTTTTCCCGCACTCGCCGGATTTTCTGTTTGTACTCCAACACGGTGTGGCCACGTTTCATCAATCCCAAAACCCTGTCCGAGCCACTTTGCACCGGCAGGTGCAGGTAATTGGCCAATTCTGGCACTTCGCCGAATGCATCAATCAGGCTGGCGGAAAACTCGACGGGGTGGGAGGTGGTGAAACGGATGCGATCTATGCCATCGATGGCGGCCACATAATGAATCAGTAGCGCCAGGTCTGCATGGGAACCGTCGTGCATCATTCCCCGGTAGGCATTCACGTTTTGACCCAGGAAGTTGATTTCACGAACATTTTTATCAGCCAGTATGGCGCATTCGGCAATCACGTCATCAAACGGTCGGCTGACTTCTTCACCCCGCGTGTAAGGCACAACACAAAAAGTGCAGTACTTGCTGCAGCCTTCCATGATGGATACAAATGCAGTCGGGCCGCGTGCGCCAGGCTCAGGCAGGTGGTCAAACTTCTCCACTTCCGGAAAGGAAATGTCGATGGCGTGGTGCCCGGTCTGACGCACTGCATCCAGCATCGCCGGCAAGCGATGCAAGGTCTGCGGGCCGAACACCATATCGACGTAGGGTGCGCGGTCGAAAATGGCAGAACCTTCCTGGCTGGCCACGCAGCCGCCGACACCAATAACCACCTGAGGATTGCGTCGCTTGAGGTGCTTCCACCGGCCCAACTGAGAAAACACCTTTTCCTGGGCCTTGTCACGAATCGAGCAGGTATTGATCAGGATGACATCAGCCTCTTCTTCGTGATCCGTCAGATCAAGACCATGCGAAGCCAGCAGCACATCCCGCATTTTCGCGGAATCATACTCGTTCATCTGACAACCATGAGTCTTGATGTAGAGCTTACCTTTCATTGCCGTGCTGGTCCGGTAAACGGTATCCTGTGAACATCAGGGACCGCGTAGAATACACTTAAGCCTGCATATTGCACCAGTGACCGCTACGTTTCGGCGCCTATTACAGGATAGCAGGGGGACTCATGACATCGACCATGCGGGCACTGGTAAAAAGCAAGAGCGAGACCGGTATCTGGATGGAAGAGGTCGCCATACCGGCTCCAGGGACCAACGAAGTCCTGATCCGTCTGGAGAAAACCGCCATCTGCGGCACCGATGTGCATATTTATAACTGGGATGAGTGGGCCAGGCGCACGATCGTTCCAGGCCTCGTGATTGGCCATGAATTCGTCGGCCGCATCGAGGCGTTGGGAGAAGGAGTCACCGGCTATAAGAGCGGAGACCGGGTCTCTGCGGAAGGTCACGTCGTTTGCGGTCATTGCCGTAACTGCCGTGCCGGCAAACCGCATCTTTGCCCAAACACCATTGGCATCGGCGTTAACCGCAACGGCGCCTTTGCCGAATACATTGTCGTGCCGGCAACCAACCTGTGGCCCATTCCGCACGACATCGCGCCCGAGTTGGCCGCATTTTTTGACCCGTTTGGCAATGCCGCACACTGCGTATTGCAGTTTGACCTGGTGGGTGAAGATGTCCTGATCACCGGTGCGGGCCCTATCGGCATCATTGCCGCCGGCATCTGCCGGCACGTGGGCGCGAGGCACGTGGTCATCACCGATGTGAATGATTATCGCCTGGGCCTGGCGCGTGACATGGGCGCCAGCCGGACCATTAATGTTCAGCGGGAGTCCATCGCGGATGTCGTGCACGAGCTGAAAATTGATGGCTTTGACATTGGCATGGAGATGTCCGGCAATGCAGTGGCTTTCAATGACCTGCTGCGCCATATGTACCATGGCGGCAAAGTGGCATTGCTGGGCTTGTTGCCGGAAGGCACCGGCTGTGACTGGGATCAGATAATTTTCAAGGGCCTGGAATTGCATGGCATCTACGGCCGCCGCATGTATGAAACCTGGTACAAGATGACACAAATGGTGCTGAGCGGATTTCCGCTGGGACGTGTCCTCACTCACCACATCCCTATTGATGACTTCGAACGGGGTTTCCAGCTGATGCGGGCCGGAGAATGCGGCAAAGTCGTGTGTGACTGGACAGGAGAAATCTGAACCATGCCAGGCGAACAGGCGCTGGAGTATTTCCGTGCTACGCTCAAGGAAATCAGGGATGCCGGGCTATACAAGGACGAGCGCATCATCACCAGCCCCCAGGGCGTGACAATCCGTGTGCAAGGCGGTGCGGAAGTATTGAATTTCTGCGCCAATAATTACCTTGGCCTGGCGGACCACCCCGAAGTGATCGCTGCAGCGCGTGCGGCGCTTGAAGATCACGGTTTCGGCATGGCCAGCGTGCGTTTTATCTGTGGCACGCAGGACCTGCACAAGCAGCTGGAACATACGATTTCCACTTTTTTCGGCACCGCAGACACCATCCTTTACAGCTCCTGTTTCGATGCCAATGGTGGTCTGTTCGAGACCCTGCTCGGTGAGGAAGATGTGGTGATTTCGGACGCCCTGAACCACGCCTCCATTATTGACGGCATCAGGCTGTGCAAAGCGCAAAGGCAGCGCTATCCGAATAGCGATATGGCGGCGCTCGAGGCGATCCTGCAGGACACCCGTAATTGCCGCACGCGACTGATAGCGACCGATGGCGTATTCAGCATGGATGGTTTCATCGCCAGGCTGGACCGGATCACGGAACTGGCGGAAAAATACGATGCCCTGCTGATGGTGGACGACAGCCACGCCACCGGTTTTATTGGCGGCACCGGGCGCGGCTCGGCTGAGCACCATGGAGTGCTGGAAAAAGTGGATATTTTCACTTCAACTCTGGGCAAGGCGCTGGGTGGCGGCTCGGGCGGTTTTACCACCGGGCGTCAGCCGATCATCGACCTGTTGCGACAGCGCTCCCGGCCTTACCTGTTCTCCAACACTTTGCCGCCACCCCTGGCTGCAGCTTCGATCCGGGTATTTGCCATGTTGAGCGCTTCCACCGCATTACGCGATCGGCTGGAGCAAAACACGCACTATTTTCGCGCTGCCATGGGTAGCATAGGCTTCGACATCAAGCCTGGCGAACACCCCATCGTTCCGGTCATGCTTTACGATGCTCCGCTGGCCCAGGAATTCGCCCGCCGGCTGCTGCAAGAGGGTATTTACGTCATCGGCTTTTTCTACCCGGTCGTGCCCGAGGGAGAAGCCCGCATCCGCGTGCAGATTTCAGCAGCGCACAGCAGGGAACATCTGGATCGTGCCATCGAAGCTTTCAGCCAGGTGGGGCGACAACTGGGCGTGCTAAAAACGTAATTAGCGGTTGGATAGCCAATGAAGCTTTCAGCCCAGCAGTTCCTGCCGCACCGTGTCGGCCAGCTGCTGTGCCAGGCGCTGCACCTGCGTGGGATCGGAACCTTCCAGGGTCACGCGGATCAGCGGCTCCGTGCCGGAGGGGCGCAGTATGACCCGGCCCATGCCGTTCAATTCGGCCTCGATGACTTTAACGGCATCACGTATCACTCCGGACTGTGCAAGCATCTGCCAGCCGTTCGCGCCTACCGGGACATTGATCATGGTTTGCGGAAACTTTTGCAGCCCGGCCTTGAGTTCGGACAGGCGCTTGCCGGTTTGCACCATAACTTCAAGCACCTGCAAGGCCATGACGATGCCATCGCCGGTGCTGGCCCGGTCGAGGCACAGCAAGTGTCCTGAGGTCTCGCCACCCAGTTTCCAGCCGTTGCGGATCAGGGCGCGGTGTATATGGCGGTCGCCTACCGGGGTGCGTTCGAAAGGAATCCCGTTCTCGGACAATGCCAGTTCCAGACCGAAATTGGTCATCACGGTACCGACCACGCCACCGACCAGGGTACCGGCTTTCTGGCGCGCCTTGGCCAGGATGTAAAGCAATTCATCGCCATCAACCAGCGTACCCTCGTGGTCGGCCATCACCACCCGGTCGCCATCTCCATCCAGCGCAATACCCACATCTGAGCCGGTGCGTAAAACTTCGCTTTGCATCAGTTCCGGCTCGGTGGAACCACAATGGTCGTTGATGTTCATGCCATTGGGATCATCCGCAATCGCGTGCACTTTGGCGCCGAGTTCGCGCAGAACCGCGGGAGCGACCTTGTAAGTAGCGCCATTGGCACAATCCAGGGTGATCTTCAGACTCTCCAGGGACATGCCAAAGGGTGTCGTACCCTTGCAAAACTCGATATAGCGGCCGGCCGCATCATCCACCCGTGAAGCTTTACCCAGCCTGGCGGAATCGACCGTGGTGAAAGGCCCCTCCAGTGCTGTTTCAATGGCCGTTTCCACCTCGTCCGGCAACTTTTCACCGTCAGCGGAGAAAAACTTGATGCCGTTGTCCAGGTAAGGGTTGTGCGATGCTGAAATGACGATCCCGGCGCAGGCATACAGAGTGCGTGTCAGGTAGGCAACGGCGGGCGTCGGCATGGGCCCCAGCAAAAACACGTTGGCTCCGGCGGCCGCCAGACCGGCCTCCAACGCGGACTCAAACATATAGCCCGAAATTCGTGTGTCCTTGCCAATAACGACAGCCCGTTTCTCACCCTTGGCCAACACGATACCTGCCGCCCGGCCCAGCCTGAGCATGAAGTCGGCGGTAATCGGGAATTCACCGACCGTGCCGCGCACGCCGTCAGTTCCAAAGTACTTGTTATTCATGGCGTGATTCTAACCCGGAAAGTCCATTAGGAGACACGCCCTCGCTCGATTTTTGAATCCACAAGGAATTTTCTTCAGTCGGCAATACAGCCCGGCATTGCGCTCCCTCAGAAAATTCCTTGTGAATCCAAATCTCTTCGCGATCATCGCGCCTCCTAATGGGCTTTCCGGGTTGAACCCATGGGAGCCGGGGTGACAGCATTTTCTGCCCCGGCATTTTCAGCCGTAAGCGCTGCGACTGTCTTGAGTGCATCCACGGTTGCAGCCACATCATGGACCCGCAGGATCGAAGCACCATAGCGCGCCGCCATCACCGCAGCGACAGCGGACGCAGTCGTACGCTCATGCACCGGCTTGCCGGTGATGGCGCCGAGCATGGATTTGCGCGAAACCCCGATCAGCAGTGGGAAGCCCAGTGCACACAAGCGCGGTATGGCGTGAAACAGGTCAAGGTTGTGCTGCAGACTCTTGCCAAAACCAAAACCCGGATCCAGCACAATGGCGCTGGCCGGAATGCCTGCCGCCTGGCACTTCTCAGCACGCGACAAAAGAAAGGCGCAAACCTCCGCAACCACGTCCGCGTAGGCCGGGGCTTTCTGCATGTCGCGGGGCTGGCCGAGCATGTGCATAAGGCATATCGGAACCTGCAACTTTGCGGCCGCGTCGACAGCGCCTTCATTTTGCAATGCATGGACATCGTTGATCATGCCCGCACCTGCGCGCACAGCTTCCCGCATGACCTCTGGCTTACTGGTATCAATGGAAATCGGTATGTCCGTTTCAGCTCGAAGCCGCTCGATCAGCGGGATCACTCGGCTGATTTCCTCTTCCGCTGAAATAGATCCAGCCCCGGGACGCGTTGACTCACCGCCGATATCGATGAGGTCGGCCCCGGCAGCGGCCATGTCCATCGAATGCCGCAGAGCTTCATCGGTATCCAGCCAGCGGCCGCCGTCGGAGAAAGAATCCGCTGTGGCGTTGAGTACTCCCATCACCAGGGGGCGATCCAATGTCAGGACCTTACCGGCAAAATTCAGTGACCGGGTCCTCAATCAGGCTTACCAGCAATAGATCTCAGACATGTCTGGCGTTTGCTAGACCTGCTCAGCGGGTCCGCCAATGGTTGAACGGGCTTCCTTCTCAGCCGCATCCGGGGCAGGTGTTTTCGCCTCAGGCTCGATGTCATTCCAGCCTGCTGGCGGATCCGGCTCGCGACCTTCCATGATCTGGTCAATTTGCTTGCCGTCTATGGACTCGTATTTCATCAAGGCGCCAGCCATGAGGTGCAACTGGTCGATGTGGCTTTCGAGCAGGTTTTTCGCCCTGAGATGAGCGCTGTCAATGATCGTGCGAACCTCTTCATCGATCAGGCGCGCAGTGTCATCCGAAACGTGTTTATGCTGTGTCACCGACCGGCCCAGGAAAACTTCATCTTCCTCTTCAGCATAGGTCTGCGGACCCAATCGCTCGGTGAGGCCCCATTTGGTGGTCATATTGCGCGCTATGGTCGTGGCACGCTCAATGTCATTGGAAGCGCCGGTGGTGACGTTCTCGGCGCCAAATACGAGCTCTTCGGCAACGCGCCCACCGAACAGGCTGGCCAGTTGGCTTTCCAGTTGCTTGCGCGAAATGCTGTACTTGTCCTGTTCGGGCAGGAACATGGTAATACCCAGAGCCCTGCCGCGCGGAATGATGGATACTTTGTATACCGGGTCGTGTTCCGGCACCAGCCGTCCGACAATGGCGTGCCCCGCCTCATGGTAAGCAGTCAGTTTCTTTTCCTTCTCGGACATGACCATGGAACGCCGTTCCGTGCCCATCAAGATCTTGTCCTTGGCACGGTCGAGGTGGTCCATGGTGACTGATTTGGCGTTGTCACGCGCCGCGAACAATGCCGCTTCATTGACCAGGTTGGCCAGGTCCGCGCCGGAAAACCCGGGCGTTCCGCGTGCAATAACCTTGGCAACGACATCATCATTCAGCGGCACCTTGCGCATGTGTACCTTCAGAATGGCCTCACGGCCGCGGATATCAGGCAAGGGTACATAAACCTGCCGGTCAAAACGTCCTGGCCGCAATAACGCCGGATCCAGTACATCGGGCCGATTGGTGGCGGCTATGACAATGACGCCCTCCCCGCCTTCGAATCCGTCCATTTCAACCAGCAACTGGTTGAGGGTTTGTTCACGTTCGTCGTGACCGCCACCCAGACCGGCGCCGCGATGACGGCCGACCGCATCGATCTCATCGATGAAGATGATGCAGGGAGCGTGCTTTTTAGCCTGGTCAAACATATCGCGCACGCGGGAAGCACCCACGCCCACGAACATTTCGACGAAATCCGAACCGGATATCGAGAAGAAGGGAACCTTGGCTTCTCCGGCGATGGCTTTGGCCAGCAGGGTCTTGCCGGTACCTGGCGCGCCTACCATCAGCACGCCGCGCGGTATATGGCCACCCAGTTTCTGGAATTTACCAGGATTGCGCAGGAACTCGACCAGTTCGCTGACTTCATCCTTGGCTTCCTCAACTCCGGCCACATCGGCAAAAGTGATCTTGACCTGGTCTTCGCCCTGTAATTTCGCCCGGCTCTTGCCAAAGGACATGGCCCCACGGCCAGCACCACCACCCTGCATCTGGCGCATGAAGTAGACCCAAACGCCAATCAGCAGGAGTATGGGCGCCACGCCAAGGATTAAATCAACCAGAACAGACCGCTCCGCCGGTGGTTCGGCAGTGATTTCGACTTTGTTTTCCACCAGGTCGTCGATCAGCTTTGGATCAGGCGGCCCGAAGGTGTGGAAATCCTTGCCATCCGTGCCCCGTCCGCTGACCGTGTTACCACTCTGGGTGCTCTCGATGTGCACCTGGGCAACCTGCCCGTTTCTGACATTACTCAGAAACTGGGAATAGGACAAAGGGTCCGGCGCGGTGCCAACGCTGGCGTAGTGGTTGAAAATGGACACCAGTACGATAGCGATGATCGCCCAGGTAAGCAGGTTCTTGGCCAGATCGTTCAAATCGATTTCCTCTCAATAACGCTATAACAGCGCCGTATGCATAAACCCCGGCAACCGTTTACCTGGACTTCAGTCCCCGGGCCAGCAAATAAACTTCGCGGCTGCGTGACCGCGAAGCATCCGGTTTCCGCACCACCACCTTATCAAACAGGGGCCGGACTGCGCCAACAAATGCGTCAAATCCCTGCCCATGGAATACCTTGACCAGAAAATCGCCGCCTGGTTGCAAATGCGATTGCACAAATGCCAATGCCAGCTCAGCCAGGTAAATGGCTTTTGCCTGGTCCGTTACGGCCATACCGCTCATATTGGGGGCCATGTCGGACAACACAAGATCGACCGGCTGTCCTGCCAGCAGGGCTTCCAGCCTGGCCACCGGCTCGTCTTCAGTGAAATCCCCCGCGATGAATTCAACACCGTCGATCGGCTCCATGGCGAGGATATCCAGACCGATCACCCGGCCCGCTCTGCCGGTGTGTTTCCTGGCAATCTGACTCCAACCACCCGGTGCGCAACCGAGATCAACAATGCACGCCCTGGGCTTGATCAGGCCGTACTTTTCGTGGAGTTCGAGCAATTTGAATGCCGAACGGGAACGCAGGCCCAATTTCTGTGCCTGTTTCACATAGTGATCATCGAAATGCTCCGTCAACCACCGTTTGCTGCTTTTGCTTTGTGCCATCAGAACTAGTTCCATCACGTGGTAGAATTTACCCCGGGCTGCGGCCATGCGCCGGCACGCGGACTATAACCCTTCACAGTTTGCCATATCAGGAACCAGTTCATGTCACTATCGGCCCAACAGAAGTCTTATCTGCGAGGACTCAGTCACCACCTGAACGCGGTGGTTACCGTCGCGGACAAGGGCTTGACGGAGAACGTCATTGCCGAGCTCAAAGCAGCCCTGGACAAACATGAACTGATCAAGGTGAAACTGCGAGCAGAAAGAGCAACACGAAAAGGTTGGATCGATGAAATCGGGCGTCAATGCAAAGCAGAACGGGTGCATGTGATCGGCCAGGTGGCGTGTTTCTTCAGACGTAACATGAAGAAACCGCTTATCACGCTGCCCGGGAAAACCTGAAAAAGGCCGGACTCATGGATCTGTCACTGCAACAGCCCGGCGATCACCTGTTCATTCGGGCGATTTCCGCTGAAGCAATCCGCATTGTCGATGATTGGTACCGTGGCCCTTTGATTCTTTCCGCCAGCCGCCTGATTACGGATTGGGCCGTTACCAACATCAACAACATCAGCGAATCAATGCTGCAGCCTGTACTCGATCTTGCCCCTGATATCGTGCTGCTCGGCACCGGAGCGAGGCAACATTTTCTGCCCGCGGAGCTGATGATGGTGTTTTATACTCGAGGGATCGGGGCAGAAGTGATGAGCACGCAGGCGGCCTGCCGCACGTTCAATGTGCTGGTGTCCGAGCAGCGCCGTGTCGTGGCGGCGCTGATGCCGCCAGACGCTTGATGTATGGTAAAGCCAGGAAGCGGTCAGGCCCCATGCTCCGGCATTGACCAGCAAACTCATGATGACCGTCGGGACCGAAACCGGTACTACCTTGAAGACGAATAACGCCACTATGGCTGCCAACGTGCCCCAGACCGTTTGACCCCCGGGTTAATGAATTAATTATACTGAAAGACTATACGACAACCCGACACGGAGACGGAGTTGATAAAAAGGAGCGGCGGACATTACCGCCGCTCCAACTTATGCGCTACCAGGAGCAACCATGCCCCCGGGCTATTCTGCGCTTACTTCGAGGGCTTGCTCGTTCCGCCCTTGACGGTCATCTTCAGTGAGTCGGTGTTGTTGCCTGCAACCGGATCAGCCGTCGAACTCGTTACCGTCGCACTGTTGGTGATGTCACCGACGCTGCCCACCGGCTGAACGTCGATGATGAATGACGCAGACGCTCCGAATGGCAAGGCTTGCAGCAAGGTGCAGGTCACCTTATGCGTCGTCTTGTTGTAGACACAGTTCTCAGAAACAAACACCACTTTCAGTTTCTTCGCGGTCAGAGGCAATGTGTCCACGACCACGACGTTCTCGGCGTCTGATGGTCCGCCGGCTCCGCAGGACAACTGGTCATCAGCTTCGCAGCCGGCAAGGTTGTTCACCGTCAGCGTATAGCGAATGGTCCGCGATGGGTTGCCGGTAATTTCGACGCCGGTCTTGTCGAGCCAGATTTCCGCGCCAAGCGTGACCGTGGTGGTTTCCGTGTCCGAGTTGTTCGCTGGATTCGGATCCGTGGTCGCTGAAGAAACGGTGGCGGTATTCGACAATACGGTTTGATCCGGAGTGTCCGCCTTGACCTGGACCTGGATGATGACATCGACATAGTCACCCACGGCGATGGTACCCACACTGCAGTTAACCACTGTCGGTGAACCAGCCAGCGCTTCACAGGTTCCACTGCCATGTGAAATCACCGCGCTCAGGAAGTCGACCTCGAGCGGCAGGGTGTCCGAAACCTGCACGGAAGTTGCCACGGATGGTCCGACGTTGCTTACCCGCATCGTGTAAGTCAGGTTGGAACCCGCCACTACCGGATCCGGACTGTCTGACTTGCTGATCAACAGGTCGGCGCTGCCATTGACTGTGGTAGCCGTCGTTGCGAGGTCGTTGGAATTGTCCGAGTCGGCGGTGTCGCTGGACACCTGTGCATTGTTAAACAAAATAGTGCCATTCGGGACAGACGGGCTCACCTTGGCGACGATCTGCATGGTCTCGACTGCGCCGTCGGCCATCGAGTCGAACGTGCAGGTGCTTGCCACGCTACCCGGGGTGCCGGCATTGCACGTACCGCCACTTGAGGTAATCGATACCACGCTCAAGCTTGCAGACAGCAGGTCGGTTACGACCACGTTGACGGCCGTTGACGGGCCATTGTTGGTGATCGACAAGTCATACGTCAGGTTCTCGCCAGCAATCACCGGGTCAGGAGTGTCCGTCTTGGTCAGCGCCAGATCGGCTGCAGCTCTGAAGTGGACCGCGCCGGTTGCCGTATTGTTGTCGAGGTTGGGATCCGGCGTCGGGCTGGTCGCGGTAGCTGAGTCGTTGACATCGCCCTCGGCGTCGGAAGTCAACTCCACTGCCACGGTCACCTTTGCCCCTGCGGCGATGTCCCCGAGGTCGCACGTCACGACACCAGCCGCGATAATGCATGTGCCTCCCGCGGGATCAGTGGTGGCGTCTGTCACGGTGAACGCAAACCCGCCGTTGGCGAAGTGCGTGTCGGTCAGAGAAACATCACGTGCGGAGGACGGACCGAGATTGGTGACATCAATAAAGCAGGTCGCCGTTCCACCCGATGCGATGAACGTGTCCGGCTTGCACGATTTCTGCACGAACAGATCAGCCGACTCATTGACGACGGTAGTTGCCGTTGCCGTGTTGTTACTCGGGTCGTCATCCGCCTGGTCCAGGGAACCAACCGCAGTATTGGTAATCGATGTCGGTCCAGCCGATTCCGTCAGGTCAGAGTTGACCAGTACCTGGATATTGAAATTTTTCGAATTCCCTGCAAGGATGCTGCCAAGACTGCAGGTTAACGTTCCCGCTGGCGCCTGGACGCAGCTGTCGGTGTTGGTCTGATACGTTACCCCCGCGGGCAGCGTATCGACCACGGTCACGTTGGTCGCGTCGAGTGGTCCCGCATTGAATACCGTTACCGTATAGGTCAACTGCTGACCTGCGATCACCGGGTCCGGGCTGTCGGACTTGGTGACACTGAGATCGGCGGCGCAGTAGTCGAAACCGAATGAAGCGATTTGCGTCGGTTTACCGCCACCGCCGGTCGCTACGTGGGTGGTGTACCAAAACGTGCAATCGTCCACCGGATCGACTGACATGGCGCTGTAATCACCCCAGCGTGCACCGACGCCACCTTCCGTATTCGTGCCTACCAGAATGCTTTGCTCGATCTGCGTCAGTTGGCCAAGCGGGTCACTCGTTTCGCGCCCGGAATAGCTGATGCTGGGCGGCAGCGCCGCGGCCGGATCGGTATTAACGATGTTATAGCCGAGAGCCATGCTGCCCTGCCCATCCATGGCCATACTGCCCATCCAGCGGTGGTTCAGTTCGTTCTCTGCATCGGCGAAGATCGGTTGCGGCGCGTAGGTGCCCTCCTGGCGGATGCCCCAGCCGGCTCCACCGTTCTGCAGTTCGTACCAGCGGATGCCCGCAACCTCAGCAGCAGGTGTAAAGCCCAGCAGACCGTTGATGCTGCCGGATACATCGATGGTCTGGTTAAAGACAATGCGCCAGTCCCCGTTGAAATTGCGGAACTTGGCCTGCATCATGGGCCGGTTGGACAGCGCATCGACGGTATTGGCGGTGCCGGGTTGCGGTATGCAATCACGCGTACCGCCACCGTTTCGGTTGCACACCATGACCTGGAATGATGCCGGTGTCAGAGTATCCACCAGAGTGAAGGTCAGACTGGGTACGGCCCAGTTGGTAGCTGCCGTCCAGACTTCGATGCGGTCAGTTGGATCCCCCACATCCTGCTGGTCGTCCACCGGGCGCACGAAGAAATTTGGCGTATCCGCCGGCGGAGGGGGGCCATCAAGGTCGACTGGAAGAATGCGTGTGTCTCTCACGCCGGGGTTTCCGGTCAGTGATGAAATGGTCGTCTTCATAAAGTTCGCCGCCACGCCGGTAAGCATACTGTTGCGGTTGAAAACCCAGATGCCGAGGTTGCTGCCTTCGTAGGAAGACATGTAATAGCCGTCTTCCCACACGCCAATCTTCTCGTAGTCCGGGAAGATTCCCCCTGGCAAGGCCGCCGGACCATAGCTATAGGCAGCCCAGGTCCCGGTTGGATCGGGCGTTCTCGATACCGCGATGCACAGCGCAGGGCCGGGTGGATTGAACGCGCCTCCGCCCGGAGCCCCCGGATCACGGATGACCTGCGCGATCAACCAGCGGTCGGCAAGGTGGTCGTAAACCACGATGGGGTCGGTATCGTCCTGGGCGCAGACATTTCCGGCCGGCCAAAGTGCACTCATCAGCCGAATGGCAGCGTTAGGCGTACCCGCCGGGATCGGATTACCCCGCTTGTCATACACGACATAGCCGGAATTGTTGGCCATTTGCACGACATGGTTGGGTCCCACATCGAGCACGGTATCCGGGGGGAATGCATTGGCGGTGACACCCGGAACATTCACATCGGGCGCCGACAGCGCATCGGGCGGGGCGAAGTCGGGTAACTGCGGGCCGGGTTCCGGCTCTTCTTCAATTTGGGTGATCCCATCGTCGACCGGCTCCGGCTCCGGTATGGGCCCAGCTGGTTCGGGGCCCCCTTCCGGGAACGGTTCCCTTTCAACGGGTGGTTCATCAGTCGGTAAATTGGGTGGTGCAACGTAGGGCGCAACCGGCACGCTGACTATCGTCTCCTCTTCCGCCGCTGCTGAAATCCCGGTGCCATATGCAAAAATAGCTGCGCAGCCTATGACGGCTCTGAGCGCAACTGCCATTCCAGGGGAATGGCTACGATAAAGTCGGACGTTCATCCTCATTTCCCTCCATGTTTATAATTTAAGTACCCTGCCGATAAGTCACATTCTCCTAACCAGCGCGCGCCGTTGCAGACGCGGGGTGCGCTGTTCACCATTGCATTAAAAAATTGACGAAAATAACCAAGAACTACGAGGTTGTTCGAAGGGCCTGCTGCAAAACTACGACCGCGGTCCAACGGCGACTGCGTAGCGAATGCTAATTAACCACGCCGTGCTTGATGATGTCAATAAATTTCGGGATGACCTGTGAAAAGTCTGGTTTACAGCGGGAATTCAGTCTGCAATACACCCGAGCAGGGAGGAGCCGACGGACAAAACGGCGCCGGAAACAGAAAAAATCATTGATCCCAAACCATGTCCATGTCAAGGTTTGAGAATATTCAGTGGGTCCTTCAACAGGAGTGCAACACATGTACAAGTCATTCATGGTAATCAGTTTATTTCTGGCGGCAATATCTTCCGCTGTACCGGCACAAACGCCCGCTGAGGAGATCGATCCGGTCGTCGTGTCACCCGACATGTATAAAGCGTTGCTGGAGAACGAACACGTTCGCGTGGTCGAATACGAGATTCTCCCGGGGCAAAAGGATAATTGGCATACACATCCCGCGAAAGTTTCCTATATCGTTGCGGGCGGCTCTCTCAGGATAACTCCGGAACAAGGAGAGTCCTTCATTGTCGAGGAAAAAACAGGCTCCACGACATGGTTTGAAGCGGTTGGCAAACATTTTGGCGAAAATGTCGGCCAAACTCCGATCCGTATCGTATTTGTCGAAATCAAGGGAGCTGAATCCGGCAGAGAAGATATAAGTAAATACAGAAGAGATTAATACAGCGGCGACCACCGGGAAGAAAAACATAAGAACGTTCGATCACAAGTTGTCCACGACATTCCTTGTTTCCACGGTCTATCCCCTGGGACCGGCAGCGATTATTTTGATGCCCATGCTGGTCGGTGGTGTGATTGATGACTTTGGTTTCAGCGAACAGCAGGCAGGCTATATAGCATCGCTGGAGGGGATGGGACTGGTCATCGCTTCACTGCTGGCCGCGTTGTGGATTCGCAAAGTGTCGTGGACAATCGTGCTGGCAACCGGCTTAATCGCCACCGCGTTGCTCAATATTCTCAGCGCCAATCTGACCGAATTTGCACCCTTGTCCATGGTGCGTTTTTTGGCCGGATTTACCGCGGGATCCATTTTTGCGGTGACGGTCGCCGCCCTGGGTGACAACAAGCATCCGGACCAGGCCTTCGGAATTGCTCAGGTGGTACAGGGTGCCATGATGTTTTTGGCTTTTGCCGGGACTCCATACATCCTGGCGCAGTGGACGGTCAGTGGACTTTATTACATGCTGGCCGCTGCTTCAGTGCTGATGTTGCCGACCTTATCACGCTACCCTTCCCAAGGTGCGCAAAAAATCGCAGCAAGTGGCGCCGGTGGCAAAACGCCAGGCTATGCCGCGTTGATATGGCTGGGCTTGATTGCCAGTTTTCTGTTTTTCTCCAATATCTTTGGTTTCTGGACCTACATCGAGCGCGTGGGTCAGGCTGCCGGCCTGGCAACCAGAACCATCGGTCTGGCATTGGGTGTGTCGCAATTTGCCGGCATAGTGGGTGCGGGCGCCGCGGCTATTGCCAGTGACCGTTACGGGCGGGCCGCTCCGCTTGCCCTGGCCCTGCTTGGACAAATGCTGGTGTTGTGGTTGCTGCTTGGCCACTTCACTTCGCTCACGTTCTATCTCGGCGCGGGCTTGTTCCAGGCTCTGTTCATGCTGGCCAACTCCTATCAATTGGGGGTGATCGCCAAAATTGATATCAAGGGGAACTTCCTGGTGCTGGTAACCGGTTTCCAGGGACTGGGAGCTGCGGCCGGTCCGGCCATTGCCGCTTCGATGATCGACAATGGTGATTACAGCCGCATCAATCAGATGGCAGCGCTGTTTTGTTTCATCAGTATATTGATGTTCTTTTTCATAATTTATCGTACCCGACACGCGGTTGATGTTCATCCGCAACAATAATCATTGTCCCAGGGAAACTCTGACCATTGCAGAGTTTTCGTGGCACAGGAGGAAAAACCCATGACTAGCTCCGCGCCGAAAACCCCCGGACCCGTTGCGCCCTACATCGCTTTGGGATTGTCCACTGTCGCATACGGCATTGCGCAAAGACGTCATATCAGGCACAACCTCGAAACCATCGAGGATGTCGTCCATGCTGCTGTCACCATGGTTAATATCAATATGCCGGTCAAGGTCATCGCGCTGGCCGAAGGCGCATTGACAGGTTTTACCGACGAAATATTTGACCTGCCGCATAAACTGGCTGCGAATGAGCTTTTTATCGATATACCGGGTGAAGAGACCGAGACATTGGGGCGGCTGGCCAGGATGTACAACACGTACATCATTGTGCAATGCAAGGCGCGCTGGCCTGAAGTGATGGTTGATCGCTTTTTTAATACCTTGTTTGTGATTGGCCCCGCTGGTGAAGTGGTACATAAAGCGGCCAAGAATCATCTCTGGTCCCGGGAGCGCTCTTGTACCCCGCATGATGTTTATGACCGCTGGGTGGAGCTGTTCGGTAGCGGTATCGACGCCTTTTATCCGGTTTTAAAAACCGATGATATCGGCAATATTGGCACCATCTGCTGTTCCGATGGCGAATATCCGGAGGCGGTGCGTGCGCTCGCCTTCAATGGCGCGGAAGTGGTTTATCGTCCCTCGGAAGCCGTGCCGATGACCAATTGTGGTGGCACACCGGGTGGCAGCTGGATGGTGCAAAATCGCGGGCATGCCGAATTCAACAGCGTTTATATGCTGTGTCCCAATATTGGCCCGGTATACCTGTCAGCAGCATCCCGGCATCCCGTCGATATCTCCGGCGGCAACAGTCACCTCATCGGTTATCGCGGAGAAGTGTTGAGCCATTCCGTATCGGGCAGCAATACCGTGGTATCAGCCGTTATCGACATCGAAGCACTGCGTCAGTTTCGTGCGATGAATTTGAACAGCAACTGGTTGAAAGACTTGCGCACCGAGCTGTTTCAGGAAATGTACTCACGGCCAATTCATCCGAAGAATTTGTGGCTGGATCAGGAGCCGTTACACCACAACGAAGTCGATAAAGTGTATCGCCGGAACATCGAGTCTCTGTATGATCGTGGCACCTGGACCCGCCCGTATTTTCAACATCCGGGTGCGAAGCTGATGCCCGAAGGTGCGCAGGGTATGAACGCCGAGCAGTGGTTGGAAGCTAAAAAGATGTGGAGCAGTTGGGACTAGGGCCTGCTAACCCGCAGCTCAGCGCTGTGGCAAATACTTGAGCGGATCCACCGGACTGCCGTTGAGCCGGATTTCAAAATGCAGCACCGCCTGGTTACGATCATTGCTGCCCATTGCAGCGATCTGGCTGCCTGCAGTGACCTGCTGTCCTTCGTTGACCATACGTTTGCTGTTGTGCGCATAGGCGCTGAGCATCCTGTCGCTGTGCTTGATGATGATCAACTCACCGTAACCGATCAGTCCACTGCCGCTGTACACCACCTGGCCAGCAGCTGAAGCCAGCACTGGCTGGCCAGCACGGCCGCCAATGTCGATACCCTTGCGGGCCGGGTCATTGGTGTGAAAACTGCTGAGCACCCTGCCTTCTGTCGGCCACAACCAACGTCCCGGATCGCCGGCCGGACTCGAATAACTGCTTCCCGCAGGCGCCTGGGTTGCGGCTGTCGCCTGGGTTCCGGCAGGCGCCGCGGTGTCCGGTTCGGCTGGGGGCGCTGATTCCGGGTCTGGCCTGGTGGGCGGCTGGCTCAGCGGCTGATCCAGTGTGCTGGTGCTGGACCCGGGACCTTCAAGGGCACGCGTAGTGGTGCTTGCAGGTGAGGTAGCGGCTGATATTTGGGCTGATGACGAATTGCCTGGCGGGTTTTCTGATGGCGCTGCCGCCGCAGCCTGCTGCGTACCAGGGGTCAACTGCAGGACCTGGTCAGGATAAATCACGTACGGAGCAGAGATTCCATTAAGACGAGCGATTTCACGCCAGTCCATGCCAAATTTGAAGGCAATGGCGTTCAGGTTGTCACCACGACGAACACGGTAATACCCATCGGGTGTGCGGTTATAGGTCGCGGAACGTCCACTGCGATTTTCAGACGGCGCAGGGGGTTCCCCCGCGCAGGATCCCAGCAGGCTGGCCAGCAGCAACATGACGAAAACAGGCTGGAATTGGTTCATGCCGCAGCCTTGAACCACCACCAGGCCAGGAAGCCCAGCAGTACCAGAACGAGGACGGTCCAGCCCGCCAAATCCACCCAGCTGCGCAGCCGATCCGAGGCTCGCTCTCCGAACAGCCGGATGATGCCCGCCACCAGGAAAAACCGCCCGCCCCTGCCTGCCACCGAACCCAGCAGAAAGGGAACCAAAGGCATGCCCACGACACCGGCGCTGATGGTGAATATCTTGTAGGGAATGGGTGTGAATCCGGCCAGCAAAATATAAACCACGCCCCAGGTCTGGAAAGCATTCACTGCCCGCGCAAACACAGCCGCGTAAGCAGAATCGAGCAGCCACGGTTCGATGCTGGAAAATGCCCAGCGGCCGATGAGATAACCCAACACGCCGCCGAACACGGAACTCACCGTGCAGATGCTGGCGAAAAACCAGGCCTTTTTCGGCCGGGCCAGGCACATTGGAGCCAGCATCACGTCCGGCGGAACCGGGAAAAAACTGGATTCCGCAAAACTCAGCACTGACAGGATGGCGGGTGCACGCGGGTGGGCAGACCATGCCAGCACACGATCATACAATCTTTGCCACAAATGCCCGTGCAAACCCGTCACCGCCGTCATGGGATCAAGCCAGCTGATTTAAACCGGCCGTGACAGACAGCGTGACCGGGCATGGTTCAGCTGAGACCACTGAGCAGCGGAACAAATATGACACCACCAAGATCCTTCTCCTCGAAACCATTCTCCGTCCTGCGGATGGACAAGAGACGTTGAGCACCGTTCCTTTCGGTCGGAATGACCAGAATCCCGCCCACCCGCAGTTGCTGCAGCAGCTCTGCAGGGACCTCTGCCGCCGCGGCAGTCACCACGATGCCATCAAAGGGCGCCTGGCTGGGCCAGCCAAGATGGCCGTCGGCGTGGCGTGTGAAGATATTGTTCAAACGCAAGTGGTGGAATCGCCGGCGCGCCAATTTTAGCAATTCTTCGATTCTTTCGACGGTGAACACCTGAGCAACCAGAGAGGCCAGGATGGCGGACTGGTAACCCGATCCCGTTCCAATTTCCAGGATTTTTCCGGGCGAGCCGCCATCCAGCACCACCTCGGTCATCCGCGCGACAATCCAGGGCTGGGAAATCGTCTGGCTTTGGCCGATCGGCAGCGCGGTGTCTTCGTATGCCCTGCTGGACAAAGCCTCATCGACGAATTCATGTCGTGGCACATTGGCGATGGCTTTGAGCACTCGCTCATCCGCAATACCGTGCTCGCGCAATCTTTGCGCCAGCCGGTCACGGGTGCCCTGGGAAGTCATGCCGCTTCCTTTGGCTGCTGATTTCAGCGTATGCCGGTGAATCACGTGGCCATCTCTTCGGCCTTGTGGCCAACCAGCGAAATGTCCGCAACCCAGCGTGCTACCTGTTCCAGCGCCTGGTAACGGGTTAAATCCACGTGGATCGGGGTAATGGATACATAACGCCGGCGCACGGCGTCGAAGTCCGTTCCTGGCCCCGCATCCTGTTCCGCACCTGCCGGGCCGATCCAGTACATGGGCTCGCCACGCGGATCGAGCATACGCACCGTTGGCTCCGCTCGATGGCGGTGTCCCAGGCGCGTTACTTCAAAGCCACGAATGTTCCCCCACGGAATATCAGGAACATTGATATTCAAAATGGTATCGGCGGGCAAAGGATCCTGACACAGGCGTTCAATAACTAAAACCACTGCCTGTGCAGCTGTTTCGTAGTGGATGGGTTTTTCATCGAACACCAGTGACACGGCAATCGCCGGCAGCCCCAGGAAGCGTCCTTCCATGGCCGCTGCAACGGTACCCGAATAAATGACATCGTCTCCCAGGTTGGCTCCCGCATTGATGCCTGATACGACCATGTCAGGATCGCTGTCAAGTAAACCGGTCAGTGCTATATGCACACAATCGGTGGGTGTGCCATTCACGCGATACGTCCGTTCGCTGATTTCGCGGATGCGAACGGGGGAATTCAGCGTCAGTGAATTACTGGCGCCGCTGCAGTTCTGGTCCGGCGCCACGATGGTCACGTCTCCCAGCTGCTTCATCCATTCAGACAGGATTTGAATACCGCGAGCGGTAATCCCATCGTCATTACTGAGCAAAAAATGCATACCGTGTATCGTCACAGTCACCTGTGCCCCACGCCGGGGTATTGATGTTTTGATTCCAGGACGGAAATGTCGCAGAGGTGATATTGTACGGACTTAAGGAAACTCTGACCAATTAGTGTCTGTCCATAAACGGGCATCCCAGCCCGTTATGGAATCGCGAAGCAAAAGCGTGGTTTTGCTTCGCTCACATTTTCAATGACTTACGTCATTGAAAATGGCGGCACTTCCATGTGCCGCATTAGTGCACATCCGTTTATGGATGGGCACCAATTATATATGGAGCACATGCCTGATGGATCAGGGCTTCCTCAGCCAGGTACGAAAATGAAATCCAAAGAAAAACCCAGCAGTGACGAGGGCGATTTCCGCGCAGCCATGTCCGGCGTTCAGCCATTAACGTCCGATAATCGGCTGGTACACCACATGCAAAAACCGCGTCCCATACCGCAACAACGCCGCCGGGATGAAGCATCCGTGCTGCGTGAATTGCTCCTACCGCTGGATGATTCAGAAGAACTGGAAACCGGTGAAGAGCTGCTGTTTCTCCGTCCAGGCTACCCTCCACGCCTGCTTCGCCGCTTGCGGCGAGGTCACTTCAGCGTGGCCGATTCCATCGATTTGCATCAAATGAGCGAAACAGTGGCAAATGAAGTCTTGCTGCGGTTCCTGGCGGATGTGGCCCGGCATGGATATGGCTGTGTGCGTATCGTACACGGCAAAGGTCTGCGTTCCAGGGGGTTGCCGAAACTGAAGCAAATGACCAACCGCGTGCTGCGAAAACATCCCGGTGTGATCGCATTCGCCTCGTGTCGGCCGGTGGATGGCGGCACCGGTGCAGTCAATGTTCTGCTCAGTAATGCGCGTGCCAGCACGCGATGACCGGATTGTTATTGTTTGTCCTGTTCCTTTTCGCCGCGCTGGCCTGGTGGCGCTTGCTCAAGAGCAAGGAGCTGGCCCGCCGTGCGGCTACAGTGGCGTGTCGCGAACACGGTTTGGTGTTGATGGATGACACGGTTGTGCTCGACGTCATTCAATTGACCGGTAACGAAAACCTGAAGTCCTACGGCTTGCGTTATCGCTTTGAATACGCCAGAGAGGGGATTTTGCACAAGGGGGGTAACGTGTTGGTATCCCCTGGACGCCCCACCACGGTCATCATCAGCACCAGCAGCGGGCAGGTTATTGAAGAAATCTGACGTAAGACCAGACGGCTGGTTTATTTGACCAGTTTGAGATGGGACTTTCGAATATCGCCACCACCAGGACCTGGTTCCGGATCGGTCGGGGGCAAATTGCTTTCTTCCTTCGCAAACATCATGCCCTGGCCATTTTCCTTGGCGTAAATCGCCAGCACTGCCGGCAGTGGCACTCTGACCTCGTAACGGCGCCCTGAAAACCGGGCGTTGAAGCTTAACCATTCATTGGCCATGTCCAGGTCATGAACTGCTGCCTGGTCGATATTCAGAATTACTTTTCCTTTTTGCACCGCCTGCTGCGGCACATCGACGCCATCAATTGAGGCATCCACCAGGATATGAGGTGTCATCCGGTTGTCGCTGATCCATTCGTACAGTGCCCGCAGCAGATACGGCCGGTTGGATGTCATTTCACCAGACATCGGGTGCCGGTCTCAGGCAAGATTCAGTAACAAGTCACGCTCCGCCTGCGTCAGGCTCGCTTTAAACGAACTGCGTGAAAAAATACGGTGGGCATAAGCTTCGACAGCAGCGCCTGGCTTGCCCAACTTGATGCCGTAATAAGGAAGCCGCCACATCAGGGGACCCAGCGTGCAATCCACCAGGGTCAATTCCGGACTGAGCACGTAATCGGACATCTTGAACAGATCATTGCCTCCAATGAGGCTTTCCCTGAGCTGTTTGCGCGGTTTCTCCCCGCGCTTGCCACTGGTCGACTCAATTTCGCGGGCTAAAGCGAACCAGTCGAGCAGCACCCGGTAATGAACCAGGCGCAATTGCGCACGCGAAACGGGATCGACCGGCATTAATGGAGGATGTGGGTAGCGTTCATCCAGATAATCATTGATCACGCTGGCGTCATACAATACGAGGTCGCGATCGACCAGCGTGGGCGTCTTATTGTATGGGTTCAATTCGGCCAGGTCCTCCGCCGCGGAGAGGTCTTCGCTGACATTGACAATATCTACATTGATCCCTTTCTCGGCAAGAACGAACCGCACCCGATGGCTCTCCATGCAGGTATCGGACGAGTAAAGCGCCATGGTTGACCTGCCCCGAGCTGATATTGCCACAATTTTCTCCCTGTATATAATCAACGGCGGTTACGCCAGCCCGATGCAAAAAACCCTACCATTCTGTCAATGGATATCGCGCCAATATTCCGCCTTCAGCGCATATGCGAACGCAGCAAAAACGGTTAAAAACAGCATCACCCAAATGCCAATGCTTTTACGTCGCAGTTTGGCCGGTTCAGCGACGTAATCAAGGAATGTTACGAGATCACGGACAGTTCCCGCGTATTCCTCAGGCGTTTGCAGTCCTGCTGTGGCCAGCGTCAGATGATCAACTACCTCCACTTCCCCGTGCTTAACGTAAACCGGCTTTTGAATACCCTGCAGCTGCCATAGCACATGCGGCATTGCTGCATTCGGCAGACTCAAATTATTCCAGGCACCCGTTTCATCCTGGTAAAAAGACTTCAAGTAACTGTACAACCAATCATTACTGCGCGCTCTGGCGATCACCGAAAGATCCGGCGGGGCCTTTCCCAGCCAGCTTTGGGCCTGCTCGGGAGTCATGGCTATGGTCATCTGATCGCCGATTTTCGCATCGGAAAAAACCAGGTTTTGCATGACCATTTCCTCGCTTAAATCGAGGTCCGCCGACAGGCGGTGATAGCGCATGTAACTTGCACTATGGCAGGAAAGGCAATAATTGACGAATAGTTTCGCGCCGCGCTGAGCCGCAGCCACATCGCGGATATTGATACCCGCATGTTCGACATGACTTTCACTGTCACTGGCCAATGTCGATGCAGAAAAACCCAGCGCAAGCACGCCAACGCTCAGGAGTACGGGAATCCTAATCATCAGTGCGTCACTCGCTCAGGCACCGGCTTTGTCCGTTCCCTGGGACTGAGGAAATAGAGCAAGACAAAAAAGGCAAAGTACACGAATGTCCAGATACGCATTTCCCAGGTCTGCGCCGGCGTGCCTTCCGCCATCCCCAACATGCCAAGGCGGACAAACGCTATGGTGAACAGGCCCAGCATGATTTTGTACTGCATGCTGCGGTAACGGATGGATTTGACCGGCGAACGATCCAGCCAGGGTGCGAAAAACAGGATGACCACGGAGGTACCCATCAACAGGACACCCATCAGTTTGTCCGGGACGGCCTTTAAAATGGCGTAATAAGGTGTGAAGTACCACACCGGCTTGATATGTGTGGGCGTGACCAGAGGGTCAGCCGGTATGAAATTATCCGGCTCGAGGAACAGGCCACCCACTTCCGGCCAGAAAAATATGACAAAAGCAAAAACCAGCAGGAACATGGCCACGCCGAATATGTCCTTCACTGTGTAATACGGATGGAACGGTATTCCATCCAGCGGTATGCCTTTATCATCCTTCAGTTTCTTGATTTCAATGCCATCCGGGTTATTGGAACCGGTCTGGTGCAATGCCGCCAGGTGCAGAACCACCAGCAGCAACAAACCCAGCGGAATCGCAATCACATGTAGTGCGAAAAACCGGTTCAGGGTTGCATCGGAGAGAAAATAATCTCCGCGAATCCATTCGGTCAGTGGCTCACCGATGCCGGGTATGGCGCCGAACAGGTTAATGATTACCTGTGCGCCCCAATATGACATTTGGCCCCAGGGCAGGACATAGCCCATGAACGCCTCGGCCATCAACGCCAGGTAAATGAGCATGCCAAAAATCCACAGCAATTCGCGTGGCTTGCGGTGTGAGCCATACAGCAGCGCGCGGAACATGTGCAGGTAGACGAAGATGAAGAAAAACGATGCGCCGGTAGAGTGCATATAGCGAATCAGCCAGCCCCAGTTCACATCCCGCATAATGTATTCGACCGATGCGAATGCCAACTCGGCCGATGGTTTGTAGTGCATGGTGAGGAAGATGCCGGTGACGAGCTGTATAACCAGCGCCAGCAGGGCCAGGGAACCCATGTAATACCAGACATTAAAATTCTTCGGAGCGTAGTACTCCGCCAGGTGATTGTTCCAGAAACTGGTAACCGGCAGGCGTTCGTCGAGCCAGTCCATGAATTCCCCGGCCTTCTTCGACAGCGTGCCAACAGCAGGCTTGGCCATTATGCTACTCCTTCCGGATTGACGCCGATAAGGAGCGTCTGGTCATCGATATAATGGTAAGGCGGAATGCGCAGATTGCTGGGGGCCGGCACACCTTTATACACCCGCCCTGCCATATCGAACTTGGATTTGTGGCAGGGGCAATAAAAGCCGCCATTCCAACTTTCATCCCACGGCTGAGGACCAACCTCTGGAACAACTTGTGGCACGCAACCCAGGTGTGTGCAGATCATATTCACCACCAGGTATTCCGGGCGTGCTGCACGAACTTCATTCTGGGCGAATGATGGCTGCTCGGATTCCACTGATTCCGGGTCCCTGAGCCGGTCGTCCATGGTAGCCAGCAGATCCAGACTTTCCTGCGTGCGGCGCAGAATGCCTATGGTCTGCCCGCGCCATAGCACTTTCAGGATTTGTCCTGGTTGCAGAGCCGCGAAGTTGACTCGCACCGGCGCGCCAACGGCCTGGGCTTTGGCGCTTGGCATCCAGGATTCGATGAATGGCACTGCGGCGAAACCGACCCCGGTCGCACCGACAACCGAGGTTGAGGCGATCAAAAACCGGCGCCGTCCCTTGTTAACGCCATCAGTTGGCATCTATTTCTCCGTCTGGAAAAGAACCCTGAGGGGGTCTGTTCTTTGGCCAACAGCTTCTAACAGCTTGTTCTCACTGATAAAAGCGGCATTCAGGCACACACGAACGTGTCGCGCTCGCCCCACCAGGGTCGGCGATTCGCCTTAGACACCACTTACTGTCCTGCCGGTAAAAACGGTCATTTTATCCGAAAGCGGCCATGCGAAACAATGCATTTGCCGCTAGAATGGACGAAGTTGACCATCTGACGCCGAATCGTCTCAGCAAATTCATTTCCCCTATGAAAAATGCCACCAAGCTAATAGGCTTTCTCTTGCGCGCACTGACCGCAGGCCTGGCCATCGCCTTCGTGGTCATCTATCTGTGGCCTGCGGTGACCCAGCGCAACCATACTGCTCCGGAACAAAACAACAGCGCCCCTGAGCAAATCCCGCCCGCACCCGTGGCGCCGGTATCCTATGCCGATGCAGTCAACCGGGCGGCGCCGGCAGTGGTCAGCATATATACCACTTCTCTCGACCCACAACCGGTGGACGCCGCTACCCAGCAGATCCTCGGTCCGCGGTATCTATACCGCATGCGCCGGGACATGGGTTCCGGCGTGCTGGTCAGCGAAGATGGTTATATTCTGACCAATAATCATGTCATCAGTCAGGCCCAGAACATAAAGATTGCCTTGTGGGATGGGCGCCTGGCCAGAGCCGAGGTGGTGGGGTCCGACCCGGAGACCGACCTGGCGGTGCTGAAAATAGATCTCAGCGGCCTGCCCACCGCCCCAATTTCCGAAGGTTCAGCACCCCGTGTCGGTGATGTCGTGCTGGCGATTGGCAATGCACTGGGTTTGAGCCATACAGTAACCATGGGGATTGTCAGCGCAACGGGGAGAAACAATATCGGATCGGCGATGTACGAAGGATTCATTCAAACGGACGCAGCGATAAATGCGGGCAACAGTGGCGGGGCGCTGGTAAATGCCAGCGGCGAACTGATCGGCATCAACACCAGAAACCTCGGTGCCATCCAGGGAGCTCAAAACATAGGTTTTGCCATTCCAATGGGTATCGCACAAGGGGTGATGCAACAGATCATCGAATACGGTTCGGTGCGGCGTGGCTGGCTGGGTGCGCTGTTTTCCGATCTGCCTCCAAGCACCCTGCCCGATGGCAGTCTCAAGCCTGGCGGAATTCACGTTCGCGACGTTTCCAGGGGCGGGCCCGCCTGGAATGCGGGTATCCGGGAAGGTGATTCGATCATCAGCCTTAATGGCGAAGTCATCGAGGACAACCAGGCATTCAGTCTGGCCATCGCCTCCACCCAGCCGGGTACCCAGGTGGAGTTGGAAATACGGCGTGGCAAAGAAACATTTCAGACCTATGCCGTTCTGATTCAGCAACCGCCGATGCCCTGATCTTTCCCGAGCGGAATCGTCCCAAGTCAGACAGGCTGCTGCTTCAGGCCTTGGGCAAGGTCACACCACGCTGTCCCTGGTACTTGCCTTGCCGCTCGGCGTAGGACATCTGGCAGGGTTCATCTGATTCGAAAAACACGAACTGTGCAACACCCTCATTGGCATAGATTTTTGCCGGCAGCGGTGAGGTATTGGAAAATTCCAACGTAACATGCCCTTGCCACTCCGGCTCCAGCGGAGTGACGTTGACGATGATGCCGCAGCGAGCGTAGGTGGACTTTCCCAGGCAAATGGTCAAAACGTTGCGCGGGATGTTGAAATACTCGACGGTGCGGGCCAGGGCAAAAGAATTTGGCGGAATGATGCATACGTCGCCGTTGAAATCCACGAAACTGCTGGCATCGAATTGCTTGGGGTCCACGATGACGGAATTGATGTTGGTGAAAATTTTGAATTCAGGGGCGCAGCGCACATCGTAGCCGTAACTCGATGTCCCATAAGAGATCAGCTTCGCATCATTCGCCCCGTGCCTTACCTGAGCGGGCTCGAATGGATCGATCATGCCATGCTGTTGTGCCATGTGGCAGATCCAGCGATCGGACTTGATACTCAATTCATGCTCCGTAAAAATCGGGTCAAAGATTGTGCAACTGGATTTGCGGCAAGTTCAGCTCCAGGTTGCGGGGCCGCAGGGCCAGCAGCGCCGCCAGATTCCGTGCGCATTCGCGGTAACTGGACGAGATTTCTCCATCCGGTTCCGCCATCAAGGTGGGCACCCCGCGGTCGAGGTCACTGCGAATCCGCATCGCCAAAGGCAACTGACCGAGCAGCGGGAGATCGTACTCCTGCGACATTTTCTCACCCCCGCCGGTACCAAAGATCGCCTCTTCATAACCACACTGGCTGCAAATGTGCGTACTCATGTTTTCGATCACGCCGAGCACGGCCACGTTGACATGGCGGAACATCTGCACCGCCTTGCGCGCATCCAGCAATGCAATGTCCTGGGGCGTGGTAACCACCACCACTCCACTGACCGGCACTTTCTGCGCCAGGGTCAATTGAATATCCCCGGTGCCCGGTGGCAGGTCAACCACGAGGTAATCCAGATTCTGCCAGTTGGTTTCGTTCAACAACTGCTGCAACGCCGAGGTGACCATGGGACCACGCCAGATCATCGGTGTGTCCTCTTCGACCAGAAAGCCGATAGACATCACCTGCAGTCCATACGCCGTCTGCGGCACGATACGCTTGCCAATGGTTCTTGGCTTGCCGGAAACCCCCAGCATCCGGGGTATGCTGGGACCATAAATATCCGCATCCAGGATGCCCACACGGGCTCCTTCGGCCTGCAGTGCCAAGGCCAGGTTGACCGCGGTGGCCGACTTGCCCACGCCGCCCTTGCCCGAGGCCACCGGAATGATGTTCCTGATCTCTGCCAACGGCTTCAATTCGCCCTGCACCTGGTGGGCAAAAACGCGCCAGGTGAGCTTGATGCTGGCATGGGCTATACGCGAATCCGATTCGAGCGCATTCTTCACTGCCGCGGACAATTCAGCGCGGGTTCCTTCAATGGGATAATTGGCGCGAAGGTCTACTGCTACCCGGTCCTGGTCGATGGCAATTTCACGCACCCAACCCAGGCTGACCATATCCTTGCCGCCCTGGAAGCCCGGAACCTGGGACAGCAGGCCGCGGACAATATCTTCAGTCAAACTGGACATAAGTTTTCAAACTACCCGCCAACGAGGCTGCCAAAAATGGCTATTGTATCGACTTACGGTTTGAAAGACATTGGCTAACCAGTGTCTGTCCATAAACGGGCATCCCTGCCCGTTATGGATTCGCTTCGCAAAAACGTGGTTTTGCTGCGCTCACATTTTCAATGACTTACGTCATCGAAAATGGCGGCACATCCATGTGCCGCGTTAGCATGTGGCGTTTATGGACGGGAACTAACCAACTCCGTGCAGCAAGAACCAGAACCGGGTCCAGTACAGATCGGACAGCGGCCATGACATAATTGGACATTGCGGCGACAACAAAAATTCTCATGACGAACTCCGAACGACAAATTCTGGTGACCAGCGGATTGCCCTATGCCAATGGCGCGATCCACCTGGGACACATGCTGGAATACATCCAGACCGATATCTGGGCGCGTTTTCAACGGGCACAGGGACACGAATGCTATTTTGCCTGGGCCGATGATGCGCACGGCACGCCGGTTATGCTGTGGGCCAGAGCGGAAGGTAAAACACCCGAAGAACTGATTGACCGGATGAATGAAGAACACAAAACCGACTTCGGTGACTTTGGCATCAGTTTTGACAACTACTCCTCCACCCACAGCGAGTTCAATCGCGAACTGGTTGAACTGATTTACCGCCGGCTGGACGAGGGGGGTTATGTCATCCGCAAGAACGTCAATCAGTTCTATGACGAACAGGAAGGCATGTTTCTGCCTGACCGTTTCATTCGCGGCACCTGCCCAAAATGCGGCACTGAAGATCAGTATGGCGACAGTTGCGAATCCTGCGGCAGTACTTACGCCCCGACAGACCTGCTGAACCCGCACTCCGTGGTCAGTGGATCAACCCCGGTCATGAAGGAATCCGAGCATTTCTTCGTTCGCCTTGCGGCATTTGAAGAACGCCTCAAAACCTGGCTGGGTTCCGGCAGCCTGCAGCCGGAGATCGCAAACAAGATGCAGGAATGGTTTGCCGATGGTCTGCGGGACTGGGATATTTCCCGTGAAGCGCCCTATTTCGGATTCCGCATTCCCGGGACCAAGGACAAATATTTCTACGTCTGGGTCGATGCACCCATTGGTTATGCCGCCAGTTTCCGGGAACTCTGCGCGCGTAAGGGCCTGGATTTTGACCACTGGTGGAAGCCGGGTTCGACCACCGAGCTGTATCACTTCATCGGCAAGGACATCGTCTATTTCCACACCCTGTTCTGGCCCGCCATGCTGATGGGTGGCGGATTTCGTACACCGACTGCGGTCTTTGCCCATGGCTTTCTGACCGTTGACGGCGCAAAAATGTCCAAGTCACGCGGTACGTTCATCCGCGCCCGCACCTACCTGAATCATCTGCAGCCGGACTACCTGCGTTACTACTTCGCCGCCAAGCTCGGGGCAGGAACCGGTGATATCGACCTGAACCTGGCCGATTTCGTGCAGCGGGTAAACTCCGATCTGGTGGGTAAAGTCGTCAACATTGCCAGCCGCTGCGCCGGCTTCATCCAGCGCAAATTCTCCAACACACTGGCCAGCAGCCTGCCACAGCCGGAACTTTATGCCGCTTTCGTGGCGCAGCGCGAAACCATCGCCAACGACTTTGAAGGCAGAAATTACCAATCTGCGATGCGCCGCGTGATGCTGCTGGCGGATGAGGCCAATCGTTACGTCGATGAAGCCAAGCCATGGCAGAAGATCAAGCAGGCAGGGCAGGAAAGCGCGGTGCATGACATTTGCACCCAGGGCATCAACCTGTTTCGCGTGCTGATGACCTACCTGGCGCCGGTTCTGCCTTTTACCGCCAGGCGTGCGGAAGCATTTCTTGGCCTGGATTTGAATGACTGGCGCGCGCTCGACCAGCCGCTGCTCGATCGCGTTATCAACACCTTCGAGCCACTGCTGACGCGCATTGATCCCTTGAAAATCGAAGCCATCATTGCGGACTCCCGCGAATCCATGCAAAACGCTGCCGCGGCAGGTGCGGTCAAGCCGGCGGCGTTTGAACCACTGGCGGACGAAATCGACCTGGATACCTTCAGCAGGATCGATCTGCGCATCGCGCGCATCATCAAAGCGGAAGCTGTGCCCAATGCAGACAAGCTGGTGAAACTCACGCTGGATATTGGCAGCACAACCCGCACGGTTTTTGCCGGCATCAAGGCCGCTTACGATCCGGCGCAACTGCAAGGAAGAATGACCGTCATGGTGGCCAATCTGCAAGCTCGAAAAATGCGTTTTGGAATATCGGAAGGCATGGTGCTGGCCGCGGGAGAGGGCGGCGATGAGGTGTTCCTCCTGGCGCCTGATGCAGGCGCCAGACCCGGCATGCGTGTGAGGTAGTGATTTGCATTCATCTGGCCCGGAATTCAGCAACCTTGGCGCGGTCTTCGACCTGGGCCTGGCCGCAGACGCGCGTAAAACTCGCACCGACCAGGACCCCGTGGTGGAACGGATCAACCAACTGCTGCCACAAACCCAGTGCCGACGCTGCGGCTACCCCGGCTGCCGCCCTTACGCCGAAGCCATTGCCCGTGGTGAAGCCGGGATAAACCAGTGCCCACCGGGCGGCACGGCGGGCATTCGCGCCCTGGCCAAGCTGCTTGATCGCCAGCCGCTGCCGCTCAACCCGGAGAACGGTGAATTCATGCCACCCGCGGTCGCCGTCATTGATGAGCAGGCGTGTATCGGCTGCACACGGTGCATCCAGGCCTGTCCAGTAGATGCCATCCTGGGCGCAAGCCGACAAATGCATACGGTGATTGCGGATGAATGCACCGGTTGCGAACTCTGTCTGCCACCCTGCCCGGTTGATTGCATCGAGCTGCGCTCACTGGGTGCCGCCCGAGCCCCGGCGCAAATGGCGCGGCAACGTTTCGAAGCACGGGAGACCCGGCTGGCCACCATTGATCGAGAGCGCCGGCAAAACTTGGAAAAAAAGAAAGGCGGGCTGCACGATGACGCGGAAAAGAAGCGCAAAATTGCAGCGGCGCTGAGCCGGGTACAGGCGCGTAATGCCGGTTGAGAAGGGCCCGGAAAATACTATGAAACCTTCCGATCGCCATGAGTTTTTCCGCCGCTTGCAGGCCATCAATCCGCAACCGGCAACGGAACTCAAATACGCGACCCCTTTCGAACTCCTGATCGCGGTGATGCTCTCGGCCCAGGCCACCGATGTCAGTGTCAACAAGGCCACCCGTAAATTATTCAAGCTTGCCCATACGCCCGGCGCCATGCTCAAACTGGGCGAAGAAGGTCTGAAGCCTTATATCCGCACCATTGGACTTTTCAATAGCAAGGCTGCCAACATCATCAAGACCTGCAGGATTCTTCAATCGCAGTTTGCCGGCGCCGTGCCGCATGACCGCACCGCCCTGGAGTCGCTGCCGGGGGTAGGCCGGAAGACAGCCAACGTGGTGCTCAACACCGCGTTCGGTGAGCCGACCATCGCTGTCGACACGCATATTTTCCGTGTCGCCAACCGCACCGGGCTGGCCACGGGGAAAACCCCCTTGCAGGTGGAACTGAAGTTGCTGCGGGTTGTGCCGCCGGAGTTTCGCCACCACGCCCACCACTGGTTGATCCTGCACGGACGTTACACCTGCAAGGCACGGACCCCTGCTTGCCCCGAATGCATCGTGCGCGATCTATGCAGCTACCGTCACAAGACCTCTGCCCCCACCGCTGCCTCCGCATGACTTCTGGCGCTTGTCACCGCCGGCGGCGAGGTGCAAACTGCGCCCATTACCCATCGTCTTGAACCCGGAAAGCAATCACCTCGAGGTCGTTATGAAATTGCATTGGTTTGCACTGGTCCTGTTTGTTGCTGTTTTCCTGTCTGCCTGCGGCGATTCCGCCGATTCCACGACCCCCGCGACGGACGCTGTGGCGCCGGCCCGGAGCGCAGTCGATGTTGCCGCCATCGAGGCGCAATTGGATCAGCTCTACGCCGATTTCTGGGAGGAGTCACTCCAGCTCAGCCCGATCCAGGCCACGTTCATCGGCGACACCCGCTACAACGACCGGCTGCCCAATTTTTTAAGCGCCGGATTCCGCCAGCAAACACACGATTTCAACCAGCAATGGCTGGAACGAGTGCAGGCAGTAGACGCCAGTGCGCTCGCAGGCCAGGCGCGGATCAGCTATGACATCTTCGTGCGCGAACGCCAACTGGCGCTGGAGGGCGAACGTTTTCCCGACTGGATGTTGCCGGTCGACCAGTTCAGCAGTCTGACCAGTTTCCTGCCGATGCTGGGCTCGGGCAGCAGCGCCCAACCGTTCCAGACCGTGACCGATTACGACCACTGGCTGCAGCGTGGCGCGGCGATCCCGGCGCTGTTCGACCAGGCCATCGCCAATATGCGCGAAGGTGTCAAGGCCGGGGTGGTTCAGCCCAAGGTGCTGATGCTCAAAGTGCTGCCGCAGCTCGACGCGGTGATCAAGGGCGAGCCTGAAGACAGCGTATTCTGGGGACCTATCCGTCATCTGCCGGCCGATTTCAGCGACGACGACAAGACCCGGTTGAGCGCCGCCTACCGCAACCTGATCAGCACGGAACTGGTGCCGGCCTATCAACGGCTGCGCGACTACATCGCCGATGAGTATTTGCCGGCCTGCCGTGACACGGTTTCTCTGGCGGCGCTGCCCGACGGCGCCGCCTGGTATGCTTATCTGGTCAAGACCCGGACCACCACCGACCTCACCCCGGCAGCGATCCACCAGATCGGCCTGAACGAAGTGGCGCGCATCCACGGCGAGATGCATGCGGTGATGGAGCAGGTCGGGTTTAAGGGCGAGCTGCGGGACTTCTTCCATTTCATGACCACCGACCCGCAATTCGAGTTCACCAGCGAGAGCGCCTTGCTGGATGCCTACAACGCCCTGCGCGCTCGCATCGACGCCAGGACTCCCGAACTGTTCTCGGTGGTTCCCAAGGCCGGTTTCGAGATTCGCCCGGTCGAGCCCTACCGCGCCGAAGCCATGGCCGGTGGCCAGTATTTCCCGCCCAGCGCGGACGGCTCGCGGCCGGGTATTTTTTACGTCAACACCTTTGATCTGCCCAGCCGCAAGACCTGGGATATGGAGGACCTGTTCCTGCACGAGGCGATCCCCGGCCATCATTTCCAGATCGCCATCCAGCAGGAACTGACCGGGGTGCCGGCATTCCGCCTTTATGGCGGCGAGACCGCGTTTGCCGAAGGCTGGGGGCTGTATGCCGAGTCGCTGGGCAAGGAACTCGGCGTCTACACCGATCCTTACCTGTACTTCGGCCGCCTGCAGGGTGAGCTGTGGCGCGCGGTGCGGCTGGTGGTCGACACCGGTCTGCACAGCAAGGACTGGACCCGGGAACAGGTGATCGACTATATGCACGACAACTCGGCGGTCACCGATGTCGACGCGATCGCCGAAGCCGAGCGCTACATCGCCGTCCCCGGCCAGGCGCTGGCCTACAAGATTGGCGAACTCAAGCTGCAGGAATTGCGCCAGCGCGCCACCGCAGCACTGGGCGCCAAGTTCGACATCCGCCAATTCCATGCCGAGGTACTGCAAAACGGGTCGCTGCCGCTCGACATACTGGAAGCCAACATCGACCGCTGGATCGCGGCGCAGCGACAGTAAGCCAAACCGCTGCCGGACGGGCTCAGGGGAAATTCATAACCACAGATTGAGGCGCAACCAGAAAGACGTGCCCAGCAGGCGGTAGGTGGAAACGTCGGTGTTGGCTTCGTCGGCATCAGCTGAATCGGGGGTCTCCATTTTTTACCGGGCGGCCCGGCTTCTGGACGGCTGACCTATTCGATTGCGAATGAAGGCCAACAGCATCAATGCAGAAGGTACATATTGTGTCAGACAGTGGCCACGGATCGGCACGGGAGTTTCGGGAAGAACTGACAGGGAAGCCAGATCCCGCTGCAATAATGCCGAAGCCATCTCCTTGCCTAGAACAACATTGGCGGCCAATCCCCGGCCATTACAGGCCTGAATAGCAAATGCGCCCGTGCCCAATTTATACACCTTTGGCAACAGATGAGGATGAATCCATGCTCTGCCTTTCCATAAATATTCGATCGACATCCCTGCAAGAAGCGGGAAATACTGTTCGAGCCGGTGGCTGGCTTCCTTAACCAAAGCGTTCTCACTGCGCCGGACCAGAAAGTCGGGAAAAGCAGAAATCAACCGTCCCACTGCATCATAGCGTGCTGTGAATATATAAGACTGCTTGTCGGTGAAAGAGACCCCCCGATGCAGTATTGCGGATTGCTGACCCGCGGACAATGGTGTGGTTGCAAACTCAATAACATCTAGAGGCAAGACAGTGCGCCGTAATCCGGGATGCAGATCCGCATTGCCGCCGTTCGCCGCCAATATGACATGCTCGGCGTTAAGTGCACCCTGATCTGTTTTCAAGCGCCAACCATCAACCCGGCGTTCCAATTTCCTTACCGGACTTCGAACGTGAATGCTGGCACCATACCGCAAGGCGGCCTTGGCAAGGCTCCTACTGAAGGCCAGAGGATTCAAGGTCCCTCCATCGGCAAACCGGATCGCTCCGCAATACCGGTCTGTCCCCAGACTGGAAACTGTTTCCGTGCCGGGTACGTAGCTTACATTGAAGCCCCTCTGACTCCATTCCAGCGAGCGTCTTTCCAGAACCGCCGCCATGCCCTGATTGTGAGCGGGAGTCCAGAAGCCGCCCTGGCTGGCATCGCAGGCGAGGTCGTGTTTTTCAATCAGATCGAAACACCGGTGCGCGGAAGAACCAATCAAATGAACCAGCCGAGAACCCCGCTCCTGCCCGAGAAGACGTTCGAGTTCCGAAGGGGTATGCCGGATCATATCCGGTGCAAGCAGGCCTCCGCTTTTGCCGGTAGCACCGGCACCCACATCATCGGCCTCGACAACGGCGACAGACATCCCACCTTCCGCAAGGTGAAGCGCGGTCGAAAGTCCGGCAACACCCGCCCCAATGACCGCAACATCTGTCTTCAGATCTCCAACTAAAGGTTCAAGCCTAGGCCCGGCTGCAGCTGTTCCTTCCCAAAGGGAATTTCGAGGAGCTTCTGATATGTCTCGTGCAATTCTCATGGGTGATTCCGAAATTTGAAAATTTAGTAACAAGCCGGGCAACTGCCCGGCATGATGTGACACATTATTAGTCGCGAGACTTTCAGGGCATTTATGCGGCTTTTATTCGATGGCCAGTTTGCTGAGGTTGTGAACCAGATTTTGCAGCAGAGTTACTAGTTCCTCTATCTGCCGTTCATCCAGGCCTTGAACGGCCTTTTGTAATTGTCGACTACCGAGGCGCATCGCCTTCTCCGCCAGTTCCCGTCCAGCCGCAGTAAGATAGACATCGGTGATCCGGTTGTCTTCCGTATTAAGGCTGTGTTCCACCCAGCCCTCCCGGCGCATGCGCATCAGTGCCCGGCTGGCTGTCGACCGCTTGAGCATCGCGAAGGAAGAGAGATTCTTGATATTGATCGGACTGCGCCGCATCAGTATGGTCAACAACCTGTAGGTAGTTCTGTCCAGGCCAAACTTGGCGATCGCTATATCCAGGTCTTCGTGAAACTTGAAATCGGCATGCGCAATCAGATAGAACGGCGACAGAAACAGATCGAATTCCGCGTCCGCCGGGTCAAGGTGTCTGGGTAATTGTTTTGATTTTGTATCAGGCATTATATCCTGGCTTCTTCTGCTTCGTATTCAGACAAGGAGCGCCTCGAGAACAGCACAAAAAGAATGCATACGAGCAGCGCCACCGGCGTATTCATGATCATGGGCAAGGACATTTCCCGGCTGCCCACGATCGTTACCGCAATGTAGATTGCAGTTCCCTCCTGCCGGATCAGGTGCTCGATAGCGACCGCCACTCTCTGCCGTGGTATGAGCGCAAAGCCAGTGCTCAAAGCGATTGCCGCAGACAGGTTCAAGACGTTCATCCCAAGTGTTATCCCGAACAGGCTGTTGAAATGTTCGCGCAGAACCGGAACTTGGCTCAGCAGGATGGAACCAAACGCAAACACCAGAAGCGACGTGCCCCCGATTTTCACGAAGACCTTGATCCGGTTGGCAAACCCGGGTTTCCGGGCGCGAACGAACACCCCAAGGCTCACTGGGATGAGCGTGATACTGAATATCTTCCAGATGAAATCGGTGAGCGGCACTCTCACTTGTTCCTCGGCGCCCATAATATACAGCAACGCAAGTTGGGCATAAAAGGGAACGATCAATATATAAATCATACTGACGACAATGGTCAAGGAAAGAGAGAGCGCGAGATCACCTTTCGCAATATCGGTCATCAAATTTGAAAGCATCCCGCCAGGGCAGGTTGCAAGCAGAATGAACCCTACCGTCAATGCAGGGGTAGGCGCGAACATGGAGGCCAGGATGATTCCGGTCAGCGGTGGCACGATCATCATGCTGGCAACGCCAACGACCAGCGCGCGACGGTTGCTGATCACGCGCCGAAAATCATCGATGATGAGGCTGAGTCCCATTGAGAACATGATCAGCCAAAGTGAGGTCGGTAACAAAACGTTATCTATGAGCGTCATGAAAATGCCCTTGATCAGTTTCCCTGAAGTGATGCCAAAGCCGTTACGTCAGGTTCATGCAACCGGCTCGATTGTAATTCTGCAAACGCCATTGCGCCGAATGGTTTTCATACCGGCCTGAAAGGATTCAAAATCCTCCGTCAAGACTTTGGCGCATACATTGGCCCTGATCCAGCCGAACGGCATCAGCAATCTACCGCCTGAGTCGTAAAACAACCCGATATCAAAAAAATTTTTCAGCGGCAGACCTTTGATCGACCGGGCTGTAACACTGGTCAGAACAATCTCCCCCTGGTCGGGAAAAGAAGTGGCATTCTCTTCGGGAATCGTGCACCGGGACAGGAAATCGGGAAGCACGCTCGCGGGCAGCGGGCAGGACAGTTCCGGACCGGTCCAGATGGCATGCATGGCCTCGAAGGTCGGTCTGACCTGCGCCAGTTGCCAGAGGAATTCGGCGGATAACGGTGCCTCTTCCTCCAGTAATTGACATCTGGTCGAAAGTTTGGAGACTGGCTCACTGAACAGAATCTGCCGCATCATTACTCTCACTTTTCCCGATTCGAGTCGATAGCGGCCGGCAGCCACAACCAAGGCGTCTAATTGCAACGCCTCCCTTTTTCGATTATGTCACAGACGCGTTCCATTACTTCCGACGGTCCCGCTGGCCAGCCAGCCAGCCACGTAAAGCCCCACTTTGTTTCGCGCGGGTGTTAGAATTTTCGGTTCACCGAAACGCCAATTGTCCGCGGCCTGTTCGTTAACAGAGCAATACCATCCTGCTCTGAATTGATGGCATCAAGCTGGGCCCTTTTGTCGGTCACATTATCGGCGAATACTGTAACTGTCCACTGGTCAGATTCGAGACTTGCGCGAAGGTTGACCAAAATGAAATCGTTAAGGTTAACGTTGAATGGGTGAGCAGAACTGAATTCAGTTTTAGCTTTGCCGCGATACGATAGGTCGGTACGTAAATGGCCCGTGAACAGTCCACTAATGGGTACAGAATAATCTGCCGTAAAATGCCCTTGGAATCTTGGAATATTGGGAATACGGTCTCCGCTTAGTCCCCGCGTGGCGGGATTACCTGTATCCGGAGTATCCTCCGTCAGTTTGGCGCGCTGGTACGATCCGTTAATGCTCAACTCTAACTGGTCAGTTGGCAGGAACTGTGTCTCGAATTCCAAACCGTCGACTTCGGCTTTACCAAAGTTGGATATGAAGGGAAAGATACCGTCCGAGGTCCGCGACTCAAGTTGTAGATCTTTCCAATCAATGTGGTAACCGGCAAGGTTAACGCGGGCTTTGCCATCCATAAATTCGCTTTTGACGCCAAGCTCATAATTCCACAGCTCGTCGGGACCAAACCCTCGTGGAATCTCACCCCCAGCAAATGGGAGGTCGGCGGGATTGAGTCCACCAACACGAAAACCCTGTGATGCCGTTGCATAGACGAGGATATCATCTGTCAGCGTATAAGCCAGATTGAACTTCACCGTGGTTTTGTTTCCTGTGTCCCTGGTGTGCGAGACAACAAAATCGGGAGGACCACCAAATCCGAAAAAGGGATGTGTAACGAATTCCTCGGCCTTGAGAGTCGAATCGAAATACCGGACACCTGCCAACGCGGTAAGTTTGTCAGTAATATCAAATGTGACCTCACCAAAAAAAGCAAGCTGCTCGGTAGACGAGTTATTAATTCGGCCAAAGAGCGTGTTGCCATCCGGAAAATTAGTAACTGCATCATCAGAGTCCAGACTGCTGAATGGCCCACGTGGCAGACCGAAATCATTGATGCGAAGAGTCTCTACTGTGAAATCAATGTCATCTTCCTGGTAGAAGCCACCGACAACAAACTGCAATGGCCCCTTCAAATCCGATGCAAACCGGATCTCACTTGACCAGACGGTGCGATCGCGGGGCTCACGCGAAGTAAAGGGAAACGGAAAGACATCCTGGAAACCCGGATTGGCAGCCAGAAATGGTGATGTATCGAATAAGAAGGTGATGTCCCGCTTGAAGTAGTTCGTCGTTGCTGTCAAAACTCCGAATGTCGTATTGTACTCACCAACGAGGCCGTATACCTGCAAATCTTCATCCCATGGACTTTGTGCGATATCGGTATTAATCAGATCACCGCCTGGTACAGACGGGAACCCGAGCGTCGATAAATCAAAGCTATTTTGGCCCTCTGGCGTGAAACGTGAGGAGCCATTTGATTTCAAGTTTTGTACCGTGGCCGAGGCCGTAAGGACCAGATTTTCAGAGGGCGTCAAACGGAAGGTAATCCGACCACCCTCCGTATTGTCTGTATTGATATTTTCCCGGCGCCCGGATGGAATGCGCACGGCATCTATAAACCCGCTTTCGTCATTGACCCAACCAACTACGCGCACACCGAGCAATCCTTCAACAATCGGAAAATTGAGCATGGCATTAACATCATAGTTCTCCCCACCATTATTAGTGGAGGAGAATGTACCATCTACATAGCCTTCGAATTTCTCGAGATTGGGCTTGTTGGTAACGAAACGAATCGTACCTGCCATTGAGTTGGCGCCGTACAATGTACCTTGTGGTCCCTTCAGGACTTCAATCCGCTCTAAATCGTAAAGCTTTATATCGGCGTTACGGCCGCCACCATCTTCTTTATTGGATCCTGTAATTACGGCTTCGTCATAATAGACCCCAACTGTCGAGGGCCCGGACGAATTGATACCACGGATGACGTACTCCTTATCACCGGGTCCCAGATCCTGATATTGCAAGCTGGGCACCGAAAGTGCGAAATCTATAAATGTTTGTGCCCCCATAGCTTTGAGCGTCTTTCCATCAATTGCCTGAATTGCCTCTGGCGTGTCCTGCAACGCCGTAGTGCCACGCTTTGTAGCCGTTACAACGACCTCTTCCAGTATTCGACTGTCCGCTGACATTACCAACGTGGGCATGACGATCAACACGAATAAGCAGCACAAAGCGGAACTATGATGTGCACCGTCCGGATGAGAACTTATAGCTTTGACACTACTGCTTACTTTTTTTCTATACGTATGCATGGTTTCCTCCGCCTTTAGGTCATAAATGTCTATATTCGTGTGATTATGGTTGTATTATTACTTGACCTTGTTTTTATGTCAACAAATACTCAAATCAGGAGGCTTTCCGATAGTTAAACACCTCTTTTTGAACCCTATTAACCAAGTCTTAGCCAGGTCCTTCTGTCATGCCCAGAGCCAATCGCTTCTATCTGTCCGATGCCGTTTGGCACATCACTCACCGATGTCATGACCAGAAGTTTCTTCTGAAGTTTGAACGTGACCGTTTGCGCTGGAAGTATTGGCTGTTTCAAGTCTGTAAAAGATATGGCCTGTCAGTTCGGTGTCTTGTGTACATCGACTTGAACATGGTGAGGGCAAGAGTTGTCGATCATCCTGCCCATTGGAACGTTTGTGGTTTTCGCGAAATACAGTCGCCACCTCATCGGTACAGGATTATCGACCGGCAAACTCTGAGTGACTTAACCAACATTCCAAGTGCTGAAGCTTTCAGGACAGCGCATAAGTATTGGGTGGAAAACTGCTTGAAAAATGGAAAACCTGAACGCGAACCTGTTTGGACAGAGTCCGTGGCAGTTGGGTCTGAAACATACGTTGATCGGGTCAAGTCCCTACTCGGTGCTCGGGCCTATCATAGACCGATTGCAAAAGAATCTGACCATACATTCCTGATTCAGGACTCTGGTGGTGTTACCACCACACTTTCTGCTGCGAAATCGGGCTTCTAAGTTGAAAAAGACCTTCTATTATTGATTGTTCGACAAGAATATCAAAAGGATATCCTGGTCCGACCCTTCACTCCCGACGCCCTGCGCGCTCGCATCGACGCCAGGACTCCCGAACTGTTCTCGGTGGTTCCCAAGGCCGGTTTCGAGATTCGCCCGGTCGAGCCCTACCGCGCCGAAGCCATGGCCGGTGGCCAGTATTTCCCGCCCAGCGCGGACGGCTCGCGGCCGGGTATTTTTTACGTCAACACCTTTGACCTGCCCAGCCGCAAGACCTGGGATATGGAGGACCTGTTCCTGCACGAGGCGATCCCCGGCCATCATTTCCAGATCGCCATCCAGCAGGAACTGACCGGGGTGCCGGCATTCCGCCTTTATGGCGGCGAGACCGCGTTTGCCGAAGGCTGGGGGTTGTATGCCGAATCGCTGGGCAAGGAACTCGGCGTCTACACCGATCCTTACCTGTACTTCGGCCGCCTGCAGGGTGAGCTGTGGCGCGCGGTGCGGCTGGTGGTCGACACTGGTCTGCACAGCAAGGACTGGACCCGGGAACAGGTGATCGACTATATGCACGACAACTCGGCGGTCACCGATGTCGACGCGATCGCCGAAGCCGAGCGCTACATCGCCGTCCCCGGCCAGGCGCTGGCCTACAAGATTGGCGAACTCAAGCTGCAGGAATTGCGCCAGCGCGCCACCGCAGCACTGGGCGCCAAGTTCGACATCCGCCAATTCCATGCCGAGGTACTGCAAAACGGGTCGCTGCCGCTCGACATACTGGAAGCCAACATCGACCGCTGGATCGCGGCACAGCGACAGTAAGCCAAACCGCTGCCGGCTGCCTCACACCATTAGAATCGCCCTGGCTGCCCGGCGCCATAAAGCTCAGCAGCCAGCCAACAGCTTGATGAAATTCCGTTTCGGCTTGAACCGGGCGCGCAACTCGGCCAGGTAGTCATCAAATTGGCGCGACTGATGCTGTGCTTTCATCAGTCCACCCATCTTGCGGATCAGCCTGGTCGCTTCCGCATAGGCGGCGTTGTTGGTCTCCTCGACAATGGCAGGAACCACGCGCCGATAGAGGCTGATCGCATTGTTCGGCTGAGTGGGTTCCAGTTTGCCGGCCAGCGTGATCAGTAGATTGCGCTCGCAAATACCTTGGCCGACAGCCACCCAGGCCGCTTCGATGTCTTTCTCCCACAGCGCGATTTCGACCCGCAGCGAATAGTCCGGTACCGACGGCTGCGGCTTCCAGCGGCTGGTCGTCGCCGCCTCGCAAGCGATGGCCTCGGCGACCTTGGTCAATGCCCGCTCGCGCTGTGCCGGCCAGAGACCCAGCTTGCCGGCGACCGCATGCAATTTCTTGTAGTATTCGAGAGCCGGCCGTTCCTCGAATTGAATCCAGGTGAGTTGCAGCGCCTCGTCGTTGCGCCGGCGCTTGAGGTAGGCCGCCACCAGGAAATCGCGCAGGCGGTTGTCGGCACGCTGGGGAAACGCCTTCAGGCCACGTTCCGCCCACTCCAGCGCTTTATCCGGCTGCCTGGCCTTGGCGTAGATTTCGGCAATAGCGAGATAGCGATAGCCGGATGATAAGATCCCGCGACTTGATCGCCACCAGTTCCTCGGTATCGCCGCTGGCCTCGGCCAATTTCTCCATGATGCGGGTGATTGCTGCCCGCTGGGCGTCGTAACTGTCCTTGTCGCCTCGTGGCTTGATCTTGCTCCACTCCGCTTCCGCCAGTTCTCGATACCGGCGCAGACCCGCCTTGCCGAGGGCCTTGCGATAGGTGCTTGCATCAAAGCTGCACAGGCCGAACGGCAGCGTTGTCTCCAGGCGGAACAGGCGTTCGGCCAGTCCCGCCGGTTCCGGTCGCGCCAGCGCGCAGGCTTTGAGATGTAATTCACCCAGGCGATAGACAATATCACCGGTCTCACCGTTCGAATCATCAACCTGCTCCAGCGAGTTCTCAACCCGTTCGATGGCGTACTCGGCCAGTTCCACCAGCATTGCAGCCGAGTCAGGTCTGAGCAGTTCCGCCAGCGAACCCACCACCTGCTCGATATTCCCGGCGAAGGTGCCAACATCTCGCCAGTCGATAAAACCGTGGACACGGGTCGCGTCGTCAATGGCCCGCCGGAATGCCTTGAACGCATTGCCGCCACCGCCGAAGCGTTCGGCCTGGAGCAACAACGACTGGTACAGCCGATCGTCGCGCTGGGCGACATCGAGTAACAGTTCGACCAGGGTTTCCGGCGGCTGTGTGGTCAGATGGTCCTTGATTGCTCGCCAGGGATCATGCTGCCTGGTTTTTCCCGCTCTGGCCTTGGGTTTGCTTTCCGAGGACTGCTCTGCCAACCACGCCAGCCCGACGGCGACGCAATGCTTGCAGAACTAGCCATCGGCGGCACGCGGACAGGTGCAGTCGTAAGCCAGCTCGCCATCGACGTTCCGCAGTTCGACCCGGTAGATTTCGCTGCCTTCGACCCGGGCGGCGACCTTGTCGTCGGTCACGCGCATGCGCCCGACCGCACCGGCGGAAAAATACTCCTCGCCACGCCGGAAGGCGGTGGTGCCGGCAAGGTCTTCGAGAGCAGCGCCGGAGATCAGATCATCAAGCATTCGTTGCGCTGACCCTGTTCTCCACGACCAGGCCGGCGTAATCTTTGAAGTCGGCCTCATTATTGGTCACCAGGCTGGCGCCGACGCTCACCGCATGGCCGCACAAGCCGCCCTTGAGAAGGAGTATCTCAGATGGAACCCGCTCTAACCTAGCACCGGCATCGGAGGTCACGGCATCGGGGGTCAGATTGTGTTTCGTGCGTTGTCTGTTCATTTAACACCTCGTTTTGAATCATTATATGATCCTTAACTCGGTGTCCGGTATCTCGGGGGAAGATCAATCGGCTGACAATGGATGCTCAGAAAAGATCCTCCTCAGGAAGGGGATAGACGCATGAGTATTTGGTTACGGAGTCTTTGGCTTCTTTGTTTTCCGAATCGACGCGGCTTTCTTACCTTTGTTGGTGGTAACTACTGGAGGGGATCCCGGGGATTCTGTTGGTGGAGCGGCAATAACAAGCATAGGCATCAACGAGACCGGTAGATTCATGCGCAACATGGTGGCGTGACAATATTCGCGCCAGTATGGCCACGCATGAAGCAGAACACTGCTAGAACCCCATTTCTTCAACTCCTCTGGAGGAGGTGTATTTGGAGTGTCGATGATATAGTCCACCGTAATGTCAGCGGTGATTTCTGCGAGAAAATCACTTTCGTCCGCTGCTTCCGTTGAGCGGACGCCGCCTTCTGGTGTACGGCCGTAGCGGAATCCAAAACGCGTGGTGAACGCACATGATCGCAATGTCGCTACTCCTTCGCCCTCTAGTAATGTCTCCACGCAGCTATAGTTCTGGATAGTCCTGAACTGGCCGTTCAGTTGTTGGCCAGGTACTAGCGGATTGAATCCCTCAGCCATCCACAGACGACTCTCACGCATGTAGATAGCTCTTAATGTGAAGTGGAGAGTCGGGGCGACTTTGTCCTGTTCCATCAAGCGACCTTGTAGTGCGTAGGCACGCCTGGGATTTCTAGGGAAGATAGATCTTGCCATGCACCGCTTGGTGTTACGGATTTGCTCACCGGCATGTGGATGGAGCTTACAGCGGCCATGGATTTTGGATCGAAAGCTTGCCACTTGCCTTCGCGGTCAATTTTCATGGTGCGCTTACTGAACTGTGCTAAATCGTCTGGCCGGCTTTCGACCTCAAGATGATTCCGTGCCAGATTGACAATATCAAGTATGCCTTGGCTGAAGGGCTCGAACGCAACACGCAGGTTGACGTTGAATGCCCGAGAAAATTTCTGTAGCGTATTCATTGTAAGAGAACTGAAGTCCGCGCTCTCGATTTTCGATATTCGCTCTTGCGCAATACCTGATTGTTTGGAAAGTTTATCTTGCGACCACCCACGCTGTTTACGGATGGCGTGAATTTGCGCAGCTAAGCGACTCACAGCATGACTTTCCATATAGGCATGGGCATATTCGCGGTCGCTGAATTCTTCAATTAATCGTTCAAGTAACTCTTTCATGTCTCTTCCTCCGGTTATCCGGGTCGGCTCTGACTTCTTGCTTCCTACTATTTGCTGCAGAGGGCGCATTCTTAGGAACCCATTTGTCACCAACTTCCTTAGCTCCCATCAGCAACGTATATTCGTCGCGGACGTTTATTGGCCCATTACATAGCAAGGGGCGCAATTGGACCTTTCCTCTGACGCGCAATTTCTTAACACCCGGTACATCTGTATCCGTCAGCATGTGAGGATGAAGATCGTCACCATGTTGGCTGAGCTTGTCGAGCTTCTCATTAAGTTTCGCGCGCTGTTCCTTCTCTAGTCCCTCAGTCCACGATTTGAATTCGTTCGTACCGTTGGCACTTACGTAGTCATAGAGCGTAAAGGGCATAATATAATTAAATTGTTATAAAAGTAAGCAGCATGGGATAGATATTCTTTAAAGTCTTTCGTTTCAATGGCATGTAAACGCCACCAGACTAGTTTTCTCCCTGTTCACCCACGAGATCGGTTGTATATTTAGAAGGGGGTTAGCCGAGGTATAAACCACCTTTTTCCGAATTCAGGCCAGTATAAACAGTTGCTGACTGACTTGGAATTTGAGTTCTGGAGGCTCCTGAACCGCTGGAATTCCGGTTGGCTGGGTTGCTGGAAACAGCCCTGATCGTCCTGGTGCGTTTGTTTGGCAATGCACAGGGACGTGCCGGTGCCGCGAAAGACAGGAAGTCCGAGAGCGGCCAATGCACAGGGACGCGTCGCCGGCGCGCCATGTTATTGAGTATGGGGTCAGAAATGATATCCTTTCCGCTTGCCATGAGCCGCGAATCCAAAATTGATCCCGACGAGGTGACAACCGCCGTTGAGAAAACGTTTCCCGGAAGAAGCCTGCTGCAAAATGACCGGCAGCCAGGCACCGGGCGCCATGGGTTTCGAATGCTCGTCACCCTGGGAGTTTTTGCGCTATTGCTCGCAGCCTGCGAGCGCCCCGCCGATCTGCGCGCAAACGGCAACGCAGGGCCGCCCGAGCAGCCTGAGCCCGGGCTTTGGCCGGTCTACACCGATTCTCTGGCACATGCGAAATATATTGACCTCACGCACACACTGACACCTTCGATCCCGGTATGGAAAGGTTTTGGTCCATCCGAATTCAGCCCCACGCTCAACCCGGAAACGGGCAAGCCATATGCGTACGCGACCGACGGATTCGAGGCAAGCCGGTACGTGCTGAGTACCGATCAATTCGGCACCCAGCTCGACCCGCCAGCACACTGGGCGCCCGAGTACCCTGCCATCGATGAACTGCCAGCCACCTATGCGCTTCGGCCACTGGTCGTTATCTCCATCGTAAACCAGGTCAGCCTGGATCCTGGATACCATCTGCAAGTCTCTGATCTAGAACAGTGGGAATCCCGGAACGGGACGATACCCGTGGGATCCATAGTCATGGTGCGCTCTGACTGGTCGAAGAATTGGCCTGATCCAGCCCTGGCAAGCCAGACTGTCTTTCCGGGCGTGTCCCTCGCCGCGTTGAAGTTTCTGCATGAGCAACGGCACATCCTGTTTCACGGCCATGAACCGCTGGATACCGACACCACGCCAACGCTCGAAGGGGAACATTGGCTGATGCACAACGGTTACACGCAGGCTGAAGGCGTGGCCCATCTCGACCAGGTCGCCGAGACCGGCTGCCTGGTGACGATTGGCTACCCGAAGTTCATGGGCGGACTGGGTGGCTATGCCCGCTACGTGGCCATCTGCCCTTCAGACTGGAAATTTGGTGTTGCGCCGGGGGAAGTGCCGGAGGCCCCGCTGCCCAGGAGCGACCGGCCACTGCACTGGGACCCTGATCGCGGCATGCGGGTGCGCGACTGATCCTGAATTTCGGCAAGCGCTCGAGCAAGGCTTACCGGTTCGAAGAATTCAGCAACGCTTGGCTCATTTGTCCCCGATGAGTTGACAACTTGCTTCCAACCAGTCCCACAGGTATTGCGTTTCACTTCTGTCCACCAACACCCGGAAAGTATCGGCGGTTCGATGGCAGCTCAAAATGACCGCCAAACTCGCCAAACGGGTAAGTCTGTACTGCTGCGGTTGGAATGAACTCGTATCGAGGTCGACGCCGCTGGCCGACATGAGCAATTCGCGGACCCCCTCCCCTTTCAATTCTATGACCGCGTAACGGTCCGTCAGATCGTTCAATGCGAAGGTGGCTTTAAGCAATTCACCCTTGACTTTCTGATATAGCGTTTCTGCGGTGAGGTGGTCGGAGACCAGCAACCAATCCAATGGCGATACCCAGAAAGCACACGGACTGACCGCTAAAAGTGCATATGGGTTATCGGGCAGCTTACATCCCACCGCATGCTCGAGTGCAGCATGGTTCCATTGTCCGTGAGGTGAGATCTGCAATTTGACCTTGTTGATTCTCGGCACTGCTCTGATGGAAATGCGGTTGCGCTCGAAAACCGCGAGTTCGTCATCGGCGTCCACCAAGGCGCAAACAGGCTGTAGTTCAAGCATTTAACCTGTCTCCATTTGGATCATAAAAGGCCGGCAATACGATGGCGGCTTTTTGAGTAGCGCCATTGTGGTAAAGCCTGATCTCTTCACCGAGCCGTTCCCGGCCTCTTTGCACCAGGCCCAAGGCGACGTGGCGCTCCAGTGTCGGGCTATAACAGGCCGAGGTGACATAGCCCTGAGTCAGAGCAGGCGGCCGGACAAAATCAGCTGCAACGACATGCGCACCCGGCGCTATGACCTGTGCGGCTTCCACGGGGGCCAAACCGACAAAGTGCAAGCGGTCATCACGCTGCTGCTGCGGCCGGTACAAGGATCGTTTGCCGACGAAGAATTCATTTTTCCTTTCGACGGCCGGCTTCCATCCAATATCCAATGGCGTGCTGGTCCCGTCGGTGTCACCACCGACGTGCAAATAGCCCTTTTCGGTACGCATGACGTTGAGCGATTCCAGGCCGATTGGCGTCACGCCGAGATCCCGCCCCAATTCCAGGATGCCGTCCCAAAGGCTTCTGCCAAAATCCGCCGGCACATTGATTTCATAGCCGTTCTCGCCGGTAAAACTGGCGCGCAAAATACGTACCGGAACACCGCCAATCCCGGTTTCCCGGATACCCATGTGCGGAAATGCGGCATTGGAAAGATCGAAGTCCAGGTCGAGTCGCGCCACGAGTTCACGCGCCTTGGGGCCAGACAAGGCGATATTGGCCCATTGGGTAGACACGGGGGTCAATAACACATCGAGATCCGGCCATTCTCCCTGCAGCCAGGATTCCATCCACGCATAGATGCGTGTGGCACCGGCACTGGATGTGTGCGCCAGGAAATGATCTTCGGTCAGACGGCACAGGATCCCGTCATCGATGATGACGCCGTTCTCATTGGTCATCAGCGCATAGCGGGATCTGCCGGCTTGCATGGTGCCTACCTGATTGACGTACATTCGGTTCAGAAAAATTTCCGCATCCTTTCCGCGCACCTCAATCTTGCCCAGTGGCGATCCATCAAACATACTCACCGCTTGCCGAGCTGCTCTCACCTCCCTCGCAATCGCCTGCTGCTTATCCTCAGACCCTTGCGGGTACCATCCCGGACGCCGCCAGGGACCATAATCTTGAAATGACGCATGCAATTGCTCGTGCCGGTCATGCATCGGCGTGCGCAGCGAGGAGGAGTAGAATCGACCATGGCGTTGTCCCGCGATGCTGCCCATCGTCACCGGTGTATAGAAGGGACGGAACGTGGTCGTCCCCACCTCGCCGGGTGATCGATGTGTGCGCGCAGCCAGCGCCACCAGCGCGTTGATGTTGCTGGTCTTGCCCTGATCCACGGACATACCCGCCGAGGTATACCGTTTCAGGTGCTCTATCGATATGAAGTTTTCGGAGACCGCGATATCAATGTCACGCAACGTCACATCGTGCTGGTAGTCGATCCATTGTTTCTGCGATTTCACGGGCACCGGAATACGTTCCGCCTGGACACATTTCCGCACGGTGTTTTTGGCAACCGGAGCCTTGCGGTTGGATTGACCGCTGAATCCCATGGAACTCAGAACCGTACTGCCCGCCTTTGAGCCTTCATCCAGAGCCTGCGCCAGGTCGCTCGTGCCATTGGCAGCGCCGATGACCTCAACATTCTCCGGCACGACATCAGGCACGAACGCCCCCTTCATTTCATCCCAGCGCAATTTGCCGCGAGCCTGGCTGAGCAAGTGCACCACCGGCTGCCAACCGCCGGACACGCCGAGGCAATCACAGCGGATCATCGCCATTTCGGAAAGTGCGGCATTGTCCGTGTCACGGGTGCCGAACCGCACGGCATGAATACCCTTGGTTCCTCTTGTGTCGGATACCACGGCACCCAGAAAAACGGGGATCCCCTGCTCGCGGATCTTCCGCACCAGTTGGCTGACCGGATTTGTTCTTGTGTCGACGACACAGGCTACGTTTACGCCCGCGGCTTTGAGGTCCAGGCCGGTCTGATAAGCGCTGTCATTGTTTGTGGCTATGGCAACCCGCTTACCGGATTGCACTGAATAACGATTGAGATAGTGCCGAATCGCCGATGCCTGCATGATCCCGGGCCGGTCGTTGTTGGGGAATAACAAGGGTTGTTCGTGCGCCCCTGTGGCCAGTATGATTTTTCCCGCTCTTACCTTCCAAAGCCGCTCCCTGGGTTGTTTGGAATCGACCGGCCCCTGTTCGCGCAGCCGTTCCGTTATGACCAGGTAATGGTGATCAAAATACGCAGAAACAGTGGCTCTCGAAACCACCGTGACGTTGGCGGAATTTTTCAATTTGGCCAGCGCCTGGCCTAACCACTCGACGCTGCTTAGCCCGCCGATGTCTGCGTGTTGCCACAATAAACTGCCGCCCAATTCGGTATCTTGCTCCGCCAGCATCACGCGGGCGCCGGTGCCCGCAACCGCCAGCGCCGCGGCGATACCGGCCGGGCCGCCGCCAACGATCAGGAGATCACAATGGACATTTTTGTGCACGTAAACATCCGGATCTGTGGCGGGAGGCAAGTTCGCAAGGCCCGCAGCACGGCGGATAAACCCTTCATACCAGTGCCAGTCCGGCCACTTGAATGTCTTGTTATAAAATCCGGCGGGAAACAGACCGGACAGAAAATCCATCAAGCGTCCAAGGTCAAAGTTCACGCCGGGCCAACAATGTTGGCTGCGTGCAACCAGTCCCTCATAGAGTGGCTGCACCGTTGCCCGGACACTGGCTTCTTCCAGGCCGCCTGAGCCAACGGTGACCAGCGCATTAGGCTCTTCAACCCCGGCCGAAAATATGCCGCGCGGCCGATGAAACTTGAAACTCCTTCCGACCAGGCGCACGCCGTTAGCAAGCAGGGCGGATGCCAGGGTATCGCCCTCATATCCGGTGTATACGACATCGTTAAAACGGAAGGTAAGCGGCTTTTCCCGGTCGATCCGGCCACCCCTTGATTGTCGAAATACCTGGACGCTCACGAACTTTCTCCGGCTGATCGTGACTCGCCGATTTTGAAGACGGCAAGAATTTCATGACTGAGCGTGTCGCGCTCGAGGCCAAACCATTGCCGGCAGCCATACCGGTGCTGCCACTGCTCCAGGTGAGGACCTTTGGGGTTGATTCGATTGAACAGATAGGCGGCCCAGTCGCGATCGGAGACGCGCTGTGGATCACCCGGCGCGCTTCTGCAGCCCTCCCCGCCGAAGACGAATTCGTCCTCGTCGCGCACACCGCACCAGGGGCATTTTATTTGCAACATTCGCCTTCGCCCTAGTGCGCCACGCCCGCAGCCGCACTTTCGTCCACGAGCGCGCCGCGGTCAAATCGTCCCAGGCCAAATCCCTCAATCAAGGGATGGGCCTGGTCGTTGGCAACGGTATACGCCAGTGTGTCGCCACCCGCCGGAATGGCTTTGAAGCCGCCGGTGCCCCAGCCGCAGTTGATGTAGAGGTTATCGACGGGGGTTTTGCCCAGGATAGGACTGGTATCAGGCGATATGTCGACGGTGCCGGCCCATTGGCGCATCAGTTTCAAACGCCGGAAACGCGGGAACAATTCCAGCAGCGCCGACACGTTGGCCTCGATCGTGTTGAAACCGCCACGTTGCGCATAGGAGTTATAGATGTCGGCGCTCCCACCCAGTACGATCTCACCACGGTCCGACTGACTCACATACATGTGTATCGCACCGGATACGGTGCTGCCATTCAATACGGGCCTGATCGGCTCACTCACCATGGCCTGCAGAGCCATGCTGGTAATAGGCAGGGGAATCCCCGCCATTCGCGCCATCGCGGTGGAGTTTCCCGCCACGGCAAAAGCGACTTTGTCCGCTGAAATATCACCCAGCGAGGTCTTCACACCATGAACCTTGTGATCGCCTATGTGGAAACCCTCGACCCTGCAGTTCTGGATAATATCGACGCCCAAAGCATCGGCTGCGCGCGCAAACCCCCAAGCCACAGCGTCATGCCGGACAATGCCACCGCGACGTTGAAGATAGCCGCCCAACACGGGAAAACGTGCTTCCAGATTGATCAATGGTTCCAGTTCGCGGATTTGCGCCCGGCTGACCAGTTCAGCATCAATACCATTGAGCAAGGACGCGTTCACGGCCCGCTGCACCAGTTCCAGGTCGTGATCGCTGTGCGCCAGCATCAAGGTGCCGCGCTGACTCAACATGAGGTTGAAATTCAGCTCCCTGGTGAGTCCTTCGTATAGTTTCAGAGAATGCTCGTAGAATGCGGCGCTTTCAGGATAAAAATAATTCGATCTGACGGCCTGGGTATTGCGACCGGTGTTACCTCCGCCCAGCCATCCCTGCTCCAGTATGGCGACATCATTGATACCGTATTTTTTCGCAAGAAAATACGCCGTAGCCAAACCATGCCCGCCGCCACCGATGATAATCACTTCGTATTGCTTTCTCGGCTCAGGACTGCGCCATGCAGGCTGCCATCCGCCATGCCCACCCATTGCCTTTCTGGCGAGATTCAAAAATGAATAATGCTGCATACTGCTATGGAGCCGCAGGCAGGAGCACGACTGCAGGGAGAAGGTGAGGCCGGGAACCGGCCGAGAGGCTGGCCTGGGCCATGCAGGAGGCTGGGCAACGCAGGGAGCAGTTGCCGAGGGAAACGAGACGCCTTTTGGTGCCGGGTTTCCGAATCCGGCCTGTTTGCCCTGTTTCAGACGAGATCACGCTCGATCTCCAGATCCCATACACGCGCAAATATCTTGTCGTCGCCATAGAACGCGTCGATTTCGCCTGTGACATTAAAATGGGTACGGGTTGTTGTGATTTTTGCAGTGCCCACAACACGTGGTTTCCAGACACCCCGCTCGAGACCGGTCACGTATTCGTACCGCGCAACCATGCTGGTCGGGTCGTCATCCTGGATTTCATATCGCATTTTCGCGACGCCGGAAATCCTGGTGTCAATCGCTTTGAGCAGCCAGGCCCCCTCACCGACAATGTGCTGTATGACCTGCCTTCTCTCGGCCACATTCCACTGCACGCTGCGCCTGCCCGGCTTCGACCACACGGTATCCACTTCCACGGCAGGAACGAAGGCTGGGCCGAAAGGACGCAAGTGCTCGTCCTGCGGAGATTTTGGCCGCACCGGCAAGCGCATTTCGCTTGATCCGGTAAAGACAGACAAGCTTACCGGTTCTGGCGCAGGAAAGATCAGGGGCCAGTAAGTGGTTGACAGGGCCAGGCGGATGCGGTTGCCGGCGGAAAAACGATGGGCGGCATCATCCAGGCGCAGACGGACGCGGTACCTGCGTCCCGGTTCAAGCGCTTTGGGCGACTCACTGCTGTTGCGGTGACAAAGATTGAGAATACCGTAGCTCACCCGCCCGGACGCACCGTTACGCTGTACTTCATTGAGACGCGCCACGATGTAAGCCACCGGCCGGTCCACAGCGACATCCAGATTCAATTCAGGGGCCCCCAGAATTTCGATGTCCTTCTCCAGTGGCGCAGAATCGAAGACCAGGGACCTGGCATCGTCGAGACGTTGGTCCAATGCCATTTCGATGCGCAGGTCTTCTGCGGCGCCGGCGCCCGACGGGCACCAGTTACCGCTGGCGATACCTACCGTCTGCAGGGGTTCAAGCTCCACTCGCGTTTCCTGACCCGCGATGGCGCCAAGCTGAGCCAAATCATTAAGGAAGAATGTCTGTTGTGCAATTCGAGGCGACGGCCAGGCCTCTTCGGCCACCCACCGGCCGGGCACATCGGGTATTTCCGGGTCCGGGACATGATTTTGCATCCAGACACGCAAAATGGGCTCATCCATGATTCCCGTTTTTTCGTCCTTGAGCCAGTGGTCCCACCAACGCCTGGCTTCCTCCAGGTAACCGATAGCCGGCCCGGGAACGCCGGTATGCGGATAGGTGTGGGTCCACGGGCCGATCAGGCCCTTGCGCGGCACTTTCAGGCCGGCCAAAAGCCGGCCTACGGTATTGGTGTAGCCATCGACCCAACCACCTATGGCGTAAACGGGGCAGCTGATCTGCGAGTAATCCTCATCCACAGAAGCGTGTTTCCAGAACGTATCCTTGTGCTGATGCTTCATCCAGGTGCCCAGGTTGAATTCAACGGCATTGAGTCTCTCCAGCCACCGCTCGCGCCATCCGCTTTCCCCGGTAATGGCCGGGTCCGAAGGTTGTCCCTGAAACTCCAGAAACACCGTACCCCAGCCGAACATATCACCCACGATGCAGCCGCCCCTGTAGTGGGCGTCGTTCGCATAGCGGTCGTCGGTGGAACAATGCGTAATGATGGCCTTCAAGGCCGGAGGCCTGCGTGCAGCAATTTGCAGCGAATTGAATCCGCTCCAGGAAAGTCCTTCCATACCCACTGCCCCGGAACACCAGGGCTGATTGGCAATCCACTTGATGATTTCACAGCCATCATCCTGTTCCTGCTTGACATATTCATCCATCGGCAAGCCTTCCGAATTGCCGGAGCCGCGAATATCGACCCGCACACAGGCATAACCGTGACCGGCGAAGTAAGGAAAGCGGGCATCATCCTCGGGGCGTGTGAGAATATGGTTGTAATACGGGTTATAGTTGAATATCGCTGGCACCGGCGCCTTTTCCGCACCTGTTGGAAGCCAGATGCGGGCAGCCAGGCGCACACCATCCGGCATGGGTACCCAGGTATGTCCGATCTCGCGGAACTGGAAAGGGTAAGCCGGCTGTCCTGATTTTTCATCCACCGGGGCTTCCGGCCCCGCCGCCACCGACAAGGATGCAAGATTGAGTGCAACCAGGCTGCTTGTTGCCTGCATGAATCCACGTCTGTTAATAGTCATCGGTAGTCTCCGGTCAAGATACATTCCAACTGTCAGTCCAATCGTCGCTGCGGGCCGCACCCGTTTGGAGCAAGCCACAATTCGCTGCGCTAGCCCCCATGTTTCATGTTCGCCTTCCTTTGTCTGATAAAGTCCTTCAAGGCCTCATCGACAGCCGGGTCAAGTGGCGGTTTTTCGTATTCTTTCAGCATACGCTTCCAGATCCGGTTCGCACGTTGTTCCGTACTCAAACTGCCTTCCGCTTGCCACTGCTCGAACGAGGACGTATCGGCCAGTTCAGACTCATGAAACGCTGTGCGGTAATTCTTCACGGTATGACTGCATCCAAGAAAGTGGCCGCCAGGACCAACTTCGCGCAAGGCTTCAAGCGCCTGTGCGTTTTCCGACAGGTCTATTCCTTCCGCCAGGCGCTGCAGCATCACCAGGCGGTCGGCGTCGATGATCAATTTTTCATAACTCGTCACCAGCCCACCCTCCAGCCAGCCCGCACTGTGAAAAATCAAATTCACTCCGGACAGAACCGAAATCAGCATCATCTGCATGCTTTCGTATGCTGCCTGGGCATCGGCAAATTTTGAGGAAGTCAGCGCGCCACCGCTGCGCACCGGGATATTCAGGCGCCGCGCGAGTTGTCCTATGACCATCAAAGTATGCGCGTTTTCTGACGTGCCGAATGTCGGAGCGCCGGTTTGCATTGAAGCAGATCCAATGAAGCCGCCGTATATGACAGGGGCGCCGGGGTTTACCAGTTGTACCGTGCTCATTCCTGCCAGGGTCTCCGCATGCAATTGCGCCAGGCAGCCTGCGGCCGTAACCGGGCCCATGGCGCCGCTCAGGACGGCTGGCGTAATGATCACAGCCTGGTTCTGCCGGGCATAGACTTTCAGCAGGCGCAACATGGTTTCATCCAGCACCAGCGGTGAATTGACGTTCACGTTGACCATGGTCACGACGTTTTCGTCTACGAATTCATCGCCAAAGACTATCCTGGACATGAGGATGGACTCTTCGGCCTGGCTTGCCTGCCCATGCGCGCCTGTAGACGGCTTGTCCGTGTAACGAAAAAGGGTGTACATCAGGTCAAGATGCCGTTCGTCCACGCTGACGTCCGCCGGCTCGCAGGAAAAATAACCGGCGTGATGCATGGCCGGAGACATGTGGACCAGCCGGGTCAGGTTTTGAAAATCTTCCAGGGTGCCGTAGCGCCGGCCCTTATCGAGGTCACTGACGAACGGCGCCCCGGCTACCGGCGCAAAAACGATCGCATCACCGCCTATCTGCACACTCCGTGCCGGATTACGGCCGTGGTGAATAAACTGCGCGGGCGCGCTTTGCAATAGCTTTTTGCACAAACCACGGGGAATATGGACACGTTCACCCCGCACATCAGCGCCAGCATTTTTCCACAGATCCAGAATTTCCGAATCATTGCGAAAATCCATGCCGATCTCTTCGAGAATCAGTTCCGCATTGTTTTCAATCTGTTCCAGACCTTCCCCACCCACCAACTCCATAAGCGGAATCTTGCGCCGGATATAGGGCAACTGATGGAGTTTGGGTTGAGAACGTTCCGCACGCCGATCCTGCCGACCTCTTCGAGCTGCGCGTTCAGACTTCGACATGCATCATTTCTCCACTGCCGTCAACGCATCCTCGTGCCATCGGGATCGTAAGCCGGGGCGTCAAGTAGTTTTGCGAATCTGCGCTGCCCAAGGATAGACACTTCAAATTCCCTGCTATCCGCAAGAAATTCCGTTGTCAGATACGCCATGGCCAGGCTCTTTTTCACCGTATGACCGTATCCTCCTGATGTGATAAAACCCGCCAGGCGCTCGCCCAGCCAGACGGGTTCATAACCACCGGCATCCGTGTCGGCGGCATCAATTTCAAGCGTTACCAGTTTTTGCGCCGGCGCTTCACTTCTGTCACGCAGTGCGGCGTCACGGCCGATAAAGCTGGGCTTGTCGTAGGCGACATAGCGGTCGAGACCACACATCCGGGGCGTATAGTTCGGGCTGAACTCGCGCGACCAGATCCCGTAGGATTTTTCCAGCCTCATAGAAAGTAGTGCGTAAATGCCATAGTCACGCAGCCCGATTTCAGCGGTCCTGGCGGCAGCTTTCAGCTTCTCATACCCGGGAAGAAGAGCCTGGGGGGGCAAGTACACTTCGAAGCCCAGCTCACCAGTCAATGAGACACGCGCGATCGTCGCGGGCACGATTCCAACTTCCACATTCCGCACGGACAGAAACGCAAAGCCCTCATTTCCGAGTGAAACCGGCAGGATGCGCTGCAATACTTCCCTGGCCTTCGGGCCAGATACCGCTATACCGCACAGCTCATCCGTCAGGTTTCGGATCGACACCCTTTCAGCATCGAGGTGACCCTGAAACCAGCGCATGTGGAATCTTTGCAGGTAACCCGAACCGACCAGGATGAAGCGGTCATCCGCCAATCGCATCACGGTCAGGTCCCCCATCAGCCGGCCACGCGGATCAAGCAGCGGCGCCAGGCGGATTCGCCCAGGGGGCGGTAATTTGGAGGAAATCAGGTGATCCAGCCACATGGCGGCGTCCGGTCCCGATATTTCGTACTTGGCATAAGCAGAGATGTCCAGCACCCCGGCCTCCCTGCGCACGGCCTGGCATTCTTCCGCTACTTGCGGGAAGGCATTCGATCTCCGGAAACTGGGTATCTCCCGGGCTTCCTTCGAAGTGGGGGCGAAATAAAGCGGCATCTCCAAACCATCGCTTACCCCAAACACCGCATGACACGCTTTGAATGTATCATACAGCGGCGTCGTCCTGGCCGGGCGCCCCGCCGGCCAGAACTCGTTCGGATAGATCATGCGCATACGTCCTTCGTAGAATTCCGTCGCCCTGACCAGGGTGTATTCCCTGGTTGCATAGTTACCGAATCGTGCGATGTCCATGCCAAAAACGTCGCCGTCGGGCTGACCGTCAATGATCCACTGAGCCAGCGTGAGCCCAATGCCGCCGCCTTGGGCAAAACCCGCCATGACGCCGCAGGCCACCCAATAATTTCGAACACTGCCCACCGGCCCCACCAGCGGGTTACCATCCGGAGAAAAGGTGAAAGGGCCGTTCACCACTCGCTTTATGCCCGCGTCAACCACCTCCGGGAACCGACGGAAGCCTTTTTCAAGCGCACCGTACAGGCGATCCAGGTCACTGGGTAGTAACTCATTTTCCCCATAGTCCCACGGGGTGCCTCCCAGGGCCCAGGGCGTAGCGGGGGTTTCGTATACACCTAAAAGAACACCGTCGTGCTCCTGCCTTAAATACATTTCCCCATCGAGATCCACGACCGTCGGAATTTCCCGGGCGCGGCCAATCAGGCTCGGCAGCCCTCCGGTGATCAGGAAATGATGCTCAAATGGCACCAACGGGAGTTGCAGCCCCACCATTGCACCCACTTCTCGCGCCCAAAGTCCCGCTGCATTGACCACATGTTCTGCCCTGATCGTTCCCCTGTCGGTAATTACTTCCCAGCTTCCATCCGCTTGTGGGCGGAGGGCTTCGACTTTTGTATGCCGGTATACCTCCGCGCCCTGCTGCCGCGCGGCTTTCGCATATCCGTGAGTGATACTGTAAGGATCTATATGGCCCTCGTCCGCCATGAAGATGCCCCCCTTGAGATTCGAAACATCGACAATGGGGCAGAGCTCCCGTATCTCCGCGGGGCCGATGAGTGCAGACTCGATGCCCATCACCTTGTGCCGGCCGGCTTCGTTCTGCAGAAATTCCCACCATGCATCCGTTGAGGCGAGATTGATCCCGCCGGTATGGTGCATGCCAACCGGATCACCCGTTGCTTTTTCGATCTCTCGATATAAATCGATGGTGTATTTTTGCAGGCGGGCGACATTCGGATCGCCGTTGAGGGTATGGAATCCACCTGCGGCATGCCAGGTAGATCCAGCGGTGAGTTCTTTGCGCTCCAAAAGTACGACATCGGGCCAGCCCAGTTTGGTCAGGTGATATAGAACGCTGCAGCCCACTACTCCGCCGCCTATGACCACTACTCGTGTGTGTGTTTTCACGTTTCTTTCCCGATTTCAGACTCGAATACCCAGACAACCTGAAAGGGTAGTACATTCATTTTGGAGAAAAACACTTAAACCGCTGTAATTTTGCAGATATTGGGTGTCGATGCGCCGGCGTGGATGATGTCCAGGGTAGAACGGTAGTAGTCTATGCTGCTAATTCATTTCACTGAAACCCACCCATAACTGGAAATCTGCACATGGCGATCGCTCTCAGCTTCAGTTTCTTTATCTTACTGATGGTAGCGGCAGGCAATATTTCTTCGTGGCGAAAAACGCATCACAGCACCGAAGATTACCTGATGGCAGGCCATGTGCATGGGAAGTTCATGATAGCCCTCAGCGGTGCGGCCTCCGCCACCAGCGGGTTTGTCATGATCGGCGCAGTCGGGGCTGGTTACACCATGGGTCTGACGGCCGTCTTGATGCCGCTGGGATGGTTTTTGGGGGACTTCATATTCTGGACATTTTTTCCTGCGCGGATCAACCAAAAAGGCAGAGACTACAACTGCGAAACCATACCTGAATTCATCAGCTATTCCTCGCCGCGAACCAACGAACCCGTCGTCCGTAAAATGTTGGCGCTCATATGCATCGTTTTTTTGGGTCTGTATGCAGTAGGTCAATTTCTGGCCGCGGGGAAAGCCGTCACGGTGGCTTTCGACTTCTCAATGACCCATGCAATTATTGCCTCCGGTATTGTTATAGCCGCGTATTCTGCAAAAGGCGGTTTGGAGTCCTCCATACCGACACAATTCCTGCAGGCATTGATTATGTTGTTCACCACGGTCGGCCTGCTCCTGATTGCCTTGTATGAAGGGCAAGGCCCTGCGCATATCCTGCATGCCATACAGGCCCTCGACCCAAAACTCCTGTCTTTAAGCGGCGGCAAGGAATACCTGCTATTGACTGTATTCGTATTGGGTTTTTCCACATCTGCTTTCACGTTTGATTTGGGGCAGCCGCACCTGCTGGTGCGGATCATGGCGACCAAAAGCCCGGAAGAAGCCATCAAGGCCAAATGGATTTATCTTGGATTCATGCAGCTTACCTGGATATCCATGTCCCTCTTCGGATTGGTCATGACCGTATTATTGCCAGGTATCGCCGACCCCGAGCAGGCGCTCCCCATTTTTGCGCGGGACTTCTTGCACCCGATTCTTGCCGGTGCTGTGGTGGCCGGCATTTTTGCCGCGGTCGCTTCCACGCTGGATGCGCAATTGCTGGTTTTGTCGAGCTGCATCGGCGTTGACTTGCTGCCCGGAATATATCGACGGATGACCAAGAGATTTGGCGTCAATTATCACGTTGCGGTCACCATTCTGGTCACTGTGATCACCGGCGTTTTTGCCATTTTCATTGTTGGCAATACGACGGTATTCACCCTCATCATCTTTTCGGCCAGCGTACTGGGGGCCACATTCGGCTATGCCATGTTTGTCAAGGTCATGCAATGGCGTTCATCGCCAATGGCCATCGCCATCGGCGTGATGGCAGCATTGCTCGTCACACTGGCATGGCGTTTCTATGGCTTGAGCCAATACATGCTGGAGGCTTTTCCGGGGTTCCTCGCCGGTCTGATGGCCCATCAATTGGTCATTTGGCTTGGCGGAAAACGATCCGCTTCCTGATAGAAAATCACGAAAGCCCTTCTGTTGGGATTTCGGATCTTTCTCGATCCGCCCTGGATCCGAGCGCCGAACAACGCATCTGGCTGCCCGCATCGACAGGGTTCCAAGCTGTCCGATCGCCTAATTTTTAAGTCTTTTTTCAAGGTCCCGGCCACAGAGTTCCATGTTTTAATGTAACAAGGCTCCTTGTGCCTGATGGGTTTTTGCAGTTGTTTATCGGAGGAAACATGAAATGGGCAAAACAAAAAGCACAGTCATTCGACGAAAGTCCAGAGTATTAAAAATAGCCTTTTTTTCAGTAGCCTGCGGGATCATGTTCTCTGCAGCCACCTCGGCTCAGGAGGAAGATTCAGTACTGGAGGAAATCGTCGTCACGGCTTCAAAACGCGGTTTTGACGAATCATTGCAGTCAGTGCCAATGAGTATTGTGGCGCTAACGGAGAAGACGCTGGAGCAATCCGGAGCCAAGGATTTTCTGGATTTTGCCCGGATGGTTCCCAGCGTAGCCATTGTGGATCAGGGCTTCGGTGCCCCGCAGGTTTCCATTCGAGGCGTAAGGGTTGGGATTGTTCCAGCTCAAACGACCCAGGAAAAGCCGCTCACCGGCATCTATTACGACGACATGCCCGTATCGTTCGCCAATTTCAACCCCAACCTCGACCTGTTCGATGTTCAGCGGGTGGAAGTGCTGCGTGGTCCCCAGGGAACGCTTTATGGTGCAGGCGCCATGGGCGGCAGTGTCCGCTTTATCACCAACCGGGCCAACTTGACAGATTGGGAGGCCAAGGCGGAAGGCACCTACGCCTCGATTGGGCACGGAGGCGATATTTATGACCTCAAAGGGCTGGTCAACATTCCCGTAGTCAATGACAAGATGGCTCTGCGTATCACGGCAACATCGAACTGGGATGATGGTTATGTCGACAACGTCTACCTGGGAAAGAAGGACTGGAACAGCAGCAGCCGCAAAGGCGTGAGGGCCTCCGCCCTGTTTGCCCCTACTGAGAATCTTTCCATAACCGCGAACTTCATTTACCAGAATATGAAGTTTGACGATGGCCGTGGTGTCATCAATCTCCCGGGCCTGGAAAATCCGCAACAGAGTTTCTACGGTGCGCTGCCTTTCCTGGACAAAATGAAGATTTCGAACCTGACCGTGGAATACAACCTCGGATGGGCCAATTTCTATTCATCCTCGTCCTATTTCGATCGCAAATTGAACGACTCGAGTTCGGTGCAGGATTTGATCGAGCTTTTCTTCGGCATCCAGATCGAACAACCCAACCGCGTCCTCTGGGATAACCAGGATTTTGTTCAGGAGTTCCGGCTCACTTCCCCTGGCGACGCCCGGTTGACCTGGATTCTGGGCGCGTTTTACGCCAACCAGAAATCAGATTATCTGCAGGACTTTACCGTTCCGGGATTCGAGGACATGTTTGGCATTCCTCATGGCGTCTTTGGCGCGCCAACGGATGTGTTGTTTGCCGGTGACGTGAACAACAACCAGAAGCAATACGCGCTTTTTGGCGAAGCCACATACAAAATCACCGATGCGCTCGACCTTACTTTGGGCATGCGCTGGTTCGACTGGAAACAATCTTTCGATCTTTGGTATGCCGGTCTTTTTCAGGGCGGGGAATACACGCTTGTCGACAGCACATCAGCCAGCAAGTTTTCACCCAAATTGAACCTTGCCTATCACGGCGGGGACGACTGGATGATTTATGGCAACGTGGCCAAAGGTTATCGGCTGGGGGGTATCAACGACCCTGTGCCAATCGACCTTTGTTCAGGCGATCTCAATGACGTAGGCCTCAGCGAAGCCCCTGCAACCTTTGCCACGGATAGTTTGTGGAGTTACGAAATCGGGGCGAAGACAAAGTGGCTGGACCAGCGGATGACATTCAACGCCGCAGCTTTTTTCATCGACTGGAAGGACGTGCAAACGCTGAAGAATCTGCCGAACTGCGGATTTTACTTCACTGAAAACGTCGGCCAGGTCCATAGCAAAGGTATCGAGCTCGAGGTGGTCGCCATGCCCGTGCACGGCTTGACCCTGACACTGAATGGCACCTATACGGATGCAACCCTGGCGAAAGACGTGGAAAATCTGTACGCCGTCGATGGCGACCGCGTGCCCTACACAGCCAAGTTCGCGATGAGTGCTTCACTGGAGTATGTGCATTCCGTAACGGGAACGCTGGTTGGATACTTCCGCTTCGACTTACAGCACGTCGGTGATCGCAATACACAGTTTAATCAGACATTGGGTGTTGCCATGCCGTCCTATGAAGTTGGCAATGTCCATGTCGGCCTTGAGGCAGATAAATGGGAAGTGGCGCTATTTGTGAAAAATATTTGGGATAAACGGGCCATAGTGAACGGCGAAAACGAACTGGGTATCACCAATTTGGTCATCGAGCGTCCGCGCACCGTAGGTTTGACGCTGCGAACGCACTATTGAAGAGGATAATGCACTGTTGGGGAAGTTTTAATTACTTCACTGGAAGGATATAGTATCGGCGGATGCAGGTCGGAACGTCAGTTTTCAACAATGGGACCGGTAACCGGCCGGCCATCGCGCGTGCCCGTCTGGTGGGGGGGATGTCGCGACTTCAGGATGCCATTGATGTTATCGACACTTCCGCCAACGCCAGCCAAATCATTACGCTAGAGCGGCAGGCATTCAAACTCGCCGTGGCCCGGTTCAACATCTGCGTACGCGAAGGTCAGGGATATTGGGAGTTTCTCCGCTTGGCCAGCGATCTCTTTGTGGTCATCAGTGATATGACCTACCGTGACAAGGTACCCGTGGAGGCGCCTGGCGAGGGCTTTATCGAGTTTCACTTTCGCTTCACCGGCAAGCTCAGCATCACCCGCGCAACAGGGCAGGTACTGGAGGTGCGGGGACCAAGTCTTTTGATCTGGCGGCAGGCATCCGGATGCGACATCACGGAACACATAGATGGAGGAGTTCGCGACACGACCTTGACCGTGTATTGCCGCCCCTCAGCCCTTGAACGCTATTTTGGCCGTTACTCGGAGTCATTGCTGTCCAACATCGTCAACTGCGACGATATTGGCTTTCTGCGGATGCCAATCTACCCAAAACTGGAGCACAAGGTCAGCAATATCGTTCGTTCACCCTACGATGGCGCGCTCAGGCTCGCATTCAGCGAAGCCATGGTGATTGAAATGCTGTGCGAAGTCATGTCCACGCTCAAATCCCACCAGCGCGACTCCGGGTCCAACCTCAGCCTTTCGGACCGCGATATCGAATGTTTGCAGAGGGCACAACACATTTTGCTGGAACGCCATACGCCACCGCCCACGATTGATGAAGTGGCTCGCAGTATTGGGATGTGCACAACCAAATTGAAAAGTGGTTTTCGGGCATTGTTTGGCAAAACAATCCACGAATATGCCAACGGATTGCGGATGGATTATGCCAGTGAACTTCTCAAAAACCGCGATTTACCGATTGCAGTCGTATCTGAAATGCTCGGCTACACGTACCAGAACAGTTTTACCGTCGCTTTCAAGCAGCACTCAGGCCTGTTACCCAAGGAATATCGGCGATCTCCCTTCACCGGCCCTGCAAGTCCTCGCTGAGCGGCCTTCAGCCGGATATCCAGGTTGGCGAAAGCAGGCCGGCTGCTTCACCTGCATGATCCGGCTTTTCATCCGGAAAAAAGAAGGTCCCAGCGATGAATGAAACCATTCAGCATCATCTACACAGAACCCTGTATGAATCCAAAGGATTACCGGGCTGGTTTTTTACCAGTGCGGAAGTATTCGATATTGAAAAACAGCACTTCTTTCGCAATTCGTGGATGTGTATCGGTCTCGAAAGTGATGTGCCGAAAAAAGGCGATGTCTGTCCCCTGGTTTTCTTTGACCAGCCGCTGTTGATGGTGCGAGACAGGGAATCAAGAATCCGTGTCTACCACAATGTTTGCAGTCATCGCGGAGCGCAATTGGTCGATCAGGCGAGAAGATGCGCAAACATTGTTTGCCCCTATCACGCCTGGGCCTACGGATTGGATGGCGAATTAAAACAAACTCCGCATGTTGGCGGGGAAAATGTGCACGAATGCAAAGAAATCGATAAAACAAAACTCGGGCTAAAGGAAGTCCGCTCACACATCTGGGCGGGTCTGGTATTCGTTAACCTTTCCGGTGATGCCATTGGTTTCAAGGATTACATCCAGCCGCTGACAGATCGTTGGCATCGGATCGATGTATCTTTGCTTCGACATGTAACGGGTCTCGGGCAAAAGCCGGAATTCCCGGCGAACTGGAAGCTGGTCGTGGAAAATTTTGTGGAAAGCTATCATCTGCCCTGGGTTCACAAGTCCATGAACGCGTTCAATCCAATGGGGGCGCATTACCAGATACTTGGCGCAGATCACTTTATTGGCCAGGGCGTAAAAGCGCACCGCCCGACAGATGCCTACGCTGGCAAGTTCAAGGCCTTTCCGGCCCTGAAACCCGATGAGTACGGCACCGGTGAATCCATGTATTTACCGTCCAACCTGATTCTGATCTGCATGTCAGATTTCTTGTTTGCAAATATCATAACGCCGGTATCTCCTGCACTGACAAGCGAACGTATTGAAATGTTTTTGATCGGGGAAGAAGCGACGGATCCGAACTTGCATTTTGACAGACAAAAGCTCATGGATATGTTGTGCCAGGTGAACAATGAAGATATCGGCATCTGCGAACGGGCTCAGAAGGGTCGCACATCCGAAGCATTTACGGGTGGGGCGTTTGCTCCAATGCAGGAACAGTCCACGTTACAATTTCAACAACTGGTGGCGACAAAGATATTATTGGCAACCGGGGCGCCTGAAAACCTGCAACCGAAGTTGCCGGTGAAAGATATTCACCATCCTCGTTAGAGGATCTCAGAAAACCGCCGGCTTCGGTTATAGAAGTGCAATTGGTGACCTCGACAATCAACCCAAAGGAGGCATGTATGAACAAGACGCTTCTGGGCATTGTGGTTTGGCCCTTATTTCGGGGCGGGGTATTCGGATGCGTATAAGAAGTATAAACCACCTTTTTCCGAATCCAGGCCAGTATAGACAGTTGCTGACTGACTTGGAATTTGAGTTCTGGAGGCTCCTGAACCTCTGGAATTCCGGTTGGTTCGGTTGCTGGAAACAGCCCTGATCGTCCTTGTGCATTTGTTTGGCAATGCACAGGGACGTGCCGGTGCCGCGTAGGACAGGAAGTCCGAGAGCGGCCAATGCACAGGGACGTGCCGGTGCCGCGTAGGACAGGAGTCCGAGAGCGGCCAATGCACAGGGACGTGCCGGTGCAACCAACAATTCGAACAATAAAAACAGCAATAACAACGGCAGCAAGAGCAACAAAAGCAACAAGAACAACGAAAACAAAGGCAAGGATAAAGATCGGCGGTGAACCCGCCCGCCGGGACGAGGCGCGCGCTCCTGCCAAAGAGTGGCACTCCCGACCCGAAGCGGCGGTAGCCTTCGCCTTCTTAACATGGCTTTAACTCAATTTTCACTCAGCGTATTCCATGATTCGAGGGTGTACGGGGTTCCCACGGCGGATGCTGGTCGGGAATCCCTGGACCCGGAATGACAAGAACCGGACACGCACGGTCTACCTTGCAAGCGGGCACCGCCAGCTGCCTGAATTCATGAGCCGCGCTCACCGAGCATGGTTTGAGATTATGAATAGAGGAGACCATGATATGAACACATGTTGGAAAATTCGCTGCCGCGCCTTCGCAACAGCCACTCTGCTCCTTGCGACCATGGGTTCGTTACAGGCCGGTGGCCTCGTGGATACCAGCCTCGAACGCTTTCTTGCCTCTGACTTCAGCGACTCCGATAACATCACTAATCCCTGGTGGACCTTGCCAGCCGGCTCGAATTTCCTCTATTTCACCGAGTCCGACGGCGAGTGTGAATGGAACCTGGTCGAAGTACTGAATGCCACGACCGATAATTTTGGCGGTGATTATGCCGGCACCGATGCCCGCATCATTCTCGATCGCGCATGGCTGGAACCAGATTGTGCATACGACGAGGATAACCCTCCCGACGCCAGCGATTTTGCCGCCGTAGCCGTTGGAACTCCTGAAGAAACCACTTACGACTGGTTTGCCCAGGATGACGACGGCAACATCTGGTACATGGGCGAAGACACATTCAGCGATGGGAGCGACGCCGGCTCATTCATTGCCGGTTGTGATGACGCAGAGGCCGGCATCGTCATGCTGGCGGATCCGCAGAAAGGTGACTTCTATCGCCAGGAATTCTACGAAGGTGAGGCGGAGGATTGGGGCAAGGTAACCACTTTTATCGATGCGGAGGATGACCTGGTTTGTCTCAAGACCAAAGAGTGGAGCCCGCTGGAAACTGGTCACATTGAGCACAAGTTCTATTGCAGCGACGGCGACACCGGTGTACTGGCCTGGATTGAAGAGCTCAAGGGCAAAACGGTGACGGTCAATTTGATCGCCGTTGATGTCGACGCGCCGGATTCACCAGACGAACCGCCGAATCCAATCCCGGCGGATTGCGATTAGCCTTCTTCGATATGGCATGCACGAAGGCTGCAATCCGGGCGAAATGGCCTGTCAGTATTGAACTACATCGCGACCAGTAATCATATTCACTTGGGAAAACGCCAAAGTCGCGATTAAACCCAACGCCAAAATCCTCAAGGGTCTGCAGGCGCTGCGATTTCGATTGGAGGGAAATTCATAACCACAGATTGAGGCGTAACCAGAAAGACGTGCCCAGCAGGCGGTAGGTGGAAACGTCGGTGTTGGCTTCGTCGGCGTTGGCGAAAAACGGCGGCGTTTCATCGCTGATGTTGTCGACTCCCGCGCTGATTGCGGCACCCGTACTCAAGGTATAACTGGCAAATACGTCGTGATAGACCCGGGCGGAAACTTCATTGACCGTGCCGGGGAACAGCTCGCCACCGGTCTCAGCCGGTGGCGTGGTTCTCTCCTGGCCGTCTGGAGAAGCCAGCACGGCGAACTGGCCCGGCCCGCTGGCTATCGCGGCCGCCTGCCTGTGCTGGGCCATTGACAACAACCTGACGCGCCAGGTTGCAGCATCCGATGCGCTGTTTATCGCTGGCAGCAAAGGACTGATTGCGGGAGCTGTCAATTGTTTGCTGGCTATCACGTTGGGCTTCAGCATGCCCGGCGCCATGATTCTACTGACAACCATGCTGGTAGGGCTGCTCGGCTACGGAGTAAGCCTGGTGATGTTCGTGTTGGCGCTGCGCGGCCTGGGCGCGGCCCGAACCGGCGTTTACTTTGCAACCGCGCCTTTCATCGGCGCAGCAGTAGCTCTGGTTGAGCATCTTCACCAGCATATGGCGATAACCCATAAACACCCGCACTTTCCGGATATCCATCATAGCCATGCGCACTGATAAGCTCAGCAGCCAGCCAACAGCTTGATGAAATTCCGTTTCGGCTTGAACCGGGCGCGCAACTCGGCCAGGTAGTCATCAAATTGGCGCGACTGATGCTGCGCTTTCATCAGTCCACCCACCTTGCGGATCAGCCTGGTCGCTTCCGCGTAGGCGGCATTGTTGGTCTCCTCGACGATGGCAGGAATCACGCGCTGATAGAGGCTGATCGTGTCGTTCGGGCGAAAGGGTTCCAGTTTGCCGGCCAGCGTGATCAGCAGATTGCGGTCGCAGATGCCTTGACCGGCTGCAAACCAAGCCGCTTCAAGGTCTTTCTCCCACAGCGCGATTTCGACCCGCAGCGAATAGTCCGGTACCGACGGCTGCGGCTTCCAGCGGCTGGTCGTCGCCGCCTCGCAAGCGATGGCCTCGGCGACCTTGGTCAATGCCCGCTCGCGCTGTGCCGGCCAGAGACCCAGCTTGCCGGCGACCGCATGCAATTTCTTGTAGTATTCGAGAGCCGGCCGTTCCTCGAATTGAATCCAGGTGAGTTGCAGCGCCTCGTCGTTGCGCCGGCGCTTGAGGTAGGCCGCCGCCAGGAAATCGCGCAGGCGGTTGTCGGCACGCTGGGGAAACGCCTTCAGGCCACGTTCCGCCCACTCCAGCGCTTTATCCGGCTGCCTGACTTTGGCCCAGATTTCAGCGATGTCGAGATAGCGATAGCCGGACGAAAGATCCCGCGACTTGATCGCCACCAGTTCCTCGGTATCGCCGCTGGCCTCGGCCAATTTCTCCATGATGCGGGTGATTGCTGCCCGCTGGGCGTCATAATTGTCCTTGTCGCCCCGTGGCTTGATCTTGCTCCACTCCGCTTCCGCCAGTTCTCGATACCGGCGCAGACCCGCCTTGCCGAGGGCCTTGCGGTAGGTGCTTGCATCAAAGCTGCACAGGCCGAACGGCAGCGTTGTCTCCAGGCGGAACAGGCGTTCGGCCAGTCCCGCCGGTTCCGGTCGCGCCAGCGCGCAGGCTTTGAGATGTAATTCACCCAGGCGATAGACAATATCACCGGTCTCACCGTTCGAATCATCAACCTGCTCCAGCGAGTTCTCAACCCGTTCGATGGCGTACTCGGCCAGTTCCACCAGCATGGCGGCCGAGTCAGGTCTGAGCAGTTCCGCCAGCGAACCCACCACCTGCTCGATATTCCCGGCGAAGGCGCCAACATCTCGCCAGTCGATAAAACCGTGGACACGGGTCGCGTCGTCAATGGCCCGCCGGAATGCCTTGAACGCATTGCCGCCACCGCCGAAGCGTTCGGCCTGGAGCAACAACGACTGGTACAGCCGATCGTCGCGCTGGGCGACATCGAGTAACAGTTCGACCAGGGTTTCCGGCGGCTGTGTGGTCAGATGGTCCTTGATTGCTCGCCAGGGATCATGCTGCCTGGTTTTTCCCGCTCTGGCCTTGGGTTTGCTTTCCGAGGACTGCTCTGCCAACCACGCCAGCCCGACGGCGACGCAATGCTTGCAGAAATAGCCATCGGCGGCACGCGGACAGGTGCAGTCGTAAGCCAGCTCGCCATCGACGTTCCGCAGTTCGACCCGGTAGATTTCGCTGCCTTCGACCCGGGCGGCGACCTTGTCGTCGGTCACGCGCATGCGCCCGACCGCACCGGCGGAAAAATACTCCTCGCCGCGTCGGAAGGCGGTAGTGCCGGCGAGGTCTTCGAGAGCAGCGAGGGCGATCATCTTTGACTTCCCGCATGGTGAGGGCGATATCGAAATCGGCCAGCCGGCGTTTGCCCGGCCGCTTGCACACCAGCATGCCAAAGCCGTCTTCGGCATGGGTTTGAACAAGCTGGCGCTTTACCTCGGCGCGAATGACATGACCTTCCAGACTGAAATCGAGTTGGCAGCCGGGGGTGATACCCAGGCGGCGACGGATTTCCACCGGAATGACGTCGTGGGCCGGGTTTTCGTTTATGAGGAGACCCCAGGAGCCTGCCTGAGAGAATAGATGTCAGAACATTATTTGCGTTACGCTGGTAGGTGACATGAGGCCGCGACGCGACAAACAACACCCGTTTGGGGCACGAGAAGGGCTCGCCCTGGAATTCAAGACAGCTGGTAACCGGCTACCCGGCAGCTTTTTTGAAACCGTTTGCGCCTTCCTCAATATGGACGGTGGGCTCATCGTGCTGGGCGTGGAGGATGGCGGCAAAGTTTCCGGCATCGATGCTACCGCGATTCCCCGGATCAAAGCCGATATCGCCAATTTATCCAACAACCCCCAGAAACTTGATCCGCCCTATCTCTTGTTCTCTCACGAAGAGCAGATCAACGGCAAATGGGTCATCAAGACGCAGGTGCCAGTCAGTTCGCAGGTGCATCAGACAGACGGGACAGTGTTTCTCCGCAGCGAGGACGGCGATTACCGCATCAAGGATCCCTACCGCATCGCCGGATTGGTCAACCGCAAGCTGAGTTTCTACAGCGAGCAACGCGTACTACCATGGCTCGGCATGGCCGACCTGCGCCCCGACCTGTTTGAACAGGCGCGATCCCTGCTGAATGCCCAGCGGCGCGATCATCCCTGGGTGAAACTGAGTGACGAGGAGCTCCTTGGAATCGGCGGGTTCATCCGCAAAGACCCTCTATCGTCGGAAATTGGCTACACACTCGCCGCCGCGCTCATGTTCGGCAGCGACGCCACCATTCAGGAGGCCGCCCCGGCCATGGTCTTTGATGCACTGTTACGGAGGGACAACGTGGACCGCTACGACGACCGGGTCATGCTGTACACCAATCTCATCGAAACGTTCGAACAACTGATGGCATTCGTCGAGAAGCACCTGAACGATCCATTCTATCTGGAGGGCAACGAGCGCGTCAGCCTGCGCGACCGCATTTTTCGCGAACTGGTCTCCAACCTCATTGCCCACCGGGAATACACCAGCGCGGCACCAGCCACGGTCACCATCTTCAGGGACAAAGTGGTATTCTGCAATCCGCATGTGCCACACCTCCGCGGGCGCATTGATCCAGCCCACTTCACGCCTTTCCCCAAGAATCCCACCATCTGCCGGTTCATGCTGCAGATGGGGCGCTATGAGCAAGCTGGGTCCGGTGTCTACAACGTCACCAGATACCTGCCGATCTATAGTCATGGCGCCACCCCAATCTTCGAGGAGCGCTCCAACGTCTTTGTCACGACCATCCCTCTGGCTGATTCGGAAGACACTGCACAAGTCACCGGGGAAGTCACCGGGGAAGTCACCGGGGAAGTCGTCAGACTTCTGCGTGCGTGCGACGGCGTATTGTCGCGCAAAGAGTTGCAGTCCCGTGTTGGCATAAAGCACGATGAACACTTCCGTCTTGCTTACATGCTTCCAACGCTCTCCGCCGGTCTGATCGAAATGACCCTCCCCGACAAACCCCAAAGCCGTCTGCAGAAATACCACCTGACGGAAAAGGGGCGGCGGGTACTTGAAATCATAAGGGAGGAATGACGCATGGAATCCAGCGGTTCTTACCCTTTCTCTGCCTGTTCCGAGAGATTTGGAAGGTTATGAAACTATGAAGGACGCTGCGGGTCGGGTTTTCGTCCATAAGGCAACCCTATCGAGATTATTGAAGCCGTTACCTTCGATGTTTTCATCGGGCTGCCTGCTGAAAAGATCGGGGTTGAGCTGAGTGTGACCACAACCTACCACAGCCAGTACTGGGCCCACGCCCTGACCCTGCGCGGGTCCGGTGGCGGCATTGCCGCGCTGTCGCGGTCGATTGCGAATGCCCGGGTGGATCTCAACCCGCACCAGGTTGATGCCGCATTGTTTGCTTTACGCTCGCCTTTTACCAACGGCGCGATACTGGCCGATGAGGTTGGTCTGGGCAAAACCGTTGAGGCCGGTATCGTCCTCTCTCAGCGCTGGGCCGAACGCCGCCGGCGCATTCTGATCATCGTTCCAGCGATACTGCGCAAACAATGGCAGCAGGAACTGGATGAGAAGTTCTTTCTGCCCTCCGAGGTTCTGGATGGCAGTGTGTTCAATCGACTGCAGAAGGACGGCCAGATCAACCCGTTTGACCAGGCAGACCAAGCGATCATCTGCTCCTACAACTTCGCCGCTGCAAAGTCCGCGGAAGTGGCGCAAATTCCCTGGGATGCGGTGGTCATCGATGAAGCGCACCGCCTGAGGAATGTATACCGGTCCCGAACGCGTTTACAGAACAACCCCCATGCGCGCAAAACCATGGCACACCGCATCACCGATGCCGTCGGAAGCGCGCCCAAGTTACTACTCACCGCGACGCCGTTGCAGAACTCCCTGCTGGAGCTGTTCAGCCTGGTCGGTGTCATCGATACCCACGTATTTGGCGACATCGCTTCGTTTCGGGAGCAGTTCATCAACAATGTTGATGAGGTCACGCGCAACCTGAGACTGAAGCAGCGAATTGCTCCGGTGTGCACGCGAGCTTTGCGCAAGCAGGTGATTGAATACATTCCGTTCACCAATCGAGTTCCAATTACCCAGGAGTTTCTGCCCACGGATGCAGAGCAGGCCCTGTACGACAAGATCACGACGTATCTTCAGCGTGACGTGCTCTATGCGCTACCCGCCAGCCAGCGACAACTCATCACCATGGTGTTGCGCAAGCTGCTGGCCTCGTCCACCTTTGCCATCGCCCGCACTCTGCGCCGCCTCGCCGATCGTCTGGATAACCTTCAAGACCAGTTGGAGCTGCTCGATGACGAAGACCTGGAGGGTATCGACGAGCTGGCTGACGAATATGGCGAGGATGCCGAGGAAGAGTTTGACCGGACCATCGACCCGGAAAAATTGAAGGATGAATTGGGCGAACTTCGAAAGTACGCCGCGCTGGCAGCCAGCATTGGCAACAATGCCAAAGGTGATGCCTTGCTTCCCGCCATCAAGACCGCCTTCGACAAGGCGGGGGCCCTGGGTGCAGCCCGCAAGGCCGTGATTTTCACGGAATCGCGTGAAACGCAGCTTTACCTCTACAGCCTCCTCATCACCCACGGCTACGATGGCCAGGTCGCCACGATCAACGGCGCCAACAACCAACCGCATCATGCCGAAATTTATCAGCGCTGGCTGGTCCGGCATCAGGATACAGCTCGCATCAGCGGCTCCCGCGCCATCGACATGAAGGCGGCCATTGTCGAGTATTTCCGTGACGAGGCCACGATCCTGGTGGCAACAGAGGCGGCCGCGGAGGGCATCAATCTCCAGTTCTGTTCACTGGTGGTCAATTTCGATCTGCCGTGGAACCCCCAACGCATCGAGCAGCGCATCGGCCGCTGCCACCGTTATGGGCAGAAACACGACGTGGTCGTCGTCAACTTCCTCAATCGCCGCAATCAGGCCGACCGGCGGGTCTATGAGCTGCTGAGCGAGAAGTTCCGGCTATTTGACGGTGTGTTTGGCGTTTCCGATGAAGTGCTGGGCGCGCTGGAATCCGGCGTGGATATCGAGCGCCGCATTGCCACCGTCTACCAGACTTGCCGCACCAACGAGGAGATCCAGGCAGCATTCGATGCGCTACAAGCCGAGCTGGACGTCAAAATCCAGGCGCGTCTGGCAGCAACGCGCCAGGCTTTGCTGGAACACTTTGACGAGGAGGTGCGTGCCCGTCTGAAGATCAGCCGTGAGCATACCCTCGAATGCCTTTCCCAGCGGGAGCGATGGTTGCTCGACCTCACGCGAAACGAACTGGACGGCCAGGCAAAGTTTGATCCACAACTGCCCCGATTCTTCTACACTGGCCCTGATGCGCACCATGGCTGGTACAACCTGGACTGGAAAGCCGCTGATGAGGCGGATGAACGATTCTATCGTCCAGAGCATCCCCTGGCCCTGCGCCTCATCGATCAGGCCATTACCCGCGAGCTGCCGGTCGCCGAAGTGACCTTTGACTATACCAGGCACCCGTCCAGGATCAGCGTACTTGCGCCACTGGTGGGGCAATCGGGCTGGTTGGAGGTGTCGAAGTTGGCCGTATCGGCCGTGGAGATCGACGAGTTTCTGATCTTTGCCGCCAGAACAGACCAGGACCAGGTGCTGGACGAGGAAATCTGCCGCAAGTTATTTTCCCTTCCGGCCGAAGTCGGTGTGACTATCGAAGATACTTCTGAACTAACCAACCAGCGGGATACAGAAATCACGGCCAGGCTGGGGGAAATCGGCGCCCGCAACGCCCGATTATTTGATGAGGAAGTCCTCAAGCTCGACCGCTGGAGCGAAGACCTCAAGCTTTCGCTGGAGCACGAGATCAAGGAACTCGACAAGCAGATCCGTGAACTTCGCCGCACGTCCGCCCTCGCACAGGCATTGCAGGACAAGTTGACCCACCAGAAGCAGGTTCGCGAGCTGGAACGCCGCCGCAATGACCGGCGACGTGAATTGTTTGACGCCCAAGACGCTATTGACCTGCAAAGGGAAGAGTTGATTGGGAAAATAGAGAAACAATTGACGCATACCAATACCGTACAATCCTTGTTCACCATAAGATGGAAGATCAGTTAGGGTATGCGAACCAGAAAGGAGATTTTCGAATGAAACTTGAATCCATCAAGCTCAAAAATTTCAAGGCATTCAAAGATGCCGAACTCCGAAATATCCCGCGGATGTGTGTGCTGGTCGGAGCAAATGGTAGCGGAAAATCCACCATCTTCAGCGTGTTTGGATTTCTTAAGGATGCGATGACCGAGGATGTTCACGTAGCCCTGACGAAACTGGGTGGAAGCCGCGGATTTCAGGAAGCGCGCAGCCGCGATACGCAAGGACCTATAGAGATTGAGTTAAAGTTCAGGGAGCAGGAAGGCTCGCCACTTATTACTTATTTCGTTGCAATCAACGAGCAGAATGGAACGCCCATCATAGAACGCGAGCTGTTGAAGTATCGCCGGGGAAGCAAGGGCCAGCCGTGGCATTTTCTCGACTTCAGCAGAGGCGAGGGCCAGGCAGTAACCAACGAACCGGACAAGGTAGAAAATGAGCAGGATTTGGTTCGGGAACCGCAAGTTCTCAAGTCTGCCGACACTTTGGCGGTCAAGGGACTTGCACAGTTCAAAAAGTTCCCGGCGGCCATGGCATTGGGCGAGCTGATTTCCAACTGGCATATTTCCGACTTTCATATCCAGCGTGCCCGGCCTGAGCAGGAAGCTGGCCATGCGGAGCACCTCTCCACCCAGGGTGAAAACCTGGCACTGGTCACTGAATTCCTTTACAAACGGCACCGCGAAGTCTTTGACCGGATCATTGATCAGCTCAAGCGACGCGTTCCCGGTATCTCACATGTTGAAGCCAAGACAACCGAGGAAGGCCGGGTCATGCTCAAATTTCAGGACGGTTCATTTGAAGACCCGTTTCTTGCCCGCCACGTGTCTGATGGCACCATCAAAATGTTCGCCTACCTCGTACTGCTCTACGACCCGAATCCTCATCCGCTTCTTTGCGTGGAGGAGCCCGAAAATCAGTTGTACCCACGGCTGCTGATGGAACTCGCCGAGGAATTTCGTGACTACGCCCGGCGCGGTGGACAGGTATTCATTTCGACTCACTCCCCCGACTTTCTCAATGCTTGCGCACTTGAGGAAGTTTTCTGGCTGGTCAAGGAAGGAGGCTACACCAAAGTGTGCCGCGCCTCGGACGATGAGCAAGTCAGCGGTTATATGGCAGAAGGTGACCAGATGGGTTATCTCTGGAAGCAAGGGTTCTTCGGGGGAGTCGACCCTTAATGGTTGAAATTGTATTTCTGCTCGAAGAGCCCTCGGCGGAAGCGATGTTGCAGGGGCTTTTGCCCCGGATTTTGCCAGCGGATTTGCCTGTTCGCTTTGTTGTATTTGAAGGCAAACAGGACCTGGAGAAACAACTGGTGCGGCGCCTTAGAGGTTATCGCAAGCCCAGAGCGCGATTTGTGGTGTTGCGCGACAAGGACTCAGCCGACTGTCACGTCGTGAAGACCGGTTTGGTGGAAAAATGCCGTGATGCTGGCCGTCCGGACGCGCTCGTTCGGATCGCTTGTCATGAAATCGAAAGCTGGTTTCTCTCAGACCTTGCTGCTGTCGAGCAGGCTTTGCAAATCAACCAGCTTTCGGCGAAACAAGATCGGGCAAAGTTCCGGTCGTCAGATGCGCTGGCCAATGCCTCCCAGGAACTTGAAAAGTTGACCAATTACCGCTACCAGAAGATTGCCGGCTCACGGGCAATCGGACCCTACCTTGACCCGGATAACACTCGATCGCATAGTTTTGCCGTCTTCGTGAGCGGCTTACGGCGTCTCGCTGCCACAGTGTGACGCGCAGCCCATGGCCAAAAACAATAATCGCCTGGAACTGACATGGATCGGCAAGGAAAACCGGCCGAAGCTGGAGCCGCGCATCCTGATCGAAGATCCGGCCAGGTCATACCATGCCGCCCAACGGGTTGGCGAGAATGACCTGTTCGACAACCGGCTGATCTTCGGCGACAACCTCCTGGCGCTCAAGGCGCTGGAGCAGGAGTTCACCGGCAAGGTCAAGTGCATCTACATCGACCCGCCGTACAACACCGGTTCAGCGTTTACGCACTATGACGACGGAATCGAACACTCGCTCTGGCTCACACTCATGCGTGATCGTCTTGAGCAATTGAGGCGGTTGCTTGCAGATAATGGTTCGCTTTGGATAACCATTGATGATACTGAGTGTCACTACCTGAAAATTCTGTGCGACGAGGTCTTCGGCCGCACCAACTTCGTGGTCAATGCCGTGTGGCAAAAGAAGTTCTCACCCCAGGCCAATGCGATCTGGCTGTCCGACAGCCATGACCACGTACTGGTTTATGCCAAGAACAAAGAGATATGGCGCCCTAATCTGCTAGAAAGAACGGCAGAGGCAGACGCCCGATATTCCAATCCCGACAATGATCCACGCGGTCCTTGGACTTCAGGCGATTTCACAATTAGCCTGACCGGCGGGCAGCGAGGCGCGCAGTTTGCCCGCACCGGCGAAAGCGCGAACATTTATCAGATCGAGACACCCTCAGGACGTAGGTTGATGCCGACAAAAGGCCGCTGCTGGGGAGCATCTGAATTACGCTTCAAGGAATTGGTAGCAGATAATCGAATTTGGTTTGGCGTAAACGGAGGAAATGTTCCGCGCATCAAAAGATTCCTTGGCGAAGTACAGGAAGGGATCGTGTGCATGACCGTGTGGCTGCGTTCCGATGTTGGCGACAATCAGGACGCCAAGCGCGAGGTGGTGGCATTCAATACAGAAGATATTTTTGGCACCCCAAAGCCTGAGAGGTTGATACAGCGAATTGTGGAACTTGGTTCGAACCCCGGCGACCTCGTCCTCGACTCCTTCGCCGGCTCCGGCACTACTGGCGCGGTGGCGCACAAAATGGGGCGCCGCTGGATCATGGTCGAACTGGGCGAACACTGCCATACGCACATCATTCCACGCCTGAAGAAGGTCATCGACGGACAAGACCAGGGCGGCATCAGCAAACCTGTCGACTGGAAGGGCGGCGGTGGCTTCCGTTACTACCGCCTCGGTCCCTCCCTGATCGTCGAGGACGAATGGGGTAACCCGGTGATCAATCCTGAGTTCAACGCCGCGATGCTGGCCGAAGCGATGTGCAAGCTGGAGGGCTTCAGCTTCGATCCGAATCCGGATGTTTACTGGCAGCAGGGTCAGAGTTCAGAAGCAGACTTCATCTACGTTACCACGCAGTTCATGAGCAAGGACATGCTGACGAAACTCAGCGACGCGGTCGGCCCGGAGCGCAGCCTGCTGATCTGCTGCAGCGCGTTTCGTTGCGATCCCGGGCAGTTCGAGAACCTGACGGTCAGGAAGATTCCCAAGGCGGTGCTGCGCAAGTGCGAATGGGGCCATGACGACTATTCGCTGGCGGTCGAAAATCTGCCGTCAGCTCCGCCCGGTCATGATGAGCCGGTGCCTGGACAAGGTGGCCAGCCGGCCCGACGTTTCCGCGGCAACGTGGATGACGGCCAGTTGCAGTTCGAGCTCGAGGGAGGATGAGCATGTCCATCCACCACGTCAATGCGATCAGCAACCGCCTGAGCCTGCGGCCGCCGCAGCGTGATTCGCTGCAGATTCTCGCGCGTGTGTGCGAGATCGCCGAGCTGTCCAAGGACGCCGATCCCGCGGTGGCGCTGGAAGCAATCCGTAGCGAGTTTCCCACCGTCGAGGATTTCGAACGCGAGTTTCCCTCGTTGTGCTTTGCGCTTGCCACAGGTGTCGGCAAGACGCGGCTGATGGGCGCCTTCATCAGCTACCTCTACCAGGCCGAGGGCATCCGCAACTTTTTCGTGCTGGCGCCGAACCTGACCATCTACAACAAGCTCATCGCCGACTTCACGCCCAACACACCCAAGTACGTGTTTCAGGGCATAGGTGAGTTCGCAACCGAGCCACCCATGCTGATCACCGGGGACAATTACGAATCCGGCGCCGGCGTGCGCAGCGGGCGCTTGTTCGACGACGGCGTGCATGTGAACATCTTCAACATCTCCAAGATCAACTCCGAAGTGCGTGGCGGCAGTTCGCCGCGCATCAAGCGCCTCAGCGAGTACATCGGGGAAAGCTACTTCGATTATCTGGCCGGCCTGGACGATCTCGTCATGCTGATGGACGAGAGCCACCGCTACCGGGCGACGGCGGGCGTGCGGGCGATCAACGAGCTCAAGCCCATTCTCGGCCTGGAACTGACCGCCACGCCGCAGGTGGAGACGGGCGGGCACGCCGTTCCGTTCAGAAACGTGATTTACAGTTATCCGCTGGCGTCGGCCATGACGGATGGGTTCGTGAAGGAGCCAGCGGTGGCTACCCGCGAGAATTTTGATGCCAAGGCCTACACGGCCGAAGGGCTAGAGAAGGTTAAACTCGAAGACGGCGTGCGGATTCACGAAAACACCAAAGTCGAACTGGAAGTGTATGCGCGCAACAATGATCAGCCCATCGTCAAGCCTTTTATGCTGGTCGTGGCGACAGACACCGCCCATGCCAATGCCCTGCAGCAGGTCATCGAGGGCGACACTTTTTTCGAGGGCAGATACCAGGGCAAGGTCATTCAGGTGCACTCGAACATCCGCGGGCAGGAAAAGGACGATGTCGTTCAACAATTGCTGACCGTCGAGCACGCCGACAACCCGGTGGAAATCGTTATTCACGTCAACATGCTGAAGGAAGGCTGGGACGTGACCAACCTGTACACCATCGTCCCATTGCGCGCGGCCAATTCGCGCACGCTGGTGGAGCAGTCCATCGGCCGTGGTCTGCGCCTGCCCTTTGGCAAGCGGGTGGGTGTACCGGCGGTGGACCGCCTGACGATCGTGTCGCATGACAAGTTCCAGGAAATCGTCGATCACGCCAACGACCCGGACTCGATCATCCGCGCCGGTGTGGTGATTGGGCGGGACATCCCGGACGGCGGGCGCAAGGCGCTGGAGGTCAAGAGCGCGTTCGAGCAGGTGATTTCCGGGGGTGTTGCTCCGGCTTCCGCAGCGGACGCCGGACAAGCGACTGCCGGGCAAAGGAAGCTCTTCGACAAGCCGGAAGAGCAGGAGGCCGCCAAGGCGACGTACCAGGTCATCAAGCAGTTCGAACGACTCAAAGGCAGTGACCAGCTGCAGGACGCGGAGGTCCAGCGAGAGATCGTGCAGAGGGTGCGGGAGATTGTCCGGGCGCCGCAAGGTGGTCTGGTAGGCGTACCCGAGGCGGTCGACATTCCCCGAGTGGTACAAGAGACGACCGCGCTATATCGGGAAATGTCCATCGACATACCGAAAATTGTGGTCGTGCCAGAAGGCGAAGTAAGCTGCCGTTATGTAGACTTCGACCTCGATGTTGCCAACGTCAACCTGCAGCCGGTGGCGCAGGACATCCTGATTCAGCACCTGCACGAAAACCTGCAATTTCGGCTGCGGGACGGTTCCGGTATTGTCGAGGAGAAGCGCCCGGAGGATTACTTGGTGCGCGGATTGATCGACTTCGATGATGTCAATTACGACGAGCACGCGGCCCTGCTATACAAGCTGGCCGGGCAGGTGGTGGCACGGTTGCGCAGCTACCTTGCGGACGAAGAGAATGTGCTCAACGTCCTGCAGTACCACCAGCAGCCGCTCGTGAACCTGATCCACGCACAAATGCTGCAGCATTTCGTCGAATCGGCCACCGCCTATAAGGCGCACGTGACCAAGGGCTTCCACACCTTGCGTGCGAACAACTACTCCACCGCCACAGACGAGGAGGTGCGCGACTTCCGCGTGCCCCTGCCCGATGGCCAGCGCAGCCGGATTGGCGCCATGGTATTTGGCGGTTTCCGCAAATGCCTGTATCCGATGCAGAAGTTCGAGTCGGATTCAGAACGCCGTTTCGCGGTGCTGCTGGAAAACGACGATGCGGCGCTGAAGTGGTTCAAGCCCGCCAAGGGAGACTTTCAGATTCACTATCGCCATACCGATTCCTACGAACCGGATTTCGTCGTCGAGACCGGCACGGCAAAATTCCTGTGCGAGCCCAAGCGCGCCAATGAGATGAGCGACGACATGGTGCTCGCCAAGGCGCAAGCCGCCGCCACCTGGTGCATGCATGCGACGGCGCACGCCGGGGAGTACGGCGGCAAACCCTGGGCCTATCTGCTCATTCCCCACGATCAGATACAGGACCAGATGACCCTGGGCGGTCTGGCCGCGCGCTGCACGGTGCGTGCGTAAAAGGCCACTCTGACCTGCCGCCAATACCAGGGAAATGACAGCGCTTGAATTAAGACTCAGCCCGCATGGGGTGGTGACGCCGGAACCCTACGTCAGTGATGAGCGCTGGGCTGCGGCGATCGTCGGCCGCTTTGCAGAGTGCGAGGCGGCCGGCTTGATTGCCCTGGCGGCTGCGCCAGTGCCGCATGAGGCACAAGCCTCCGTTACGTTCTGGCGCGATGTGGCAGCCGGGTTTGTGCGCGCGCTCTGTCATGTGCCGGAATCAACCGTACTGGATCCCGCAAGCTTCGAGACACCCGCCACGGCCACCCTGACGCAGTGGACGATGAATGCGCCGCCCATGCCGGGCGCGGAGTACCTCAATCCCGAAGCGCTGGGCGCCGTCTGGCGGCGTTTACTGCAGTGGACAGCGGCACAGGTCGATGTCTGTGGGGGGCTGGGCGCTTTCCTGGAAATACACGCCTCACAGTGGTCGCGCGTCGGCCGCGTGACGCTGCACCTGGCGGAAAATAAAGGCGACGCCGAGTATCCCTTTGCCTTTATGGCGACTTATGCCGCCGGTCTCTCACGCGCGGGGCGCATCAGCCGCTTACCGCTGGGCCGCGCGCTGCAGGAATACGCCGACGCACGCAAAAAACCGGAACTGCTGAAGCTGCTTTCTCCACTGCATGCGGCCGCCAGGCGCAGCGCGCTGATGGCGGACCTGGTGGACACGGGCGATGTCTTCCACCCCCTGGTCTGGTCCCCCGCCGAGGCCTATGCCTTCCTCCAGGAAATCCCTCTTTATGAGGAATGCGGGCTGCTCAGCCAGTTGCCGGACTGGTGGCACAAGCGTCCGCGTCCGCGCGTCAGCGTAACGCTCGATGGCGGCCGCAAGCAGTCCATGCTGGGGCAGGATGCCCTGCTCAGTTTCCAGGTGGATGTGGCGCTGGGAGATCAACAGCTCAGCGCAGAGGAAATCTCGGCCTTGTTGAATGCCGACCAAGGCCTGGTGCTGTTGAAAGGGCGCTGGGTGGAGGTGGATGGCGAAAAACTGCGGGCGGCCCTGCAACACTGGAAGCAGGTCGAGCGCAGCGCCGGAACCGACGGTCTGTCGTTCATTGAAGGCATGCGGCTGCTCGCCGGCGCCTCGGCCGACCTGAAGGATGACGACACGGTGGCGCGGCATGCCGCGTGGTCGGAGGTGCATACGGGATCGCGGCTGCGGGAACTGCTGGCCGGTCTGCGCTCGCCCGGTGAATTGGACGGGATGCCGCCGCGTGAGCTGCGCGGCGCCCTGCGGCACTACCAGGTGGATGGATTGAACTGGCTATGGCTGTGCTCGCAACTCGGCCTGGGTTGTTGTCTGGCGGACGATATGGGGCTGGGCAAGACCATCCAGATGCTGGCGGCCCTGCTGCGCCACAAGCAGCGGGCCGATAAAGAACCACCATCCACACCATCCCTGCTGGTCGTGCCGGCCTCGTTGATCGGCAACTGGAAGGCCGAGGCGGACCGGTTTGCGCCCGGTCTGAAGGTGCTGGTGGCGCATCCTTCCGACGCGGCCTATGCGCTGTTGGGCGAGCAGGCGAAGGTGCCGGCCAGGCTTTTGCGGGACGTTGATCTGGTCATAACCACTTATGGCATGGTCGCTCGTCTCGAGTGGCTGAAACAACGGCCATGGCAGTGGGTGATCCTGGACGAGGCGCAGGCCATCAAAAACCCCTCGGCGCGGCAGACCCGGGCGGTTAAACAGCTCAGGGGACTGGCGCGCGTCGCACTCACCGGAACTCCGGTCGAGAACCGTCTGGGCGATCTGTGGTCCATTTTCGATTTTCTCAATCCAGGACTGCTGGGCAGCGCCGCGCGTTTCAAGGCTTTCGCTAGGTCTCTGGAGAGCCGTGAGCAGGCCCGTTACGCGCCGCTGCGCAAGCTGGTGGCGCCCTACATCCTGCGGCGCATGAAAACCGATCCCGCCATCGCGCCCGAACTGCCGGACAAAACCGAGATGCGGGTTTTTTGTGGCTTGACCCGAGCCCAGGCCACCCTGTATCAGCACAACGTCACGGCCCTGGCCAGGACGTTGCAAGAGACGGGCGGCGACGGCATGCGGCGGCGGGGTCTGGTGCTCAGTTACCTGCTGCGCTTCAAGCAGATTTGCAACCACCCCAGCCAGTTCACGGGCGATGCGGTGTATCAGCCGGAGGCCAGCGCCAAATTCCAGCGTCTCGGCGAAATTTGCAACGAAATTGCTTCGCGCGGCGAGAAAGCGCTGGTTTTCACGCAGTTCCGTGAGCTGACCGATCCGCTGGCGGATTTTCTGGCGGGCGTATTCGGCCGCGGGGGTCTGGTGTTGCACGGCGGCACCGCCGTTAAACAGCGCAAGGGACTGGTGGAGCGCTTTCAGCGGGAAGACGGGCCGCCCTTCTTTGTGCTGTCCATCAAAGCCGGCGGCACCGGCCTGAACCTGACCGCCGCCGCGCATGTGATTCACCTCGACCGCTGGTGGAACCCCGCGGTGGAAAACCAGGCCACCGATCGCGCGTTCCGCATCGGCCAGCAGCACAACGTGCTGGTGCATAAATTCGTCACCCGCGGGACCGTCGAGGAAAAAATCGACGAACTGCTGCAGCAAAAACAGGCCATGGCGAATGCGCTGCTGGCGGACGACGCGGAAAAAGCCTTGACGGAAATGAGCAACGAGGAAATCATCTCGCTGGTAAGCCTCGATATCGAACGCGCCCAGGCCGCCAAGGAGTGAAGCATGAGCCGCAGAACAAGGTACAGCCGATATGACGCGTGGCCGCGCTATGTGCCCGTAGCGGAGCGCCGCGCCAAGGCCCAACGCGAAGTTGCAAAACAAAACAAAAAGGACCGGAACCTGCAGCCCGTCGTCATCGTAGGGCGCACCATCGCGCGCAGCTTCTGGGGCAAGGGCTGGTGCACGCATTTGGAGTCATTCGGCGACTACAGCAACCGGTTGCCGCGAGGGCGCAGCTATGTCCGCAACGGAGCAGTCTGCCATCTGGCTATTGGCAAGGGCGTGGTGGGCGCCAAAGTGGCAGGGTCCCGTATGTATCAGGTGCAGGTCGCGGTGAAGCCGCTGAGCGCCCGCCGCTGGTCTGAGCTGAAAACACACTGCACGGGCAAGATTGGCTCACTGATCGAATTGCTGCAGGGGCGTTTGTCCGATGAAATCATGCGCACGGTGACGGACCGCGAAAAGGGGCTTTTCCCCCGGCAGGGAGAGATTGAATACACTTGCAGTTGCCCTGATTGGGCCAGTATGTGCAAACACGTCTCCGCGGTCATGTATGGAATCGGGGCGCGTCTGGATGAACAGCCGGAGCTGCTGTTTTTATTGCGCGGGGTGGATCATGAGGAATTGATCGCAACGGGCGCGGCCGCCGGGGATCTGGCCGCGAGCAGTTCGCGTCGCGCCCGCCGGCGAGTCTTGTCCAGATCGGATCTGACGAATGTATTCGGCGTGGAACTGGATGATGTGGCTGCGGCAATTCCACTGGCGGGTGCAGTGCCCGTCATGGATCCACCCACCGGCTCATCCCGGCTTGCCAGGCCTGCCAAAACAGGGCGTAAGCGCCCGGCCCGTGCTGCCGCGCCGTTCAGGCCGACGGCCCGTTCCGTCAAGACGCTGCGGAAGCAGGCCGGCCTGAGCCGGACCGAATTCGCGCGCGCCGTAGGGGTCTCCGCCGCAACGGTCGCGAACTGGGAAAACGCCAAAGTCGCGATTAAACCCAACGCCAAAAGCCTCAAGGGTCTGCAGGTGCTGCGATTACGATTGAAGGGAAAATCATAACCACAGATTGAGGCGCAACCAGAAAGACGTGCCCAGCAGGCGGTAGGTGGAAACGTCGGTGTTGGCTTCGTCGGCGTTGGCGAAAAACGGCGGCGTTTCATCGCTGATGTTGTCGACTCCCGCGCTGATCGCGGCATCCGTACTCAAGGTATAACTGGCAAATACGTCGTGATAGACCCGGGCGGAAACTTCGTTGACCGTGCCGGGGAACAGCTCACCACCGGTCTCATCGAGAGAGCCTATCCATTGGGCTTCATAACCCAGCCGCCAGCGCCCGCCGGTCCAGCTGAGGCGGTAATTTCCGCGCCAGCGGGGAATGGCGCCAAAATTATCCGCATCAAACCCGCCGGCGCCGGCAAAGGGTTCCGCGCCCGGAAAGCCCAGCAGATCCTGCTCCGCGACATAGCTGAGCAAAAGCCGGTGATTGAAACGGCCATCCAGTCCCGCATGGGCGTAGCGCAGATCCAGGTCCACGCCGCGCGCCGTTTCCGCGGCAATGTTCTGCAATTGCGCACTGACCTGGGTGATGCCGCCTTCGTCATTTCGTTCGATACGATCGCAAAACGTGGCTTCGCCAGTGGCCAGGCATTGCTCAAGTATGGTGTTGGCGCCCAATGCAAAAATGCCATTTTCGATGTCAATGGCATAGTAATCCAGGTTGACGGTCAGACCAGCTCGACCAGGCCGGTTGATAGGTCAGGCCCAGGCTGAAGGTATCGGCCTGTTCGGAACCCAGCTTGGGGTTGCCGCCGCCCAGTTCCGCCGTTTCCTGGCCATTCTGGCTGAAGCTGCCATCCGCCGGCACGCCCTGCGCAATACAGCGGGCGACGGCCTCCGGGGCCAGTTGCGAGAAATCGGCGCAAGGGTCCTGCACGATGGGATTGGCTTGCGAGAAACCGCCGAACAATTCACCTACGTTGGGCGCCCGGAACGCCTCGTTATAGGCCACCCGCAACTGCAATTCAGCAACCGGCCAGTAATGTATCCCGGCTTCCAGCAGCACTTTCGTATCGAAGTTGGAAAAACTCACCCAGCGCGAACCGAGGTCCAGATTCAGTTCTTTGACCCATGGCGCATCACGCCACAGCGGCACGCCAAGCTCGGCATACACTTCATGGCTGTTATAGCCGCCGCGGGTGTTCGCACGGGCACTGCCGGTGGTGTTGCCCAACACCGTTTGCGGGTCCGGAGAATCAGCCGCCTTTTCATCGCGGTATTCGTAGCCCAAAGCGACGCGCAAGGGCCCGGCCGGCAGTTGCAGCGGGGCGCCGTTGATATTGGCGCTGAACACCGTTTGTTCATTAAAGCCCGTGTCGTGCAGATCGGTGCCGACGAACTGCAGCATTTCCGGGGTAATGCTGCCGGCGCCGCCAAAAACATTCAAAGGCACGCACGCGGGGACGGGCGCAGCGGGCGTACCACAAACCGCTCGCCCCGACGCGTCCAGAAACGATGGCCCCAGCGCGAGGCGCAAGCGACTGTCGAACAGATCACCGGTTTGTACCTGATCGGTGGTATTGCGCGCATGGTTGATGCTGGCATCCCAGAACCAGGCGGCCAACACGCCATCGGCGCCGAACACCCACCGCCAGGCATCATTGTCCTGGGCGAAACCGCGCGGCCCGGCTTCGACCAGACGCCGCCGCACATCGCTCAGTTCTTCGCCAAAGGGATTGAACACATTCGCCGCGCTGACCGCAACATTTCCCTCCCGGTTGGTAAAAAAGGGCAAGGGGGCCAGCTGCTGGCTGGCATCACGGTGGTGATAAAAAATCTCGGCAAATACGCTGACGGCCGGGTTGAACTCATACCGTCCCTGGGCGAACAGGGAAAGCCGTTCGGACGCCTGCAGCAAATCCTCGAACGGATTGAGGTTGTAGCGATCGTTGTCGGTGAATGCGCGATAATCGTCGATGGAATCACCGGCGGCGCCATCGATCAAGGTCAATCGGCCCAGGGAGGTGCGGAAATTGCCCTGTGGTGGCGCGGAACTGCCATCGGCAACGATTTCGTTATCCGGTCCCGATACCGTCAGCAGCTGGCGGGAAAATTTCCGCTCGCCTTTGCCGACCGATGGCTGATCGGAATACTCAGCGCCCAGAAGAAAATTGCCGCGATCGAAGTGCCGGCCAAATACTGCGCTCAAGGAATAAGTCCCGGCATCCCCACGGCTGGCCAGCTTGCCCTGAGCCTGCAATTCCACGCCGTCGGTCTCGCTGCGGGTGATGATGTTGACCACGCCGGCCACCGCGTCAGCGCCATATTCGACGGAAGCCCCCGCCTTGAATATTTCCACCCGCTCCACCCATGCCACCGGAATCATACTGATATCCACCACGCCACTGGCGCCGTTGCCACCCGGCACAAACCGGCGGCCGTTGACCAGTACCAGTGTCCTCTCGGCTCCAAGGCCACGCAGTTCGATGGTGGAGATACCCCGCGACAAGCCACCGCCTTCGCCACGCATACTGGTGCTGGTATTCAACGGGGAGCCAGTCACAAAAGGTAAATCCTGCAGAAAATCACCCAGGGTTTGCTGGCCTGAGTTGAGGATCTGGTCGTGTTCGATCACGGTCAGGGGGTAGGCCCCGTCAGCGAAGCCGAACTGGGTTCGGGACCCAGTCACGTTCATGCGGCGGAGTTCCAGTTCATCTGCTGGTTCCTGTGCCAGCAATCCATGGGGGCGAACGGAGCCAAAAAACAAAATGGTGACAGCTAATACGGTTCTCGCCAGGCTTGAGTTCAGGAAAGAAGTCCGGTTTTTTTGTTGGCGCATTATCCCAGCCCCCACCACGATTGGGTATTTGCCGGAATTCTAATGGAAATGGATGTCCGGGAACCACCATCCCATGGCGCCAAACTGATACAGGACCTGCTCGGCCGCGATGTGTTGCCCGGTGCCCGCGCCTGAACGAGAATAACCTGAACCCCGAAGCCCACAGGAGAAAAAAATGCTGGACTTCTATGACACCCTGACCGCCAGGCTGCGTGCTGCTGGCGATTACATCTGGCCGCTGGCATTACGCCTGATCCTGTTCTGGGAATTCTGGGAGTCCGGCATGACCAAGCTGCACGGCAAAAACTGGTTTGCGGATATACCCTGGGCTGAATGGCAAAAAGGCTTTCCCTGGCCGTTCAGCGTCATCTCCCAGGATTTGAACTGGTTGGCCGCAAGCTGGGGTGAAATTGCGTTTTCGCTGCTGCTCCTGTGCGGCTTGTTTACCCGGTTTGCCGCCATCTCGCTGATCGTGATCACCGCGGTTGCAACGGCGGCTGTGCACTGGCCCGCGGAATGGAACAGCCTGGAAGAGCTGTGGCAAGGCTATGCCATAACGGCCAGAAGTTTCGGCAATTTCAAACTCCCGCTGTTGTTCATCATCATGCTGCTGCCGCTGGTATTTCACGGTGCCGGGAAGATCAGTCTCGATCATGCGCTGCTGCTACTGACCGGCCGGCATCTGGGCGTGAACGATCGCCTGGGTGATGCCATGGCAGCCGCTGTGGCTTTTCTCGTCCTGGCGGTGGCAAGCGTGTTCCTCGAGCCCTCGTGGGGCATCACCTTCCTGCTGCTGGCCATCGTGACCAGGGCGGTTCCGGCCTTAGTACCGTGACCCCGCCTGCTGGCGCGTCAGATCGATCACTGGCTGGGCGTGAACGGCAGTGGCAAGGGCGTGAGGGTATATCCCTGCCCGCGCAGCAGCGCCACCAGGCCTTCCGCACCGGCAAAGTGGAGCGCGCCGACCGCAACGAACACCCGGGAGTCCCGCAGCATCGGCAGCAGGTTTTCCAGCATCCGGCGGTTGCGTGCCTCGATGCCGAGGCCGACAAAGTAGTTTTTGATGGCAACATCCAGCTGGTCGAATTGTGTATTCGAGAGCTGGCTCAAAACCGCAAGGTCGTCGCGTAAATAGGCATCGACCATCTGGCGATGGATTTCACTGGCCTGCGGATATTCCGCCAGCGCCTGGTCGAGCAGGACCAGTTGGTAGTCCATGGGCATATTCTCGAGGAAAGCCAATTGCTGCTCCAGTGTTTCGAGACCAACGATTTTCAGCCCGGACCCGGCTGCACGCATGGACAGGGAAAGGTCCATAAAGAACCCGGTTTCAGGGGGTGGTACGCTCAGGGTCATCATCACCGCCCAGACTTTCATTTTCATTTTCCAGTCCGAGGGTACCTGGTAATTGGAAAGCGCCTGCATGACCCGGTCGAAACGCTGCTGGCCGATGGTTTGTTGCAGCGTGGTCGTATCCGGGTATTGCATGTAGTCGGTCAGTCGCGTCAGGGTGGGTAAATCCGGCACCATTTCCATGGCAAACACCTGACAAGAGTTGAGTTGCGCAATGAAGGTATCGGTGAAGTCGAGTACGCGCGGATCCTCACTGTGGATGGTGCCCAGTAAAAAGCCGGCCTCGCGTTCATTCTGACTGATGCGCCAGAACAAGGCGTTGTCGGCCGTTTGCTGTGCCGCCACAATGCCGCAGCATGACAGCAGTACAAAGCCCAGCAAGGCGCTGCTCAGCCTGCCAGGCCGGCGCATCCAACAAACCGCTTTTCTTATCCACAGCTGCATGGCAATTCCTTTTCCAATACCGTATCCTCCGCGGTTGTTACGCAGGGACCGAACCATTATGCCGCGCATTGCAGATCGATTCAGGGGTTTTCTGCCGGTCGTCGTCGATGTGGAAACCGGCGGATTCAATCCACAGACCGATGCTCTGCTGGAAATCGCCGCCTGTATCATCCGCATGGATGATTTCGGCCGCGTGTTCGTCGCCAATACGGTTTCGGTCCACGTAGACCCTTTCGACGGCGCCAATATCGACCCAAAGTCGCTGGAAATTACCGGCATCCGGCTGGATAGCCCGCTGCGACTGGCCGTGCCGGAAAAAGAGGCGCTGAGCCGCATCGCGCAACCGGTGCGCAAGGAAATCCGCGCCACCGGCTGTCAGCGGGCGGTCCTGGTTGGCCACAATGCATTTTTTGACCTGTCGTTCATGAATGCGGCCATCGCCCGCACCGACTTCAAGCGCAGCCCTTTTCATCCTTTCAGCTCATTTGACACCGCCACCCTGGCTGGCCTGGCATTTGGCCAGACCGTGTTGTCCCGGGCGGTGCAATCAGCAGGCATGGAATGGAATGAATCCGAAGCACATTCCGCCGTGTACGATACCGAAAAAACCGCCGCGCTTTTCTGCACCATTGTCAACCGGTGGAAAATACTGACGGGTTTCTGACCGGCTGGTGGCGAAATATCAATAAACCTGGAGAACCCATGAACGATCACCTGATGAACACCTACGCCCGCCTGCCGGTGGCCTTTGAGCGCGGCGAAGGCGCCTGGCTGTGGGATGAAGATGGCAAGCGTTACCTGGACGCCATCAGCGGGCTGGGCGTCACCGCGCTGGGCCATGCCCATCCGCGGGTCGCCGCAGTCATTGCCGAACAAGCCGGTTTACTGATGCACACGGCCAACCTGGCGCGCATTCCCTGGCAGGAAAAACTGGCCACCCGCCTGGCGGAAATTTCCGCTCTCGACCGCGCCTTTATCGCCAACTCAGGCACCGAAGCCATCGAATGCGCGCTCAAGATCGTCCGCCTGGCGGGGCACGAGCGGGGCATCGACCTGCCGGGCGTTATCGTGATGGAGAGCAGTTTTCACGGGCGTTCTCTGGCCGCGCTTTCTGCCACCGGCAGCAGAAAAGTACAGGCCGGTTTCGAGCCTCTGGTGGGTGGTTTCGTTCGCGTGCCGTTCAATGATCCGCACGCCATCGAAAAAATCGCCAGCCATGCCAACGAGGTCACGGCCATACTGGTCGAGCCGATCCAGGGCGAAGCCGGAATCCGCGTGCCGGACCCCGGTTACCTGTCGGCATTACGCAAAATTTGCGACCAGCAGGGATGGTTGTTGATTTTTGACGAGATCCAGAGTGGTTTGTGCCGCACCGGGCGGTGGTACGCCTACCAGCATGAAGAGGTCCTGCCGGACATTCTCACTACCGCCAAAGCCCTGGCCAATGGCTTGCCCATCAGCGCCTGCCTGGCCCGCGGTAAAACCGCGGAATTGTTGACGCCCGGCCGCCACGGCTCCACTTTCGGCGGCAACCCGCTGGCCTGCCGCACCGCCTGTACGGTGCTGGATGTGATGCAGGAAGAAGGGCTGTCGGCACGCGCGGAGCAGCTTGGCCATACCATGCTGGCGGCATTCCGCCAGCGGCTGGGTCAGCACCCGGCGGTGGTGGCTATTCGCGGACGCGGGCTGATGATCGGCATCGAACTGGATCGCGAAGCCGACCATCTGAAAGAACTGGCCCTGCAGCAAAACCTGCTGCTCAACGTAACGCAACACAAGGTCATTCGCCTGTTACCGCCGTTGATCATCGATGCCGCACAGGCGGAAGAAATCGTTGCTAAGGTTTGCGGCCTGGTGGAGGGCCTGTCTTGAAATCCGCGCTGAGCTTTGCGGGTTAAAGTATTTGGGCCAGCAATTTTGGCCAATGGCCGCCGAGGTTTTGGGCAATGTGCAGTGCCCGGTGCAGCAGCTCGGCCTGATCCGGCGCCGTCACGGTCGCATGACCAATTTTACGTCCAGGCCGCGCGGTTTTACCGTATTCGTGCCAATGCAGGCCAGGCATCGACAGCAGTAGCTGCTTGTCCGGTAACTGGCCAATCCAGTTGAACATCAGCGCCGGCTGCGTCATCGCGGTAGCGCCCAGTGGCAGCCCGCTGATGGCGCGCAGATGATTCTCGAACTGCGATGTCACGGCGGCGTCGATGGTCCAGTGCCCCGAGTTATGCACGCGTGGCGCAATCTCGTTGACCAGTAATGTGCCATTGCGGATAAAAAATTCGACCGTCATGACCCCGATGTAATGCCAATGCTGCAGCAAGCGGGTGGCGATCCGCTCCGCCTGGACCTGCAATTCAACGCTGAACACGCCCGGCCGGCTGAGCATCAGGATACCGTTCTCGTGCACGTTATGGACCAGCGGCCAGAAGCGCATCTGGCCACCAGGATCGCGCACCGCCAGCAATGAGCATTCAGCTTCGAAGGGAATAAAGGCTTCTACAATCAGTTCGTTGTCAGCCAGGCGCTGCCAGGCGGGTTCAAGGTCTTCCGGCTGCTGCAGTATGGCCTGGCCCTTGCCATCGTAGCCCAGCCGGCGGGTTTTCAGTACCGCGGGGAAACCCAGCGCGTCGATCGCCGCCAGCAAGTCCGGGCGGGAGGCTACCAGCCGGTACTCTGGTGTCTGGATCGCCAGCCCGGCCAACAGGCGTTTTTCCAGCAGCCGGTCCTGGCAGGCTTCCAGGGCTGCGACCGGCGGATAAAAGGGCCGCAAAGACGCCATCGCCCGGGCGGAGTCCGCCGGCACATTCTCGAAATCAAACGTTGCGATATCGACTTCGCCGGCCAGGGCCCGCGCGGCAGCGAGATCTGCAAACCCGGCCTGGCACAAGCGTCCAACGCTGGCAGCGCAGGCATTCGCGGACGGATCCAGGAAAACACATTCAAAGCCCAAGGGGATGCCGGCCAGGGCCAGCATGCGCGCCAGTTGCCCGCCGCCCAGAATGCCAATCCGCTGTATACCCGGGCTACGGTCCTGATCCATGCGGGTCAAAGCCTAGCTGCGTGAGGGATCCGGGTGCGCCAATACGGCATCGCGCCGGTCCTGACGATAATTCTCCAGCGCAGCCCGCACTTTTGCATCGACATTGCCCACGATGGCAGCCGCCAGCAGGGCCGCATTGCTGGCCCCCGCGATGCCGATGGCCAGCGTTCCCACGGCAACGCCCGCCGGCATCTGCACGATGGACAGCAGTGAGTCCAGGCCGCTCAGCGCCCTGGATTGAATGGGCACGCCCAGCACCGGCACCACGGTTTTGGCCGCCACCATTCCCGGCAGATGCGCGGCGCCACCCGCGCCGGCGATGATCACCATCAAACCCCGAGCCGCGGCCTGCTCGGCATACTCGAACATCAGGTCCGGGGTGCGATGCGCGGAAATCACGCGCGTCTCGTACGCCACGCCCAGACGCTCCAGTGTTTCGGCCGTATGTTTCATCGTTTCCCAGTCCGACTGGGAACCCATGATGACGCCTACCCGTACATTAGTATCCACTTGTTTACACCCTGAGCCGCAGCCGCTGATTTTGCAGCCGCGTATTGTAACAGTCCCAAGCCTGACTGAGCAGCGTGCTGCCTGATTGGCTACAATAGCGCATTGGCTTTCAATGGACGGACAATAGCAATGGCTGTGGATGGAAAATTACTTGAGATCCTGTGTTGCCCGGTCAGCAAAGTGCCGCTGAACCGTCTGCAACGCTCACGACTGGAAAAACTGAACCAGGCCATCGCGGCCGGCGCGGTGCAAACCGTGCGCGGACAGAGCGTGACCGCACCGCTGAAGGAAGCGCTCATCACCGAGGACGGGAAAGTCATTTACCCGGTGCTGGACGACATTCCCCTGCTGTTGGAAGAAAAAGGCATCGGCACGGTTCAGTTGCAGGACTTCTAGAAATCCTCAAAGCTGCCCATCACGCGTCTGCGTTTGCGCACGTCGCGTGGCCCCCATCCGGTCCATGCGCCGAAGACTGCATGAGCCCATGCGGAGAAACCGGGGCCACCCCACCACTCTTCGGATAAGTGCGCGCAATAGGCGAGCGGTAGCAAGACCGACCAACGTGGTGCAGTGGTGTCCCGCTAGCCAGGTGCGGTTGCCCAACTGGATAAACAAAAGTTCTGAAGCCTACTCCGCGCATTTCGATGACCGCTTCCCAACGCTCAAGTCTGCCGGTTGCCCAGCACCTTACCGATCGCGGCGATGGTATTCCAGTTACGAGTCGTGGCCGGTGTGCCAAAGAATCGCTCGATCTCGCCAAGATAGCCGATGGCCTTCATCCGGCGCCGGTACACGCCGAAGACGAACCTCTGTTCCCTCGCAAGGATTCTGACAAGCCATGTGCCATTGGCGGGAAAACTAACGGGCGTCGACGGCGCCGACTTGGCGCTTTTGCACAGGATGCTTACGAAGCGGACGACGTCCGGTCGCACCGGCTGATCCTCGAAATGATTCTGAGACAACAGCCGCATAATGTCGCGCCCCCGGCAAATCATAACCGCAGCATCGAAGGGAAGCCTGCTTGTCAGTTCGGTGCGCAGTCGCGCCTGCGTAACTGGTTGCCGGACCACGAAGGTGCCTGCCGCGCCGATGTTCACGACATCGAGGTCTGCCAGCTGTTTGGCCAGCTCGGTAGGTCGGAAGGTTCTGTGCCCGCCGACGTTAACACCCCTCAGAAAAGCGACGAGCGCCATAAGTGTCCTCTTCGCCAGAGTTCCTTTCCAAGAGCCGCTTCCGTGACCTCCTTGTATGCCCCAGACCATCAGCCGCGCAAGGTACGAGCATCGGTTGGATGGCCTTGTTATGCGGCATTTACCTGGACAACTTCGCTGTGTGAATGAGGCTCTGGAATCGGCTCCCCATCCTCCTTCATTCCATCCAAGTGAAAATCAATGGCCTCCCGGATCAATTCCAAGGCTTCCTCTCGGGTTTCGCCTACCGCCACACAGCCTGGAAGGTCCGGGACATAGGCGCCCCAGCTCTTGGAGCCCTCTTCGAGAATGACTACGTACTGCATAATTTCACCTATTTCTTCAGTCCGGCTTGCTTCAGGGCATTGTTGAGCGTGCCTGGCGGAATATCTACATTGGGTTTCCCCGCCACGGTTACAGTTCCCGATTTTACCGGATGTTTGAATTGCCGGTGGCTTCCCCGCTGACGGACCAGCCTCCAGCCGTCTGCCTCCAGAATTTTGATTAACTCTTTGACCTTCATCGCGCCTCTGAACTAGCCCACAGTGGCCGCATAACGTCGCGCATCAGGCGCGCACGTCAGCGCGTCGCCCTGCATGCGTTTGTTATGTGCGTTCATAACGAATACCGCGTGATGTCCAAGGTGCCGTGAAAGATCCCGAGAATGTCCACATTGCCATCGCCTTTGACCAAGTACCCAATTCGGTAGTGCCCGTATAGCAGGATCCGAACCTCCCGCGGGGAAGGTTGGTAGGGATATCCGATCTTCGGATGCTGCCTGAGAATCTGGGCTCGCTCGTAGATGCCCGCAACGACTTGCGTCGCCGCTCCAGGATTGTCAGCAGCGATGAACTCGAAGATGTCCTCGAGCCATTGCTGTGCCTCCGCCGTCCAGGTTACTTCCGCCACGAACGGATACGACGGCCCATCTCTTCATTCGAAATCGTGCGACCCGCATCCGAATCGGCCAGCCCGCGCTGGACCATGACGTGGAACGCCAGCTCCCGCACGAGCTCCTCGGGGGAGCTGTCCTCGGGCTGCAGCTCCAAAAGCTTCTTCAACTCCTCCTTTGCCGTAGCCATAGTCTTCAACCTATTGGTGGTGTCGCATACAGAATACACTTATCGCTTCAAACGCACATAA
>CAVPUV010000059.1:0-24557 GCA_963708905.1 uncultured Gammaproteobacteria bacterium | reverse complement strand
TTCCCTCGCTGTATATGCACGCACGAATGACTACGGCTTTCTCGAGACGCCATACCGTAAGGTGACAAAAAGCAGGGTCACTGGAGCAGTGGAATACCTTTCCGCCATTGAAGAGGGTGATTTTGTCATCGCGCAGGCCAATGCTGAGCTCGACCGATCGGGAAAATTCACGGACGAATTCGTACCGTGTCGCCACCAGGGCGAATTTACGCTGAAAGAGCCCGCGGATATCAGCTTCATGGATGTTTCGCCGAAACAGATTGTTTCGGTGGCAGCTTCGCTGGTTCCTTTCCTCGAACACGATGACGCCAACCGGGCCTTGATGGGCTCGAACATGCAGCGTCAGGCGGTACCCACGCTGAAAGCCGAAAAACCTCTGGTCGGCACCGGCATGGAGCGGGCCGTGGCTACCGACTCTGGCGTGACTGCCGTCGCGAAGCGCGGCGGTGTCGTCGATCAGGTCGACGCCGGCCGTATTGTAGTGCGTGCCAATGAGGAAGAGGTTCCGGTTGGCGACCCAGGTGTGGATATTTACAATCTGACCAAATATCAGCGTTCAAACCAGAACACATGCATGAACCAGCGGCCGCTGGTTCAAGTGGGCGACATCGTATCTGTTGGCGACGTTTTGGCTGATGGACCGTCAACCGATCTGGGTGAGCTGGCACTTGGCCAGAACATGCTGGTCGCGTTCATGCCCTGGAATGGCTATAACTTTGAGGATTCGATTCTTATCTCTGAGCGGGTCGTGCAGGAAGATCGCTTTACCACGATCCATATCGAGGAGTTGACGTGTGTGGCGCGCGACACCAAGTTGGGGTCCGAGGAAATCACCGCCGATATCCCCAATGTTGGTGAACACAATCTCAATAAACTGGATCAGTCCGGCATTGTATACATTGGCGCCGAAGTGAGTGCTGGCGACATCCTGGTCGGTAAAGTCACACCAAAAGGCGAGACCCAGTTGACACCTGAAGAAAAATTGCTGCGTGCAATTTTTGGCGAAAAAGCTTCTGACGTAAAAGACACCTCTTTACGCGTACCTTCCGGAATGGACGGAACCGTCATCAACGTCCAGGTATTTACTCGGGATGGTGTTGAAAAGGACACCCGCGCGATTTCGATCGAAAAAGAACAGTTGCGGCAGGTGAAGAAGGACCTGGACGATCAGTTACGCATTGTTGAAAACGCCATTTACCAGCGTCTGCGCAATGCGCTTATTGGCAAGGTTGCCGACAAAGGCCCCAAGGGGTTGAAAAAAGACAGCAAAATCACTGTTAGCTACGTGGATAGTCTGGCTCATGATGATTGGTTCAAGATTCGTATGCGTAACGATGACGTCAACGAGCTGCTTGAGCAATTGGCTGATCAGCTCAAGACGCAGCGCAAAACCTTCGATGCCCGTTTCGATGAGAAGAAAGGCAAGATCACCCAGGGAGATGATCTTGCGCCGGGCGTGTTAAAGATGGTCAAGGTATATCTCGCCGTGAAACGCCGTATCCAGCCGGGTGACAAAATGGCGGGTCGGCATGGCAACAAGGGTGTTATTTCCATGATTGTCCCGACCGAGGATATGCCTTATATGGAAGACGGCACCCCGGTTGATATCGTGTTGAATCCACTGGGTGTTCCTTCACGTATGAATATTGGACAGGTACTGGAAACGCACCTGGGCTGGGCGGCAAAGGGGCTTGGGAACCGTATCGGTGAAATGTTGCAGAAGCAATCAGCAGTGGTGGACTTGCGCAAGTTTCTGGACCAGGTTTACAACAGCGATCGCAAGGGTCGGGTGGATCTGAACGACTTCAGTGACGATGAGATACTTATCATGGCATCCAACCTCGAAGGGGGTGTGCCCATGGCAACGCCGGTTTTCGATGGTGCCAATGAAGCTGAAATCAAACACCTGCTGAAACTGGCCGGTCTGCCGGAAAGCGGTCAAACAGTGCTGTACGACGGACGTTCCGGTGATCCATTCGAACGTCCGATAACAGTCGGCTATATGTACATGTTGAAGCTGAACCACCTGGTGGATGACAAGATGCATGCCAGGTCCACCGGCCCATACAGCCTGGTAACCCAGCAACCGCTGGGCGGCAAGGCACAGTTTGGCGGTCAGCGATTTGGTGAAATGGAAGTATGGGCGCTGGAAGCATATGGCGCAGCATACACGCTGCAGGAAATGCTGACCGTGAAATCTGACGATGTCCTCGGTCGCAACCAGATGTACAAAAACATTGTCGATGGCAACCACGAGATGGCAGCGGGAATGCCGGAATCCTTCAACGTATTGGTGAAGGAAATCCGTTCCCTTGGCATCAACATCGAACTTATAGAATCCTGATCAGGAGGAGATGGGCAATGAGAGACTTACTCAATCTCTATAACCGCCAGCGTCAACCGCTGGATTTTGATGCCATCCGCATTGGACTTGCTCCGCCGGATCTTATCCGCTCATGGTCATACGGCGAAGTTAAGAAACCCGAGACCATCAATTACCGTACCTTCAAGCCCGAACGCGATGGTTTGTTCTGCGCTGCTATCTTTGGTCCGGTCAAAGACTACGAATGTCTGTGCGGCAAATACAAGCGCATGAAACACCGTGGTGTGGTGTGTGAAAAATGCGGCACCGAAGTGACGCAAACCAAGGTGCGCCGAGAGCGCATGGCTCACATTGAATTGGCCAGCCCGGTGGCGCACATATGGTTTCTCAAATCCTTGCCGTCACGCATCGGTTTGATGCTGGACATGACCTTGAGGGATATTGAGCGCATTCTGTATTTTGAATCTTATGTGGTTCTTGACCCGGGCCTGACAACATTGGAGCGCGGGCAACTGCTCACTGATGAGCAGTACCTCGATACCATGGAAGAGTGGGGTGACGAGTTTGAGGCCAAGATGGGCGCAGAAGCCATCTACGAGATGCTGCGCATGATCGAGCTCAACGAAGAGGTCAACAGACTGCGCGAGGAAATCAGTGCAACACGCTCGGAAACGAAATTAAAGCGGCTGAGCAAGCGCATCAAGCTGGTCGAGGCCTTTATAGATTCTGGTAACCGTCCTGAATACATGATCATGACGGTGTTACCTGTATTGCCGCCAGATCTCCGTCCTTTGGTACCTTTGGATGGAGGTCGTTTCGCGACTTCCGATCTGAACGACCTGTACCGCCGGGCGATCAATCGCAACAATCGACTCAAGCGCCTGCTGGAGCTGAATGCGCCTGACATCATCGTGCGCAACGAGAAACGCATGCTGCAGGAAGCAGTGGATGCTCTGTTGGATAATGGCCGTCGTGGTCGCGCCATCACAGGTACCAACAAACGCCCACTCAAGTCACTTGCCGACATGATCAAGGGTAAGCAAGGCCGATTCCGCCAGAACTTGCTTGGCAAGCGCGTTGACTATTCAGGCCGCTCGGTCATTGTAGTAGGCCCCACGCTCAAGTTACACGAATGCGGTTTGCCGAAGAAGATGGCGCTGGAACTCTTCAAGCCATTCATTTTCAGCAAACTGCAACGTCGCGGTATGGCAGCTACGATCAAGGCAGCCAAGAAACTGGTGGAGTCAGAACGCGCTGAAGTCTGGGATATTCTCTCCGAAGTGATTCGCGAGCATCCAGTTATGCTCAACCGCGCGCCGACACTGCATCGTCTTGGTATTCAGGCTTTTGAGCCAGTGCTGATCGAGGGCAAGGCCATACAGCTTCACCCCTTGGTATGTACAGCCTTCAACGCTGACTTTGACGGCGACCAGATGGCCGTGCATGTTCCGTTGTCCGTGGAGGCGCAACTGGAAGCGCGCGCCTTGATGATGTCTACCAACAACATCCTGTCACCGGCGAATGGTGAGCCTATCATCGTTCCCACCCAGGACGTTGTTCTGGGTTTGTATTACATGACCCGGCAACTGGAGGGCACCAAGGGACAGGGCATGTACTTCAGTGATACTGCCGAAGTTCATCGGGCTTACGAGAACAAGGCAGTGGGCATGCATGCGCGCATCAAGGTGCGCATCGATGAGACCATTATTTCAGAAATCGGCGCAGAACGACATGAAACCAACCTGGTTGAAACCACGGTCGGCCGCGCCTTGTTGGCAGAAATACGTCCCGAAGGGATGCCATTCCGACTGCTTAATGCCACGCTCAAGAAGAGCCAGATCTCAGGTCTGATCAATTCTTGTTACCGCCGGCTTGGTTTGAAAAAGACCGTGGTATTTGCTGACAAACTTATGTACACGGGATTTCATTACGCTACGGTGGCCGGCGTCTCCATCGGTATCGATGACCTGATGGTGCCGCAGGAGAAGAAGAAAATCCTTAGTGCTGCGGAAGCTGAAGTGGTCGAGATCCAAAACCAGTATATTTCCGGCCTGGTGACGGCAGGCGAACGCTATAACAAAGTCGTGGATATTTGGTCGCGCACCAATGAGCAGGTAGCACGCGCGATGATGCAGCGCATGGGTAAAAGCACTATCAAAGGCGCCGATGGAAAACCTGTTGAAGAAGACTCCATGAATTCGATTTTTATCATGGCAGATTCCGGTGCTCGCGGCTCGGCTGCGCAGATCAGACAGCTCGCAGGCATGCGGGGACTGATGGCCAAGCCCGACGGTTCCATTATTGAGACGCCCATTACAGCCAACTTCCGTGAAGGCCTGGACGTGTTGCAATACTTCATTTCCACACACGGAGCGCGCAAAGGTCTGGCTGATACCGCATTAAAAACCGCCAACTCGGGTTATTTGACCCGTCGCTTGGTCGATGTTGCTCAGGATCTGGTCATTACCGAGATCGATTGCAAGACCGAACACGGCGTCACCATGCTGCCGATCGTTGAAGGCGGCGATGTGGTCGAGCCGCTCAGCGAGCGGGTATTGGGCCGTCTGGCTGCCGCGGACATTCTTATACCGGGGACTGACACAGTGCTTTGTCCGCGGAACACCTTGATGGATGAACAATGGGTGGCAAAGCTGGAAGAAGCCAGCATAGACCGCGTTTATGTGCGATCGACCATTACCTGCGAAGCCAGGCACGGTGTCTGCAAATACTGCTATGGGCGTGATCTGGCACGTGGCGACCTGGTTAATATTGGCGAAGCTGTTGGCGTAATTGCGGCACAGTCCATCGGTGAGCCAGGTACGCAGTTGACCATGCGTACCTTCCATATCGGTGGTGCTGCATCCAGAGCCGCGGCGGTCGATCACATCCAGGTGAAGTCCAGCGGCGCAATCCGGTTGCACAATATGAAGACAGTTGAAAACGCCAATAGCAAGCTTGTCGCAGTGTCGCGTTCAGGTGAAATCTCCGTAATCGATGAACATGGTCGTGAACGGGAGCGTTACAAGGTACCCTATGGCGCCCTCATTTCCATGCGTGATAAGGACTCGGTTAACGTTGGCGATTTGGTTGCCAATTGGGATCCACACACGCATCCGATCATCACTGAAGTAGCTGGACGGGTTAAGTTCCATGAATTCATTGATGGAGTCACCGTTAATGAGCAAGTGGATGAAATTACCGGTTTGACCAGCCTTGTCGTGACGGATCCGAAACAGCGAGGCAGCATCGGCAAAGACCTTCGGCCGATGATCAGCTTGATGGACAAGAGAGGCAGGGAATTGTGCCTGGCGGGGACTGAAATCCCGGCGCATTATTTTCTTCAGGCAGGTTCTATCGTGCAGATGCAGGACGGTCAAGATGTTTTGGTGGGTGACGTGGTGGCGCGAATTCCGCAAGAGTCCTCCAAAACAAGGGATATCACAGGTGGTCTGCCTCGCGTCGCTGACCTTTTCGAAGCGCGCAAACCGAAAGAGCCCGCGATACTTGCGGAGATTTCAGGAATTGTCAGTTTCGGCAAGGACACCAAAGGCAAACAGCGCCTGGTGATTACCACTCCGGAGGGAGATACGCACGAAGAGCTCATACCAAAGTGGCGCCATGTCATTGTGTTCGAGGGTGAAAAAGTCGAGAAAGGCGAGACCATGGTGGATGGTGAGCCCAACCCGCATGATATTTTGCGCTTGTTGGGCGTAGAGGCATTGGATGCCTACCTCGTCAAGGAGATCCAGGACGTTTACCGATTGCAGGGCGTGAAAATCAACGATAAGCACATTGAAGCCATAGTGCGACAAATGTTGCGCAAAGCCGAGGTCACTGATGTGGGTGACACGCGCCTGCTGCGTGGCGAACAGCTTGATCTGGTGCGCGTGCTGGAAGAAAACCATCGTGCGGCAAAGGAAGATGGTCGGCCGGCTGAATACCAGCGCATTCTGTTGGGAATTACCAAAGCATCGTTGGCAACCGAATCATTCATATCAGCAGCTTCATTCCAGGAAACAACACGTGTTCTGACCGAGGCGGCAGTACGTGGTACGACGGATAACCTGCGAGGTTTGAAGGAAAACGTGATTGTTGGACGATTGATACCAGCCGGCACAGGAATGGCATACCACAATTCCCGCAAGCGCCCACTGCAAGATGAGCCGGAAATCGATCTGACTGCGCTGGCGGTTGCCGTAGCGGCGGAGGAGTTTGCCAGTTTGGAGTTTAATCTCGACAAAGAATAGATAGTGTCTGTCCATAAACGGGCATCCCAGCCCGTTATGGAATCGCGAAGCAAAAGCGTGGTTTTGCTTCGCTCTCATTTTCAATGGCTTACAGCCATTGAAAATGTTGGCACATCTCTGTGCCAAGGAACCTCTGAATTAATCAGAGGTTCCTTAAATAAAAAAACGGTCGGTAAAGTTGCCAGTTAAAATTAACTCTGTCATAATCGACCGGCTAAATACTGAGAACCCCTCAAGAATGAGGGCCGCGCGATAGAAAGTTCGCTGCGGAAAGCCGATGTCGCCGGCGCGTGGGCCGGATTCAGCGGCGCCCAATCCCGGGCCATTTTACGGGTTGGGCGTTTGGCGTTACTAAGAAAGGGTGTTTAAATTCGCGCCTTATGGGTGGCCGGGGTATTCCCGACTGCCTTTTGCTTTGTCAGGGCCAGTGAAAAAACACTGGGAAGATTTTGATCAGGGAAAATTATGGCAACAATCAATCAGCTTGTTCGCAAACCGCGCCAGCCGAAACTCTGGAAGAGTAATGTGCCCGCGCTGGAAGGTTGCCCACAAAAGCGCGGTGTATGTACTCGCGTGTACACCACGACACCGAAAAAGCCGAACTCAGCTTTACGTAAAGTCGCACGAGTTCGCTTGACCAATGGTTTCGAAGTGACCAGCTACATTGGCGGTGAAGGGCATAATTTGCAGGAGCACAGCGTAGTGTTGATCCGCGGCGGTCGTGTCAAGGATTTGCCCGGCGTGCGTTACCACACGGTGCGTGGCAGCCTGGATACTGCAGGTGTAAGCGACAGGCGCAAAGGTCGTTCGAAATACGGTGCGAAACGTCCGAAAAAATGATTTTTTACTGAACTCCCAAATTTCATTTACGGGATTAATTACGGAATAAATCTGATGTCAAGAAAGCACTCCAATTTCACGCGCGAAATTCTGCCCGATCCAAAGTTTGGTAGTGAAATGATTACTCGCTTCATCAACATGGTGATGGAGAGTGGAAAGAAATCTGTAGCCGAAAAAATCGTCTACGGTGCGATCATGACCATCAGTGAAAAGAACAAAAGTGCCGAAGCGGTGGATTTGGTGCAAAAAGCACTGGAAAACGTTAGCCCGATGGTTGAGGTGAAATCCCGCCGGGTCGGTGGCGCTACCTACCAGGTTCCGGTAGAGGTTCGCCCGAAACGCCGCCAGACCCTGGCCATGCGCTGGATTATCGACGCCGCGCGCAAGCGCGGTGAAAAAAGCATGCCCAAGCGACTGGCTGGTGAGTTGCTGGACGCGGCTGAGCAGCGCGGCAGTGCAGTGAAGAAACGCGAAGACACGCATCGTATGGCCGAAGCCAATAAGGCTTTTGCGCACTATCGCTGGTAAAACCCGGCTTTGGTTGACAGAATTTTTGAGGTAAAGACAGTGGCTCGCAAGACACCCATCGAAAGGTATCGCAATATCGGCATCATGGCACACATCGATGCCGGCAAGACGACGACGACCGAGCGCGTGCTTTTTTACACGGGTGTATCTCACAAGATGGGTGAAGTACATGATGGTAACGCCACCATGGACTGGATGGAGCAAGAGCAGGAGCGTGGTATCACCATCACTTCGGCGGCAACCACTTGTTTCTGGTCCGGCATGGACAAGCAGTTCAAAGAACACCGGATTAACATCATCGACACCCCGGGCCATGTGGACTTCACTATCGAAGTCGAGCGTTCCTTGCGTGTTCTCGATGGCGCTGTCGCGGTATTTTGCGCGGTGGGTGGTGTTCAACCCCAGTCGGAAACGGTTTGGCGTCAGGCAACGCGTTACAAAGTGCCGCGAGTCGCTTTTGTGAACAAGATGGATCGTACTGGCGCAGATTTCAATCGCGTGATTGAGCAGATCCGCAGTCGACTTGGCGCACGTCCCGTGCCCATTCAGTTGCCCATCGGCGAGGAAGAAAAATTCGAAGGTGTGATCGACCTGGTAAAGATGAAGGCGATTTACTGGAGCCCGGACAACCAGGGTTTGACATTCGAGGCCAAAGAAATTCCAGCAGAAATGCTGGAAGCCGCCAAGGCAGCCCGCGAGTTCATGATTGAGTCGGCGGCGGAAGCGAATGAAGAGTTGATGGAGGCTTACCTCGAATCTGGTGAACTCAGCGAAGAACAGATTATTGAAGGGTTGCGTCTTGGCACTGTGGCCAATGAACTGGTCGCTTGTGTATGTGGTTCCGCTTTCAAGAACAAGGGCGTCCAGGCGTTGTTGGATGCAGTAGTGCAGCTCATGCCTTCGCCCCTTGATGTACCGGCCATCGCTGGCATCAACGAAGACGATTCAGTTGGGTCTCGCAAGAGCAGCGATGAGGAACCGTTTGCGGCATTGGCGTTCAAGATAGCGACCGACCCTTACGTAGGAACGTTGACTTTTTTCCGCGTCTACTCCGGCGTACTGAAATCCGGTGACACGGTATATAACCCGATCAAAATGAAGAAAGAGCGCATCGGCCGTATTTTGCAGATGCACTCCAATACACGCGAAGAGATCAAGGAAGTGTACGCCGGTGATATCGCTGCAGCAGTCGGTCTGAAAGACGTAACGACTGGCGAAACCTTGTGCGACCTGAATAAGGTGATCACGCTGGAGAAGATGGAATTCCCGGATCCGGTAATTTCGGTGGCGGTAGAACCCAAAACCAAAGCAGACCAGGAAAAGATGGGCATTGCATTATCCAAGTTGGCGCAGGAAGATCCGTCATTTCGCGTGCATACCGACGAAGAATCCGGTCAGACCATCATTTCTGGAATGGGCGAACTGCATCTCGACATTATCGTCGACCGTATGAGACGTGAATTCAAAGTGGAAGCCAACATAGGCAAGCCGCAGGTCGCCTACCGTGAAACCATCCGCAAAGCAGTTGAGGCGGAAGGGAAGTTCGTTCGCCAATCCGGTGGCCGTGGTCAATACGGCCACGTAAGAATCCGGCTCGAGCCGATGGAAAAGGGCGCGGGTTTTGAATTCGTGAATGCTATCGTCGGTGGTGTTGTGCCGAAAGAGTACATAAATTCCGTGGCCAAGGGTATCGAGGAATCGATGGGAAATGGCGTCATTGCGGGTTATCCAATGGTGGATTGCAAAGCTACCTTGTATGACGGTTCCTATCACGAGGTGGACTCCAGCGAAATGGCTTTTAAGATCGCCGGTTCCATGGCGTTCAAGAATGCCGCCGCGATAGCGTCTCCGGTGCTGCTCGAGCCGATCATGAAGGTTGAAGTGGTTACTCCGGAAGATTATATGGGTGACGTGATGGGTGACCTCAGTCGCCGGCGTGGTGTTCTCCAGGGTATGGATGACAACCCGTCCGGCAAGATTATCAACGCCAACGTTCCATTGTCTGAAATGTTCGGATATGCAACGGATCTCAGGTCCCAGTCTCAGGGCCGGGCAACGTACACAATGGAATTCGACCACTATGCGGAGGCTCCGAATAGTGTGTCAGAAGAAATCATCAAGAAAACCGCCTGATCCAACAGGCCGATTGATTAGAAGACTGAAGAAGAGGCTCGACTGATGTCAAAAGCAAAATTTGAACGAACCAAGCCGCATGTAAACGTGGGAACGATTGGCCATGTTGACCATGGTAAGACGACGCTGACGGCGGCGATGACGAAAGTCTGTGCGGAAGCGCGCGGTGGCGAATACAAGGCGTACGACCAGATTGACAATGCGCCGGAAGAGCGTGCCCGCGGAATTACCATTGCGACGGCGCACGTGGAGTATGAGTCAGAGCAGCGGCACTATGCGCACGTAGACTGCCCGGGACACGCGGATTATATAAAGAACATGATCACGGGTGCAGCGCAGATGGACGGTGCGATACTGGTGGTGTCGGCGGCGGACGGGCCGATGCCGCAGACGCGGGAGCATATTTTGCTGGCGCGGCAGGTGGGTGTGCCGTACATCCTGGTGTACCTGAACAAGGCGGACATGGTGGATGATGCGGAGTTGCTGGAGCTGGTGGAGCTGGAAGTACGCGAGTTGTTGTCGTCGTATGAGTTTCCGGGTGACGACACGCCGATTGTGACGGGTTCTGCGCTGAAGGCGCTGGAAGGAGATAGCTCGGATCTTGGGGTGCCATCGGTGGTTAAGTTGTTGCAGGAGATGGATCGCTACCTGCCGCAACCGGTGCGTGTGCTGGACAAGCCGTTTTTGTTGCCGATTGAGGATGTATTCTCGATTTCGGGTCGTGGCACGGTGGTGACCGGGCGGGTGGAGCGCGGTGTGATCAAGGTGGGTGAAGAAGTTGAGATTGTCGGGATACACCCGACGACGAAGACGGTGTGCACGGGTGTAGAGATGTTCCGCAAGTTGCTGGACGAAGGACGTGCGGGTGATAACGTGGGGGTGTTGCTGCGCGGGACCAAGCGCGATGAAGTGGAGCGCGGCCAGGTACTGGCGCATCCGGGATCGATTACGCCGCACACGAAGTTTGAGGCGGAGGTATATATTCTGTCGAAAGATGAGGGCGGAAGGCACACGCCATTTTTCAAAGGCTACCGGCCGCAGTTTTATTTCCGCACCACGGATGTAACGGGTGCGTGTGAGTTACCGGAAGGTGTGGAGATGGTGATGCCGGGCGACAATGTGCAGATGCAGGTGACATTGATTGCACCGATTGCGATGGAAGAAGGGTTGCGTTTTGCGATACGCGAAGGTGGCCGGACGGTGGGTGCGGGCGTAGTCGCCAAAATCCACGAGTAGTTGATGCGCTCCGCGGGCACTTTCTTCATCGCGATGCGGTGAATGTCGTTCCCGCGAAGCTGCAAAAAAGGACTCCGCTTCTGGCGCTGCGCGCCAACGGCGGAGATACAAGGTAAGACAGCGAGAATTGAAAATGGCAGAACAGAGAATCCGCATCAGGCTGAAAGCATTCGATCATCGTTTGATCGATCGCTCAGCAACTGAAATCGTGGAAACCGCAAAGCGCACCGGCGCCCAGGTACTGGGGCCGATTCCCTTGCCGACCAAGATTGAGCGCTGCACGGTACTGATCTCTCCTCATGTCAACAAGGATGCGCGTGACCAGTATGAAACTCGTACGCACAAGCGCCTGATGGACATCGTGGATCCGAACGATAAAACCGTGGATGCACTGATGAAGTTGGATCTGGCCGCCGGCGTGGATGTGCAGATCAAACTGTACTGAGTCATAGCAGTAAAAGCTGAATATAGGCAAAGCGATGAAGACTGGATTAATAGGGCGAAAACGCGGCATGACCCGCTTGTTCACGGAAGACGGTGACAGTATCCCGGTGACGGTTATTGAGGCCAAGCCTAACCGCGTGACCCAAATCAAGACTGAAGAAACCGACGGCTACCGTGCGGTTCAGGTCACGATGGGTACACGCCGCGCCAACCTGGTGAACAAGCCAAATACCGGTCACTTCACCCGTGCTGGAGTGCAAGCAGGTGAAGGTCTGTGGGAATTTCGCATTCCCCAGGGTGAAACAGCCGAACTGGAAGCGGGCGCAGAATTTACCGTCGAAATGTTTGCAGCCGGGCAAAAGGTGGATGTCACCGGCATCAGTAAAGGAAAAGGTTTTGCCGGTACTATCAAGCGGCATAACTTCGGCATGCAGGATGCCACGCATGGCAATTCGGTGTCGCATCGCGCACCGGGTTCTATTGGCCAGAACCAAACGCCGGGCAGGGTGGTCAAGGGTAAAAAAATGGCCGGACACATGGGTGATGAGCGCGTCACGACACAAAATCTCGAGGTCGTGCGTGTGGACGTTGAGCGGAACCTGCTGCTGATCAAAGGTACAGTGCCCGGTGCCGCGGGCGGCCAGGTTACCGTACGTCCGTCGGTAAAGTTACATTAAGGAGATGACGATGCAACTTGCAATTGCCGATGGCAAGAAAATCGAGGTCTCCGAGGCCACGTTTGGTCGCGATTTTTCTGAAGCTCTGGTGCACCAGGTCGTGTCAGCATATCTGGCTGGGGCACGGTCAGGCACCAAGGGGCAGAAAAACCGTTCTGCGGTATCAGGTGGCGGTAAGAAACCCTTTAAACAGAAAGGTACCGGACGCGCCCGTGCCGGCACCATTCGCAGCCCGATATGGCGGGGTGGCGGCAAGACTTTTGCGGCAGTACCGCGGGATCATTCACAGAAGGTAAACCGCAAAATGTATCGCGGTGCGGTGCAGGCCATTTTGTCCGAATTGGTGCGACAAAGCCGCCTCATTGTTGTCGAGTCCTTTGAACTGGCGCAGCCGAAAACTCAGGAATTGGTGGAGAAACTGGCCAGTCTGGAATTTACCACTGGTTTGATCGTTTCGAATGATAGCAACGATAACCTGTTTTTTGCTTCCCGTAACTTGCCCGGCGTGCATGTTCTGGATGTGGCGAGCATGGACCCCGTCAGCCTGGTAGGTGCGGAGAAGGTCATTATGACGGTTGATGCGGTTGAAAAGTTGCAGGAGTGGCTGGGATGAACAAAAACCGACTGTATCAGGTGCTGTTGGCACCCCGTGTGACTGAAAAAACCACACGTGTTGGTGAAGAAAGCAATCAGTATATATTCCGCGTTGTGCAGGACGCCAATAAATCCGAGGTGCGCAATGCTGTGGAGATGTTGTTTGACGTTAGCGTCGAGTCCGTTCGCATTGTCAACGTCAAAGGAAAGAACAAATCCTTCCGGATGCGCCCTGGCAGGCGTAGCGACTGGAAGAAGGCCTATGTTCGCGTGCAGGAAGGTCAAGTGATCGATCTCCTGGGCGGTGAGTCAGCTTAAGGACCCGTTTCATGGCAATTGTTAAGGCAAAACCCACATCGCCGGGCCGTCGCGGAGTCGTACAGGTCACACATGACCATTTGCACGACGGCGCGCCGTGGCCGGGCCTGGTGGAAAAGAAATCAAGAACCGGCGGTCGTAATAACAATGGTCGTATCACCACCCGACACATCGGGGGTGGTCATAAGCAACATTATCGCGTGATTGATTTCAAGCGCGATAAGGATGGCATCAAAGGCCGGGTGGAACGGATCGAATACGATCCAAATCGCAGTGCGCATATTGCCCTGGTGTTGTATATCGATGGAGAGCGTCGTTACATTATCGCACCCAAAGGTATTCATGCCGGCGATGAGGTGCTCAGCGGGCGCGATGCGGCTATCAAACCAGGCAACAGCCTGCCGTTGCGTAACATCCCGGTCGGTTCAGTTGTGCACTGCGTCGAGCTGACGCCTGGCAAGGGTGCGCAATTGGCTCGCAGCGCTGGTGCTGCAGTCCAGTTGGTAGCGCGTGAAGGGATGCATGCAACTTTACGTCTGCGTTCCGGTGAGATGCGCAAGGTGCAGTCGCGTTGCCGCGCCACCATAGGCGAAGTGTCCAATTCGGAACACAACCTGGAAAAACTGGGTAAAGCGGGCGCGAAACGTTGGCGTGGGGTGCGGCCAACCGTGCGTGGTGTTGCCATGAATCCAGTTGATCATCCGCATGGTGGTGGTGAAGGCCGGACGTCCGGTGGACGTCACCCGGTAAGCCCATGGGGTGTCCCCACCAAAGGTTACAAAACCCGCAAGAACAAGCGCACGAGCAAGTTCATCGTACGTAAGCGTTCCAGCAAATAACAGGTAGAGCTATGCCACGTTCGATTAGAAAAGGACCGTTCGTCGATCATCATCTGATGAAGAAGGTGAGTGAAGCTGTCGCAACCAATAACAAGCGTCCCATCAAGACCTGGTCGCGACGTTCCATGATCCTGCCGGACATGGTTGGGCTGACGATAGCCGTCCACAATGGACGCCAGCATGTGCCCATCCTGGTCAATGACCAGATGATTGGCCACAAGCTTGGTGAATTCGCGGCTACCCGGACCTTCCGGGGCCACTCGGGCGACCGTAAGACCAAGTAGGTATCACACCCATGCAAGCGACAGCAATATTAAGGAATGCGCGTATTTCAGCGCAAAAAGTACGCCTCGTGGCAGACCAGGTTCGTGGCTTGCCGGTCGAAAAGGCCGAGCAGTTGCTGGCATTCAGCCCGAAGAAGGCTGCGCACATGGTCAAGAAGGTATTGCTTTCTGCGGTGGCCAATGCAGAGCACAACGATGGCGCCGACATCGACGAACTAAAGGTGGCAACGATCATGATTGACGAGGGTCCGACGCTGAAACGCGGACGCGCCCGCGCCAAGGGACGGGGAACACGAATTCTCAAGCGTACCAGTCACATAACGGTGACGGTTGCAGACAGCAACAAAACGGGACAAGCATAATGGGTCAAAAGGTACATCCAACCGGTATCCGTCTGGGTATCTCGAAAGACTGGAATTCGACGTGGTACGCCGAGAAGCGCGACTATGCCGAATTACTGCTATCAGACCTCGAGGTCCGCGAATTCCTGCACAAGCGTCTGGCACACGCCGCAGTTAGCCGGATCCAGATCGAAAGACCAGCCAAGTCTGCGCGGATTACCATCCACACGGCCCGACCTGGCATTGTGATTGGTAAAAAAGGCGAGGATATCGAGACGTTGCGGCGCGATGTGACTCAATTGATGGGAGTGCCCACACACATTACGGTTGCCGAAATCCGTAAACCGGAGCTCGATGCGCAATTGGTGGCGGAAGGTATTGCCCAGCAACTGGAACGTCGCATCATGTTCCGTCGCGCGATGAAGCGCGCTGTTGGTAACTCCATGCGCCTCGGAGCCCTTGGCATCAAGGTCCTTGTTTCCGGCCGATTGAATGGCACCGATATCGCACGTAGCGAGTGGTATCGAGAAGGTCGCGTCCCGCTGCACACGCTGCGTGCGGACGTTGATTACGGTTTTGTTGAAGCCAAAACGACTTATGGCGTATTGGGCGTCAAAGTCTGGATTTACAAGGGTGAAGTTTTCAATCTATATGATGCACCCGCTGAGAGCAAGCGCAACCAGGCGGTTGCGAGTTAGGAGACTGAACCATGCTGCAACCAAAGCGCACAAAATTCAGAAAGCAGCAAAAAGGCCGAAACCGCGGTCTTGCTCAGGTCGGAAATCGAGTCAGCTTCGGCGAATTCGGTTTGAAGGCAACAACACGCGGTTTTGTGACTGCACGCCAAATCGAAGCTGCACGTCGCGCCATCACCCGTCACGTTAAACGCGGCGGGAAACTATGGATTCGCGTGTTTCCAGACAAACCGGTCACCAAGAAACCTGTTGAAGTCCGTATGGGTAAGGGCAAGGGTAATGTTGAGTACTGGGTGGCACCGATCCAGCCGGGGCGTGTGATGTATGAGATCCAGGGCGTGACCGAGCCGATCGCGCGTGAAGCATTTCGCCTGGCGGCTGCGAAACTTGCAGTAAAGACCACCGTCATCAAGAGGTCCGTGCTGTGATGAATGCACAAGAACTGAGAGCCAAGAACGAAACTGAACTGCGGCAGCATCTGGGCGGTTTATTGCACCAACAGTTCAATCTGCGCATGCTGAAAGGCAGCGGGCAAATGGTTACGCCGCACCAGTTGCGCCTGGTACGTCGGGATATCGCCCGCGTGCAGACCGTTTTGAATGAAAAATCCAGAGAAGGTAAGGCAGCATGAGCACGACCCAAGCCGTTAAGGGCACGAAAGTAGGCCGGGTGGTCAGCAACAAGGCTGATAAAACCGTGGCTGTGAAGTTGGAGCGTCAGGTCAAGCACCCGTTGTATGGAAAATACATCAAGCGCTCTTCCAAAGTGCTTGCGCATGATGCCGACAACAGTTGTGCAGAGGGAGACCTGGTAAAGATCGCTCAATGCCGGCCGCTGTCGAAAACCAAATCCTGGCGGGTCGTGGAAATTCTGGAGCGAGCCCAGTAAACCCCCTGATTTGTCAGGGTGGTTTGGGTTTAAGCGAGGACAACGAAAATGATTCAGATGCAGAGCATGCTGGCAGCCGCAGACAACAGTGGCGCACGGCAAGTCCAGTGTATCAAGGTGCTGGGCGGATCCAAGCGCCGGTATGCGCGAATTGGCGATGTGATCAAAGTCACGGTCAAGGACGCGATACCACGGGGTAAAGTCAAAAAGGGTGAGGTGTATAACGCCGTCGTGGTGCGTACCCGTTCAGGTGTTCGGCGGGGTGATGGTTCGCTGATCCGCTTTGACGGCAATGCCGCCGTCCTGCTGGACAACAAACACGAGCCCATTGGGACTCGAATTTTTGGCCCGGTGACGCGTGAACTGCGGTCTGAAAAGTTCATGAAAATTGTATCGCTGGCACCCGAAGTGCTTTGAGCTGCGGGTAGCGGACGAGAGGAGTCAGGATATGAAGCGTATACACAAAGGTGACCAGGTCATCGTTACTACAGGCCGGAGCAAGGGTCAGCGTGGGCACGTATTGCGCATGCTGGGCGAGGATCGGATGCTGGTCGAGAACATCAACATGGTGAAAAAACACCAGAAACCAAATCCCAGCGTGAATCAGCCTGGCGGTATCGTGGAAAGGGAGTCGCCGATTCACGCTTCTAACGTGCAGGTTTATAACCCTGGGACCGGCAAGGCCGATAAGGTGGGGTTCAAGACCCTTGATGATGGCCGTAAAGTGCGGATATTCAGGTCAACCGGCGAAGCGATCGATATATAAGGTGCTTTGTGGGCACTTTTTTCATCGCAGCGCGATGAAAGTCGCTCCCACAAAGAAAGCGAATGAGTTGAAGTTTTCTCTGGCGCTGGAGCACCAGCCGAAAACATACGGGTAAAAAGATGAGCAGATTGCAGACATATTATAAAGAAACCGTGGTGCCCCAGCTGATGGAGCAGTTGGGTTTCAAAAACGTGATGGAAGTGCCCAGGGTCACCAAGGTCACGTTGAACATGGGCGTGGGCGAAGCTGTTGCCGACAAGAAAGTAATGGATCGAGCGACCGCTGATCTTGAGCTGATCGCAGGGCAAAAGCCCATCGTGACCATGGCTCGCAGGTCTGTTGCAAGTTTCAAAATCCGCGATGGCTGGCCCGTGGGTTGCAAGGTGACTTTGCGAAGAGAACGGATGTATGAATTTCTCGATCGGCTGGTCAATATTGCCATTCCGCGTGTGCGTGATTTTCGCGGTCTGAATCGCAAGTCGTTCGACGGCAAGGGTAATTACAGTATGGGTGTGAAGGAACAGATCATGTTTCCCGAAATCGAATACGACAAGATCGATACGATTCGTGGACTGGACATCACGATCACGACCAACGCGAAAAATGATGACGAAGCCCTGGCATTGCTGCAAGCGTTCAACTTCCCGTTCAAGGCGAAATAGGCTAAAGGATCTACCATGGCAAAGACATCAATGATCAATCGCGAGACTCGCCGCAGCAAATTGGTTGCACGTCACGCAAAAAAGCGCGCCGAACTGAAAGCGGTAATTATTGACCCAAAGGTAAGTTTTGAAGTCCAGCAGAACGCTATTTTCCGGTTGCAAAAACTGCCCCGCGACTCCAGCCCGGTACGGCATCGCAACCGTTGTGCAATATCCGGGCGTCCACGCGGTTTTTACCGCAAGTTTGGACTGGGTCGTAACAAGTTGCGTGAAGCCGCGATGCGCGGTGACGTGCCTGGCCTGCGTAAAGCCAGTTGGTAGAGAGGACATAAAAAATGAGCATGAGTGATCCTATTTCGGATATGTTGACCCGGATTCGCAACGCCCAATCTGTGCACAAGGTGACCGTGAGCATGCCCGCGTCAAAAGTGAAAACAGGAATCGCCGTCGTATTGAAGGACGAGGGTTACATCAGCGATTTCAAGTCAATCGAGCACGATGGAAAGCCGGGGCTGGAAATTACACTGAAGTACCGTGACGGTAAAGGCGTCATCACGTCATTGCAGCGCGCCAGTCGCCCAGGTTTGCGTACTTATCGCGGCAAAGATGAATTGCCGAAGATCCTCAATGGACTGGGTACGGCTGTTGTAAGTACTTCCAGAGGCATCATGACCGATGCATCCGCTCGCGCGGCAGGTCAGGGCGGCGAAGTTTTGTGCTTCGTCACATAATTGTTATACGGAGAATGACATGTCACGCGTAGCAAAAGCTCCTGTTGCATTGCCTTCTGGAATCGAACTGACAGTCGAAGGCGCGCAGGTAGTAGTTAAAGGTCCCAAGGGAACCTTGTCACTGCAGCTTCACCCCGGGGTTAGTCTGGTTCGGGAGGCCAACCAAATCACGGTCAAGCCGGCGAACGATTCCGACTTGCCGATGGCTGGCACGTTTCGCTCATTGATCAATAACCTGGTCCTGGGTGTGTCGACAGGATTTGAAAAGAAACTGACCCTGATTGGTGTGGGTTATAGAGCGCAGGTGCAGGGCAACAATTTGACCCTGGCATTGGGTTATTCGCATCCGGTTGAGTATACAGCTCCCGCGGGAATCACCATCGAAGCTCCCAGTCAGACTGAGCTGGTGGTGAAGGGTTGCGACAAGCAGCGGGTGGGGCAGGTAGCTGCAGAAATACGTGCGTTCCGTCCACCCGAGCCTTACAAGGGCAAAGGTGTGCGGTATAGCGACGAGAAGGTTGCACGTAAGGAAGCCAAGAAGGCTTAGTAGTTGCAGATTTTGAATTGAATCAGGAATTCTGGCCGCTGTGAGCCGCCAGGAACGAAAGAGGAAACGTTGATGGACATCAAGAAGGCTGCACGTCTGCGCAGGGCACGCAAATCTCGCGCTCACATCCGCCGCCTGGGCAGGCCAAGGTTGACGGTACACCGCAGTGGCCGGCATATCTATGCCCAGGTCATCAGCGCTGAAGGCGGGACAGTGCTGGCGGCTGCTTCCACCCTGCAGAAAGCAGTGGGGGATGGCCTGAAAAGTAAAAGCAATAAAGATGCTGCGGCAGCAGTTGGCAAAGCTGTGGCAGAAAAAGCCGTCGCAGCGGGTATCAAGGATGTCGCATTTGATCGTTCCGGATTTCGTTATCACGGCCGCATCAAAGTTTTGGCAGACGCTGCACGCGAAGTTGGATTGAATTTCTGAACCCGGTCAGCAAAAAAACCGAGCGAAACAGGTAAATAACATGGCGAACATGGAAAGAGAGAACGGCGATGGCCTGCTGGAGAAGCTGGTCGCAGTCAATCGAGTGGCAAAAGTGGTCAAGGGCGGCCGCATTTTCGGCTTTACCGCGCTGAGCGTGGTGGGTGACGGTAATGGCAAGGTCGGCTTTGGTTATGGCAAGGCCCGGGAGGTGCCGGTGGCAATCCAGAAATCCATGGAAAAAGCCCGTCGCAACATGATCAATGTGGATCTGCGTGAAGGCACACTGTGGCATGCCGTGAAAGCACGACATGCTGGTTCGCGCATTTACATGCAGCCCGCTTCTCAAGGTACTGGAGTCATTGCTGGTGGTGCCATGCGTGCAGTTCTGGAAACGGTTGGTGTGCATAACGTATTAGCCAAGAGCGTGGGTTCAAACAATCCGATTAACCTGGTGCGAGCGACAATAAAGGGTTTGCTGACGATGCAAAGTCCAGCCACGATTGCGGCCAAACGGGGCAAGCCGCTCGACGAAATCATGCAGCGCGTGGGTTGATAGTCATGACCAAGAAAACCGCAAAACATATTTCTGTAACCCTGGTTCGCTCGCCGGCCGGGGCATTGCCCCGGCACCGCGAATGCGTTCGTGGATTGGGCTTGAAAAAAATGAACCATACGGTTGTGCTCGAGGATACCCCCTCGGTGCGTGGGATGGTTAATCGCATCGAATACATGGTACGAGTGGAACCAGCCTGAGAAGTCATTTGCCGGTCTGCCGGCGGCGATTCTGCGAACCGACTGAATGGAAAGTATAAACATGAAACTGAATACACTCAGCCCGGCTGCGGGCAGCAAGAAATCGCGTAAGCGTGTAGGCCGGGGCATTGGTTCCGGTTTGGGCAAAACGGCAGGCCGTGGCCACAAAGGCCAGACTTCGCGCGCGGGCGGTTTCCACAAAGTGGGATTTGAAGGCGGCCAGATGCCATTGCAGCGCCGCCTGCCCAAGCGAGGGTTTGCTTCGCTCACCAGCCGTTACAACAGTGAAATTCGCCTGTACCAGATTCAGATAATGTCAGCTGATGTCATCGATCTGGCAACATTGAAGTCTGAAGGTGTAGTAGGTCATATGATTCGCAAAGTCAAAATCATCAATACTGGAACGTTGGAGCGGGCTGTGACAATCAAGGGACTCGGCGTTACCAAAGGCGCGCAGGCAGTAATCGAAGCTGCCGGTGGCAAGGTAGAGTAATGTCTCGTTCCCCATCCCAGATGGCGGAAACGCTCGGTGGTCTTGGCCGTCTGACCGAATTGCGGCAGCGTTTGCTGTTCGTCGTGGTTGCCTTGCTCATTTATCGCATTGGCACGTTTATTCCCGTTCCGGGGGTAAATCCGCAGGCCTTGTTGCAGTTCATGAACTCGCAGCAGGGTACCATCGTCGATGTGTTCAACCTGTTTACCGGTGGTGCACTCGAGAGGTTCTCGCTGTTTGCGCTAGGTGTTATGCCTTATATTTCGGCTTCCATCATCATCCAATTGATGAGCAGCGCCATACCTCACCTGCAGCAGCTCAAAAAAGAAGGATCCGCCGGACGGCAGAAGATAACTCAGTATACGCGGAATTTTACCGTGCTCCTTGCCGGCATTCAGGCAGGTGGTGTGGCGTTTGCACTCCAGGGTCAATCAGCTGTGGTGCTGGCGCCAGGGTTTGGCTTCATATTCACGGCGGTAATCACTTTGACCGCGGGAACCATATTCCTGATGTGGCTGGGCGAACAAATCACCGAACGTGGGGTGGGTAACGGTATTTCCCTGATTATTTTTGCCGGTATCGTAGCGGGTTTGCCTCGCGCCATCGCCGGAACACTGGAATTGGTGAATACCGGGCAGCTGAGCATTCCGGGGACACTGATTATCATCGCCCTGGTGCTCGCTGTTATTTATTTTGTCGTGCGGGTCGAGCGAGGTCAACGCCGCATCACGGTTAACTATGCGCAACGACAGGGTCGTGTGGCTTATCAAAACCAGTCAACCCATTTGCCATTGAAAGTGAACATGTCTGGTGTGATTCCGGCCATATTTGCTTCAAGTCTGGTAATTTTCCCCTCCACACTGGCAACCTGGTTCAGCGGCAGTGGAGGGCTGAACTTTTTGACGGATGTTTCAGCCGCGCTGACCCCCGGCAATCTGGCGTACACAATTCTGTACTCCTCACTGATTATCTTTTTCTGCTTTTTCTACACCGCCATGGTGTTCAATTCCAAAGAAACAGCAGATAACCTGAAGAAGTCCGGTGCTTTTATCCCGGGTATTCGCCCTGGAAAACAGACAGCTGATTATATTGATAATGTACTGACTCGCCTGACGATGGTGGGTTCAATTTACCTGGTTGCGGTTTGTCTATTACCCGATGTGCTGCGGGTGATATGGGCCGTTCCGTTCTACTTTGGCGGTACTTCAGTACTGATCGTTGTCGTCGTCATCATGGACTTCATAGCCCAGGTACAGGCACACCTGATTTCGCACCAGTACGACAGCCTGATGAAAAAGACCAACTTGAGATCTTATGGTCGTTCTGGCGTAGTGCGAAGATAGTTATCTGAAAGCTCCGCTGCGGCGGGATTACACGGCGGCCGCAATTTTGGTTGGTCGGTTGTTTTAGAAAAGCTCTGAATAATGCATCCATGCATTATCAGAGCACGCCAAACAAAAAATGTGATTTTTGTTTGGCTTCATTTTCAATGAGTTACACCCATTGAAAATGGCGGCACATCCCTGTGCCACGAAAACTCTGAATTAATCAGAGTTTCCTTAGGAGAGTGATTATGAAAGTGCAGGCCTCAGTGAAAAAAATCTGCCGCAACTGCAAGATCGTGCGTCGCAAACGTGTGTTGTTTGTTATTTGCACGGACAAGAAACACAAGCAGAGGCAGGGTTGATCAGGAGAGAACGGATGGGCAATAGACTATTACCCATTGTTTGGTTTCGATACAATATACCGTTTGCTCTTACGGCGCGGAAAAGACAGGAGTTTAACGCATGGCTCGCATAGCAGGAGTCAATATTCCAGTACAGAAGCACACTTGGGTGGGATTGACCCACATCTACGGGGTAGGTCGCGCACGCGCATATAAATTGTGTGCCGCTGCCGGTGTGAATCCGCAGACCAAGATTCGGGATCTGACTGAAGCTGAAGTCGAGGGCATTCGTACCGCATTGGCCAAGATTCCCGTGGAGGGTGATTTGCGCCGTGAGGTTGCAATGAACATCAAGCGCCTGATGGATTTGGGTTGTTATCGCGGCTTGCGTCATCGTCGCGGCTTACCCGTCAGGGGGCAACAAACAAAGACCAATGCCCGCACCCGCAAGGGCCCGCGTCGGCCGATCAAGCGTTGATACTTAATCCGGGGTGCAGCTTTCGGGCAACCAGGTAACGAACAGAAAAGGCGAAAAGATTAATGGCTAAACCGATCAAGAAAAAGAAGGTAAAGAAAACCGTGGTGGATGGTATTGCCCACGTTCATGCTTCTTTTAACAATACGATCATTACCATCACCGACCGGCAAGGTAATGCCTTGTCGTGGGCCACTTCAGGCGGTGCCGGTTTTCGTGGTTCGCGCAAGAGTACGCCATTTGCCGCTCAGGTGGCGGCGGAAGCAGCAGGTCGTGCTGCCCTGGACTACGGGTTGAAGAACCTTGAAGTTCGTGTGAAGGGCCCGGGCCCGGGCAGAGAATCATCTGTTCGCGCCCTCAATGCAGTGGGTTACAAAATTACCAACATTACTGACGTGACGCCGATTCCGCACAACGGATGCCGGCCGCCCAAGAAACGACGCGTCTGACGGAGCAAAATCATGGCACGATACATTGGACCAACCTGTAAGCTGGCTCGCCGTGAAGGAGTCGACCTGGAACTGAAAAGTCCGGCGCGCGGGCTCGAGTCGAAATGCAAGCTCAATCAGCCCCCGGGTCAACATGGGGCTTCGCGTCGTGCCCGTCTTTCCGACTATGCCCTGCAGTTGCGTGAAAAGCAGAAGGTGCGACGCATTTACGGCGTGTTGGAACGGCAGTTCCGCAACTACTACAAGTCTGCTGCGCAGCAGAAGGGCGCTACCGGTGAAAACCTGCTGCGTCTGCTCGAAAGTCGTTTGGATAATGTCGTGTACCGCATGGGTTTTGCTGTCACAAGGGCACAAGCCCGGCAGATGGTTTCGCACAAAAGCATCTCTGTGAACGGCAAGCTGTTGAATATCCCGTCATACCAGGTGCAACCGGAAGACGTGATCGCCATCCGGGAAAAAGCGAAGAATCAGCTGCGGGTCAAAGAAGCCATCACCCTTAGCCAGGAAATGGATCTGGTGCCGGCGTGGCTGAGTGTCGATGCGCAGAAGATGGAGGGTGTACTCAAAACCCATCCGGATCGCGCTGAACTCTCTGCGGACATTAATGAGAGTCTGATTGTGGAGCTGTACTCCAAGTAAAAATATTGCGCTCGGGTTTGTGTTCGAGACAAAGAAATTCACCTGAAAACCGTTTAAGAGGGTTATCCCCATGATGGGTGTTATTGAAAATATGCTGAAACCCGGTGCTGTCGGTGTTGATGAAGTCAACCAGAACCGCGCACGGATCACCCTGGAGCCGCTGGAGCGTGGATTTGGGCATACTTTGGGCAATGCCCTTCGGCGCGTTCTGTTGTCCTCAATTCCGGGCTGTGCAATTGTTGAAGTCGAGATGGATGGCGTCTTGCACGAATACACTGCCGTTGAAGGTCTGCAGGAAGACATTATCGAAGTTTTACTCAATCTGAAGGGTGTTGCACTGCGCATGCACGAACGCGAAGTAGCGGTGCTAACGTTGAGTAAAGCTGGTGCGGGTCCCGTGACGGCCGGTGACATTCAGGTGGATCACACGGTTGAAGTGGTCAACCCTGATCATGTCATCTGTAATTTGACCAAGGACGGCAGTATCAACATGAGGCTGAAGGTGGCACGAGGCGTAGGCTATCAGCCTGCGGCGCAATGGAAGATCGGCGAGCAGGAAA
>CAVPUV010000058.1:0-10461 GCA_963708905.1 uncultured Gammaproteobacteria bacterium | reverse complement strand
AGCAACTTTAAATGTTTTAAATAATTGTCGCATTTTTTTAATGGTTAATCAGTTAAGCCTAAATCCTTTAAAGCACTTTCTTTTGTGCTTCTTTTTTTTATGGGTTCGTCGGTTAAAATACGTCCGTCCCTTAAATAAATCATTCGTTTTGCAAACTGGGCAATATCGGGTTCATGGGTAATCATCACAATGGTTTTCCCTTCATTATTTAATTTCACATAAAGATCCGCAACATCAATGCTTGCCCTGCTGTCCAAATTTCCTGTCGCTTCATCCGACAAAATTAGGGTGGGATCATTTACCAAGGCTCTGGCGATGGCAACACGCTGTTTCTCCCCGCCTGAAAGCTCGTTGGATTTATGGTTGATTCTGTTTCCCAAACCCACGTCTTCCAATGCTTTTTTTGCCCTTTCGGTCGGATTTGAAAACCGTCCGGTTCTGTCATAAACCAAAGGCAATTCAACATTTGCCAAAGCTGTTGTTCTTGAAAGTAAATTATAACTTTGAAAAATGAAGCCTATTTTTTGATTCCTGATATCCGCCAGCTGATTTTTATTTAATTTATTTACATGTACATTGTCTAAATAATAGTCGCCGGAAGTGGGCTTGTCCAAGCAGCCCAAAATATTAAGCAATGTTGATTTTCCTGATCCTGATGAGCCCATAATGGCCACAAATTCTCCTTCTTTAATCACCAAATCCACATCGGTAAGGGCATGTACCTCAATCGTTCCGGTTTTAAAAACCCTGCTTACTTTTTTGGTTTCTATGACAATTTTTTCAGGCATCTTTTTTATTCTTTAGCGGAAATTCCATAAATGACTTTCATGTCTTCCGAAATCTTGGAACCATCCATAAATTTTTTAATTTCCGATTTTAATCCGGTTTTGATACCCAATTCAATAAACTTGAAATCCAATTCCCCGTCAGCATTCTCGTAAAAAAATCCGTCTATTTTGTCAGGCAGCGTTTTCTTGAAATTTTCCGGCGTATAGGTTTCTTTCTTATTAATTGCATTGATAAATTTTTGATGATCTGCGCGATGCGTCGTCAGCTGAGCTGGAAAACACTGCGCACCGCGATGGAACAAACGCTGATTACCAGCGGCATGATATACGTCGTCATCATCGGCTCGCTGATATTCTCCGTTTTTATCAGCGTAACCGGGCTTGCAGAAGCCATTGCCAGTTCAGCAGCGCAGACCAGCCTGAGCCCCCTCCTAACCCTGTTCCTGATCGCATTGGTGCTGTTGCTGCTGGGCTCGGTCCTCGATGGCCTGGCGCTGATGCTGCTCAGCACACCGATCATTCTGCCGATCGTGACCAACCTGGGGCTTTCCCCGATCTGGTTTGGAATTTTCCTGGTGCGCGCAATGGAAATTGGATTCATCCACCCGCCTATCGGCTTGAACCTTTACGTAATTCACGGTATCGCCAAGGACGTGAGCCTGGGGCGGGTTTTCAAGGGCGTCCTTCCATTCCTGGCCGCCGACCTGTTCCACCTGATGACCCTCATCGTCTTTCCAGCGACGGTGCTTTGGCTTCCGCAGCTGATAGGAACATGACCATGATTGAACAGAACATCGACGCCTTGCTTGCGGATCCCCTGGGCCCGGCCCGCCGTGCACGACGCGCGATCGGCTACGTGGGGCTGGACATTCCCGAAGACCTACTGGCCGCCGACGGCATTTTTTCCTGCCATTTACCCTGGCATACCGGCCGCGCAACACCGCTGGCGGATCGCTACCTGGAAGCAAGCTTTCCAGGCTGGGCCCGTTCTATCCTGGAAGACTGGGCTGCCGGCTGCTTTGATTTTCTGGAGTTCGTGGTGTTCACGCGCGGCGATGACACGGCTCAACGAATGTATTACTACGTCTGTGAACTGCAACGTCGCGGCCTGCTGGCCGGGCCGGAACCGCTGATATTCGATATCGCCAAGATTCAAAGACCATCGAGCATCGACTGGACCATACGCGCCGTTCAGCGCCTGGCAACCATTCTTGGCCTGGATGACCAGGCATTGCAGGCAGGCATGCGTTCCGCCAACCACCGGCGATCCACCTTCAACGACATACAGCAGGCGCGCGGGACCCGCGGGAGCCTTTATGAACGAATAGCACGAGCGAGCCTGTTTGGGCCCGCTGAAGACCTGGTCGCAGGGTTGGTGCATCCTCAAACGGATGTCGCCGGGCGTGTCGTGCTGGCTGGATCGTCTCCTCCCGATGAGCGCTTGCATCGTGCGGTTGAAGGCAGTGGTTGGTCCGTGGTCAGTGAGGCTTGTGACCGCTCGCTGGATCGTCTTGGTCCGCCGGTGACCGTACCGCAGGTCGATCCCGTCCAGGTCATCGGTAAAAATGCCCACGCGGCGCAGCGCGGCTCACGCGGCTTCCTGAACCGCGCTGCCACGTTGACGGCAACGACAGTGGAGGCCCGCGCAGACGCAGTCATCATCTGGCTGATTGAGCAGGATGAGGCCCTGGCCTGGGACCTGGCGGCCCAACGGCAGTCTTTGGAGGCCGTGGGAATGCCCACGCTGGTATTGATGCGCAGGCAATGGGATTGTTCCGACGGGCCGGCAGACGAGATTGCACAATTCCTGCGAGGCTTGGGCCGATGAAACCACTGGCGGGGCACAAATTCCTGGCGCTCGGAGGCATGGGAACACGGCCCCTTGCACGCTATCTCGAGTCAATGGGCGCGGAGAAAACCGAGGGTGGACCGGAGGCCCTGGAAGCCGGTTTTTCCTTCATGATCGACGACCTCGGCATCGAACGGCTGGCAGACCTGGGCTGGCAGCGTTCCCGGATCGAAGCCCTCAACCCGGCCCTGGTACACGCCTCGGTAAGCTGCTTTGGCAGCGGCGGTCCCAGGGCCCGCTGGCGCGGCAGTGAACTGGTCGCCTCGGCCATGGGCGGAACGCTGCGGATGACCGGTGACCCGGACCGTCCGCCGGTCAAGGAAGCGCTGGACGCGTGTACTTTTCACGCGGACATGGTGGCGGCGGCTGGAATGATGGCGGCGCACTATGCTCGAGCCACGACAGGCAGCGGCCAGCACGTCGATGTGTCGATCCAGGAGGTCGCGCTCAACCGCAACGTCAGTGGAATCCTCGTGTGGCAGTTCGACCACCGCAAGCTTCAACGCACGGGTGGAGCACTTAACTATGGCAAGGCCAGGGTCAGGTGTATCTGGCCACTCCTGGATGGCTGGTGTTTCCACACCCTGATGACCGGCCGCTTTGGCGCCCCGGCGAACCAGGCCCTGTCCGACTGGATGGATGAATGCGGGCAGGATAATCCATTGCGCGGCATGGACTGGCTGCGATACAACCGCTCCACGCTCGATCCACAGACCCGCATCACCTTTGAGAGGGCCATCGAGGCGTTTTTTGCCACGCGCAGCAAACAGGATATTGCAACTGAGGGGCGCCGGCGTGGAATCAATGCATGCGTCACGGCCGAACCCGCGGATGTACTTTTGGACACCCATCTCGAACAACGCGCTTTCTGGAAATCAGAGCATGGCCTGCAGTCGCCGTCGCGGTTCGTGCACATCCGGGAGGGGCAGCTGGCGCAAGGCGCACCGCGCGATGGAGCAAAAGGTCGAGGACCGCTTGCCGGTGTACGCGTGCTGGATTTCTCCTGGGCACTGGTCGGTGGAATCACAACCAAGACATTGGGGGATCTTGGCGCGGACGTGATCAAGATCGAGAGTCGCACCCGTCCGTGTCTGAGCCGGATCGACGTCCAGGTGTCCGCCTCCCGGCCCGACAGTTTTGATGACAAGCCCTGGTTTGCTCACCTGAACACGTCCAAGCGCAGCCTGGCGCTGAACATGAAGCAAACCGAAGCCCGTGCATTTCTCGACCCACTCATCCAGTGGGCTGACGTGGTCGTGGAAAACTTCTCGCCCGGAACTATGGCCAAGCTCGGGCTGGATTTCGAAAGCCTGTCGAGGTGCAATCCGGGAATCGTGATGGTGTCCGGCAGTGTTTATGGCCAAACCGGGCCGATGGCGCAAGAGTGGGGCGTGGACGGCACCGGCGGCGCCCTGTCCGGCCGCACCTATCTGACCGGCTGGCCGGATCGTGACCCCGTCATTCCAGGCTCGGTGCCCTATGGCGATGTCATCGTGCCGTTCGTGATGGCCGCCAGCGTGGCCGCGGCACTGCAATGCAGGCGCGAGCATGGAAAAGGCGCGCATATCGACGCGTCCATGTACGAAATCTGTGTCAACCAGATGCGCGACGCGATCCTGGAGGCGCAGCGCGGAAAACGGCCTGAACGCAGCGGAAATGCAGACCCGGCCCTGTTCTTCCAAGGTGTGCTGCCCGCCTCGGGGGAAGATCGTTGGATTGCGATCAGTGTTTCCAGCCGGGAGGAATGGGAACGCCTGTGCGCGATGGCAGGTGGCGAAGACATTGCCGCGTGGACATGCTGCAGGGAGGACCAGAAACTCGCCGAGCAACTGCAGGCGGCCGGGATCGCAGCGGGAGCAGTGCAGGATATCGAGGACCTGCTCGAGCGCGATCCGGAAATCAGGGAACGTACGGCGCTGGTCAAGCTTGATCATCCCCACCTCGGCGAATTCGGTCACGTGCGGACACCCATCAGTTTTTCGGGCGGACCGAACCAGCCCTATCGCGCACCCGGAATCGGCGAGCACACCGGGGAGATTGCCCGCGAAATTTTTGGCCTGGACCCCGAATCGATCAGGAAACTCACCGAGGCAGGAGTGTTTACATGAGCGCTGACAACAGAATTCGCAGCCGCAAGGATCTCGCCTGCACCGCCGAAGCCACTGCATATCAGAAAGCCTTTGGCGCGGATCTCAAGCGCCGGGTCGTAGACCATGGTGAGCCTTTCGTTGTCGCCCAGGCAGACACGCCCCATGAAATTTTTCATGTCATGGATATCCCGCTGATCACCAACCAGTGGTGGTCGGCATATATCGCCGCCAAGCAGCTTTCGCAGCCTTACTTCCAGGCATTGACAGACCTGGGATACCCCGCCAACAGTTGCCGTTACTGCTCTTTGGGCCTGGCCTGCACGCTTGCGGGCGATGCGTCCCGAGCACCCTGGGGCGGATTGCCGCGGCCGACCGCGCTCGTCGCCAGGCTGACTTGCGATTGCATCCAGAAGGTATTTTCACAATGGGCAGACCAGCTTGGCACCGTGTTCTTTCCGATGGAGGCGCCCGCCTGGCCGCACAAGGATCCGCAGTGGTTCAAGCACGCCCGCAGCGACTGGAAAGAGGTTTACCAGGCCGATCGTATCGCCTTGATGGTGGAGGAGATGCGGGATTTGATCCGCCTGCTCGAAGCGCGTACCGATCGCCGCTTCGATGAAGGCAAGCTCTGGCAACTGATGGAGCGTATCAACGAGCAGGAAAGCTATATCGCCGAGGCGGCCATGATGGTCGGAACCGCCAGGCCTTGCCCGGTCTCCATCGGCGAACAGATGACGAACACCATGATTCCGCAGTGGCACCGGGGATCGGATTGGGCGGTTGCGCACGCCAAGCGTTTCCGTGACGAGGTGGCAGTATGCGTTGAAGCCGGGCTTGGATGTGCTTCGAACGAGAAACTGCGTCTCATGTGGATCGGGGCGGGTGTGTGGCATGACCCCGGTTTTTACCAGGCGCTCGAAGCGCGCTGCGGCGCCGTCTTCGTCTGGTCCATGTACATGCCGTTCGCGGGGCCGCAATACATCCGCGATCTTGGAGACGGGGCGATCGATGCGCTGGCGAGCCGTATCTGTTCCATGAACGAGGTCTTGCATTTGCCACCGTGGATGAACGCATGGATGGCAAGTGAAGCCGGACGTTGCGGCATTGATGCTGCGGTTATTCTGCGGCCACCGGGAAATCGCCTGTCTCAAAGCGGCATTCAACTCACCCGGTTAACGCTCGAAGAGATGGGTATAGCAGTATTGATCCTGGAAGCGGATATGGTTGACGGGGCAAATTGGAGTCAGAACGAAATGACGCTCAAGGTAGAGAATTTCCTGAAAGGACGCGGCCTCGCATGAGATTTGCAGCCGCCCTATTTCTGCTGCTGACCTGGGCAAACCTGGACGCCGCCACGGGTGAGGTCGTCCAACTGATATACGCATCGCCATACAGCCCCAACCACCCGTTCAGCCGCGCGGACCAGGAGTGGATCATGTTCGTAGAAAGCCATTCGGCCGGAAAACTTCACATTCGGCCCATTTGGTCAGGGGCCTTGCTGTCCTCGGACCAGTCGATGACCGAGCTTCGTCACGGTGTTGCTGACATCGGACTGATCACGCCCATCTATGCAAAAGGCGGTGCCCACCTTATCCGCATACAGGCGGGCTTTTACAGTGGCATAAGATCCGTTGAAAACCAAGTAGCCTTGTATCGCTGCATGGCCGCGGATAACGAACAATTCGAGCGTGAGTTGGCAGGTCTCAAAGTCCTGGCGGTTCAGGGAGGAAACCTTCCAGGTATCGTTACCCGTAACCGCGAGGTTCACACCATCGACGATCTGGCCGGACTGCGTATCAGGGCCCCTACGGAGTTGCTCGAGCTGCTGAGAAACCTCGGAGCTGATCCGGTCAGCATGCCTATGGGGGAAGTTTATTCAGCGCTTGCGAAGGGCATTATTGACGGTGTACTTGCACCAGGAGATGCGTTCAAATCAATGCATTTCGCAGAAATTGCACATCACTTCACAACCCTGGAAATTCCCCGGGGAGCCTACCCGGCGAGAGCAATGGGCATGCGCAAGTGGCGAAACCTATCACCCGATATCCAAGAAATACTCAACCAGGGAATACCGGTCTGGGAAGCAGCACTCGCACGGCAGTTGCGCGAGGCGCTCAAAGCCGGCATGGACTTCGCCAGGGAGAGTGGCGTCGAGATTCTGCAGATTGATCCACAGCAACAAAAGCGATTCGACGAACTGTACCTGCGCGAAGCCGAAACCGGCGCGAGGGAACTCACAAGGTTCGGCATTGACGGTGCGGCACTGTTCGGGATAGCAAGAGACAGCGTTACCGCCGATGGTGCGGTAGATTGTGTAATTGGGAGAGACTGATGGCACAACCACTTCAAGGCATCACCATTGCCGACTTCAGTCATGTCATGGCGGGGCCTTTTGCTTCTCACCTTTTGCGTTTACTGGGGGCGAACGTAATCAAGATCGAAGAGCCCATGCGCGGCGACGCAATGCGCTACTACGGTGAAGATCACCGTTATGACGGCATGTCACCCGCATTCATTGCGGTAAATGCCGGCAAGAAATCGATCTCACTGGACTTGAAAAATCCTGAGCAACTGGAAATCGCCAAGCGCATCATCCGCCGATCGGATGTCATGCTGGAGAACTTCCGGCCGGGTGTCATGGCGCGGCTGGGCCTGGATTACAAAGTCGTCAAGAAGTTGAACCCGGACATCGTCTACTGCTCGGTATCTGGTTATGGGCAGTCCAGCAGTCCTCAACGCAACTGGCCCGCAATCGACAATATCGTCCAAGCGACCAGCGGAATGATGAATCTCGGGGGAGATCCCGGTGACCCACCTGTACGGGTGGGTTTTCCCGTGGTGGATACGCTGACCGGTCAGACCGCGGCATTTGCGATCCTGGGCGCGCTGCTACGCAGGGACCGGTCAGGTGGCGGGGATTACATAGACGTCGCAATGTTTGACGCGAGCCTTGCATTCATGACCTCCACCGTCGTGCCGTTTCTGGTAACCGGCAAGTCCCTCAAGCGAACGGGCAACGTCGGTTACAGTGGCCAACCCACTTCGGGCCTGTTCGAAGCAGGCGACGGACGGAAAATTTCCCTTGGGGTCGTGCAACAAAAGCAATTCGACCAGTTGGCAAGGCACCTGCATCGCGAGGACTGGCTTGCGGACCCCCGTTTTGCCAGCCCTGTCTTGCGGCGTGAAAATTCATCGACCTTGCAGGCTGAACTCGGCAAAGAACTGAAGGCCAAACCAGCTGCGGATTGGGAAGCGGAAATGAGCGCGGTGGGCATACCCTGTGGAATGGTGCGGGAAGTGGGCGAAGCAGCCGCGTTCCCGCATCTCGCCGGCCGACAACTGAAATTGCCGATCACCGTGAAGGGAATTCCCGGGCAGGAACGGGTAGAAATCGTCAATGCAGGCTTTGTCATGGCTTCAGACGGGCCTTTCGTAGACGAACCGCCGCCCCGGCTAAATGAACACCAGGACGAGATATTGAAATGGCTGGATGAGCCGGGAGAAACTGCCGGGAAAAATATTTTGCCGGGGCGGGCATGAAGCACATCTTCACGGTCACCCGTCTTCGTAAATCCGGGGCTTCGGCGTTGTCAGCGCTGATTGCAATAGCCTTCGCTGTCAGCGTTCATGCCGCAGCACTGGTCCTGTCAGGACCAGTCGATTCCACAGGTTCAACACCGTACCAATCGACCATGGTCCCGGGTAGTCGCAACGCCGAGTTGGCTGCCGCGCATAACTACATGGAACAGGAATTTTTCCTGAGCGGCCGGGCAAACGTATATCGATATACCCCGGCTCGGCAGCTTGAAGTTGGCATGGCAGGTGTGCCTTACACGACCCGCCTGCTGATCACCATGCCTCGCGACCCGACCCAATTCAACGGCAAAGTCTACCTGACACCCTTCCACCCACAAAGGGGAATGGGTTTTTGGGAGGTAATCAGGGATTACGTGTACCGTGAAGGTGACGCCTGGGTCGGTATAATGGTCGGCACGGATGAGCGGTCACGTGAAGCATCTGTGCAAGGCGAACCGGTCGACGCTGTCGGCGTATTGCACGCATGGAGCCCCGAACGGTATGCCAGCATAAACTGGCCAAGGGATGATGGCATCCGCTGGGATGTTTTCGGACAGGTTGCCAGGCTGTTGCGGGCTGATGACACTGCCAATCCCCTGCATGATCTCAAGATAAAAAATTTATATGCGCTCGGTTGGTCTTTCACCGGGTCACTGCTTCGTACCTTCATTAATGAAGGGTTTCATGATAAATACCGGCAAGCCTCCGGTGCGCCAGCTATCGACGGTTACCTGGTGGGCATTTCCAACTATCACTTCATTTCCGGCTATGTGCCGATCAATTCAAAAACACCACCGCTCCGCGTTGATGATCCTCGCCGCGTACCAAGACCCGTGGACGTTCCTGTCATCGAACTGATGACCGAGAACGAAGCAGTCACCAAAAGCATCCACCCGGTGGCGCAGCGCGACACGGGAATCGGGCGCTACCGCGTGTATGAAGTGCCGGGGTTGACACATGGTGATGGCTTGCATGATGACAGCAGTCCCAGCGACTGTCCGTTTCCACAAAGTGATGTGCCCCTCCGGCAAATCACCTGGGCAGTCCTGGAAAACCTGGATCTGTGGGTCAGGCAAGGCATCCCGCCGCCAATGGCACAACCTTTAGAAGTGAACCCCGGCCGGGGCCAGGCTGTCAAGGATGGCATGGGCAACGCGCTTGGCGGTATCAGACCAGCACAAATTACGGTTCCGCTGGCGAGCTACGACAGCCCTGCCGATCATCGTTGCCAGCCGCGTGCGCCACATTACCTGGCGATCAGAAGGATCCCGCTCATCCCGGAAAAATTCCAACAGCTGTACCCAGGTGGTCTCGCCGAGTACCTGCAACGCTTCGAAGCCTGTCTGGACGGTTTAATCAAGCAACGTTGGATTTTGCCGGAAGACCGGGATGCACAACTCGAAGCTGCCCGCGAAGCGGCGTCGCGGGCGTTTCCTGCTGAGAAAACGATCAGTACAACTCAGTCCGGCCGATGATATCGTCCTGGATTTTGGCATTGAGCTGCACGAAGTAGGCACTGTAGCCGGCAACCCGCACAATCAAATTTCGATATTTCTCAGGTTCTTTCTGCGCGGCAATCAAGGTATTTCTATCCACCACGTTGAACTGGACATGCTTTCCACCCTTGCTGAAATAGACCCTGATCAGGGATGCGATCTTTTCGAGGTCCGCCGTGGCCTGCAGCGAGAAGGGATGAAATTTCATATTGAACAGAGTCGCCTGGAACTGCGACTGATCAATGGTGAATGCACTGCGGATCAAGGCGGTGGGCCCGTTGATATCTCTGCCCTGCTCTGCTGATATCGATCCATCTGCCAGGTTCTCCCCCGCATAGCGGCCATCGGGGGTCGCACCGGTCAGTGCCCCCGCAGGCCCATAGGACGTGATTGAGATGCCTGCCGGCTTCATCGTTCCCCCGTAGATGCTGCGGAAGGAGTGCGCCGTATTGCCCCAGAACCGGTAGAGCTCGTTCGCTATTGAATCGACATATGCGTCGCCATTACCGTACTTGGGTGCATGGTAAAACATTTTTTGCAAATGTTCGTATCCCTTCCAGTTGACCGCGAGCGCCTTCATCAAGGTATCCGCGCTGACTTTCCGTTCATCGAAAACAAGCTTTTTCATGGCCGCCATGGAATCAGCGACATTGATCATGCCA
>CAVPUV010000057.1:0-137293 GCA_963708905.1 uncultured Gammaproteobacteria bacterium | reverse complement strand
ATCGCCCAGGTCTAGATGCAGGCCCTGGAGGCCTGCGATTGTGATTTGATAGGTGGAGTTGAGTTGGTCTTCATCCCAACGCGGCGGTCGCTTTCGCCATGCCGCGCTAAGCCCAGAGCGCACAGCAGCCGAGAGCGCATCTCCTGCTTGGCCTGTGAACACTGAGAAGTCACACTCACCGTAGCGGGAGTTGTGATTGGTCTGACTCAACCAGCCCGCTACCCACGCAAGCGCGTTCTCGTTCGATGCATCGCGTAGCCCATCAATGACCCCCAACAGTTGGGTCTTCGACTTCTGGTCAAGATGGGGGCCGCGTCGGCTACGCGGGGGCTCCGGTGGCGGTGGCATATCCGCACGCGCTTTCAGCTCAGTCACCATGGCCGTGAAGCCAGGCTCCGCAATCGCCGCATCGTCGCCGTCCACCCATACGACGAAGGTGCCGTAGAGGAACACTGCCCTCCAGATACCGTCGCTCGACTTGTCAGTCCCTTCAATCAGCCCACGCAGGAACAGGCGCCTCACTTCCGTTGACTTCCCGAGTACAGACCGAAGGTTCTGCTTGTCGGCGGTGCTTTGGTGGAAGTCCCGAACAAGTCGATGAAGGACGAGGCAGAGTCTTGAAAGTCGCACGGCCGTGGACGTAGACCTCTCGATGGCCAGCGCCAGCATGTCCATGACCAACTCGACAAAGTCATGTCCTTGGCGCCGCCCTCCGCCGTTGAGCTTCTCAGCCTTGAAGCTGCGCGACACGCGAACCAGCAGAGCCCGGGTAAGCGCATAGAGTTCCTGGGGCTCCGCGCTGTCCGCCACCTCGCGCGTCAGCGCCCAATCAATGTGAAAGCCACCCCGTCCACGGAGAAACTGCCTCGCTGCAACCTCTGCCATTGCATACGCATCGAGCCACTTCCAAGCGAGCTTTGTCAACAGCGAGGAAGCGACCGACTTGTTGACATCGGGGGTTGCGGCGCCCCAAACCCTCTCACGATTCTGGAAGACCTGTTTGACCGCCAGCAAGAAATTCATGATCTCATCGAAGCGCGCTTGCTATCCATGGCACTTTTTGACCTGAATTGCCCGATTGCTCCACAACTCAAAAAAGTAGAGCACATGCTAAAAGAACAACAAAAGGATCAGTCTGGAAGACTCGTCCAGTTTCGGAAGCGCCAAACTCTCTGGCCGACATACCTTCGCCTGCTGGATGCAAAGAAGCAGGGAGCAACTCACAAAGAAATCTATTGCCAATTCGCCGAGGACCGCGCCGAAGGCGATGAAAACCGAATGGATGACTTCTTTCGCACTGGCGTGCAGCCAAAGGCGCTGGTAAGTCAGTGGCTCCAGCAGGCAAACGAGGTTAGGGATAAAGCCATCCAATATCTATAACCTCCCCCGAAAATCTCCGGTGTATAACTGCCTCACGAACCATACAAAGGGAGGCAGTAATGGCAAACAAGCGCGTCAAAGTCGCGACGCACCCAGACCTCGTGCCGGCCGATGTATGGGCCGACGAGATCGGCAAGGACCCAAAGTCACTTCAGCGTGACGCCCGCCTGGGAATCGGCCCACCTCATGTTCGCATCGGCAACCGCGCGTACTACCACCGACGGCAGTGCGATGCATTCTTGCGGCAACTGTTCGAGCAGGCCGCGCAGCAGTGAGAATTTCGGAAACCGTCTTCGTGGACGGTCGGCCCGTTGGCCGCGTGCGGCATGGATTCGACCATGCGCGCGACTGACGATTGCGCTCTGACGCTCGCGGCAGCAACTCACGTGACGGACATCGGCGACAGTATCGCCGCCGCATGCTGCCGGCTTGCACAAGACCCGCATCCGGACCGCTGCGACGCGCTGGCCGCGCGACTGCGGTCTGCGCTGGACGCAACGCTGCGACTGCGCCGCGCGCTCGCGGAGGCGGCCGTGCGAGACGTGGCCGCCGACTGATAGCACGCCAATTCCCCGCCGGCCGGCGCCAGTCCGGCAAACGGTTTGCAATGTTGCCGCTGCAGGTGTTGGGACATATCGCGGTGCGGACGCTCACGCACGCCGCATTCCGAGTTCTGGTGCTGCTGGCCGCGCAATTCAACGGACACAATAACGGGGCGCTTGGCATCACGGCGGAGCAGGCCATCGAAGCCGGCATCGGCTCGGACAAGACGTTGTATCGATCGCTTCGCGAACTCCAAATGCGCCGGCTCATCACGCAAGCATATCCTGCCAGCCGAGTGCCGCCGCGACCGACGATGTGGGCAATAACCTGGCTGCCGCTGGACGACACGCCCTACACCACCGCGACGCGCGTTCCTTCGCATGCGTATCGGGATTGGACACCCGGGAGTCGGGCAGCATGAAAACAATTTTCGACCGGTACTCAGTACCGTCAAAGCCCGCACTCAGTACCGTCAAGGAACCGTCGAACCCGTCCATGCCGGTAATAAGTACCGACAAGGACCAATTTATAAGGCTTTCATGGCGGTACTCAGTACTGACCTCTAAGAATATACCAAGGGGGTGCTTGGTATGACCCTCTCCGAAATGTTCAGTTTGGACCATTTGGACGCGGAAGAAATGCGCGCGGCGCTGATCGAATTGTGCGAGCGCGGACTGCTGGCCTGTACGCACGGCACACCGGGTTCAGATGATGCAACCTACGCGGTTGCCTGGCTGCCGCTTGATGACCTGGAAGACTATTCGCAAGCGGTGCGTGATCGGCACACATGAAAACATGCGGCGGTTCGGCATTGGGGGTGGGTCAAATCTCTGGAGGCGAGAGCTAAAGACACGTGCGCCCCTGCGAATTGTTGCACGTGCGACCGAATTTTGAAATTTACATGAGCCAAGTTGTTTCCATTCACAGCACGACACCGCCGGGATTGTCCGCCGAAGCCGGAAAACTTTGGCACGAGGTGGCGCAGGACTTCACGGTGTCCGACGCGGCCGGGCAGGCGATCCTGCGCCAGTTGTGCGAAACCCTGGACCACCTGCGCGCCTGCCAGCGCCAAGTCGAGGCCGATGGCCTGATGGTCAAGGGCTCGCGCGGTCAGAAACGGCCACATCCGCTTTTGCGCGAAATCAGCGAGGCACGCCGCGCGTTTCTCGGCTGCTGCCGTGCACTGAATCTTGATCTTTCGCCCGACTGATGGCGAATCCACGAACCACCCACAAGCGACGCCGACGCATGGCTGGATTGCGTCCCAGCGAGCGGGCTTTTCTCACTGGCGAACCGGTACCTAGCGCATTTTTCGGCGTGTTCTTCTTGCGGCTTCGTCCGTTCAATGACGCGGACCGCGACCGCAGACTGGCGCTGGTCGAACGATACGCGGACCTGATTCCTGAGCATCGCCGGCCAGTCATAGAACGATGGGTCCGTTACTGGCGTGGCGAGCTTCGATTGCCATCTGAAGTCGGCGACCTTCATGCGGGCGCATTTGAGCCTTGAACTGATGCCGAATCCCCGGATCACCCCCAAGCGCCGCCGGCGATCGCGCCGGCCGGATGTTGATCCGTATTCCTGGGCGCTGTTGACGGATTCCGTGCCGGGTGATTGGTTTTGTCGGCGTACCAATCCGCTGCCGGATGGCTGGAATCCGTTTGCGGTGTTTGACTTCTACGACAAGGCGCGCGAACTGTGGGCCGAGCACCGCGAGCGCATCCTGAGAGACTGGATCGACACGCGACCGGGCACGCGGCCGTCCTGCTGGTGGCTATTCGACGCACCGCGCGACCCCAAGCTGGGCAAGGTCTGGGATGGTCTCGGCGACATGCACGGCAACATTATCGAAGGCCGCCGGCTGCTGAAGGGGGAAGGCCGGCCGTTCTGGGAGTGTTCCTGCATGGTCCCGACCTGGGTTCTCGGCATCCCGCATTACTGGACCGGCGGCGACCCCGAAGCGCTGGTTTTCGAGTCGCAGCACGACTACCTGGCGCGTCATGGCCTGCTGATGCCGGACGAAGGCACGAGCACTGAACCCGAGTTCACGCCGGTGCTGTTGGATTTCTGACGGCTTGATGTGAGTACAGCTCCGGGCGAAATTTCAAATCAGTGGCAGGACGAGTATGATAAATGCTCCGCAACGGAGTGCGAATAAATGAAAAAGCATATTGCCGTTCTTTTGGTCGCGTATTTAGCCGGTTTGCCGTTGTCGGCTTTCGCGCAGTCCACCGTTAGCAAAGAGGACATATTGGGCGCCATTCGGATGTCGGGGGCGTTGATCGCCTGTGGCTACAACGACGAAGGCGCGAAAATTGGACTGGCCGCAACTGAGTTGCTTCCGCGCGTTGGCCTCAACGACAAATCTGATGAGGTCGCCGAGGCTTTTGTTAGGGGTGCACAAGCCATTAAAGACGGGGAACTGACTTGTGCAGCGATCGTGGACCACGCGAGAAAGGCGGGGATTTTCGAATAATCGAAATGGGCGAGCTGTTGGCCGGACGTTTTATCAGCTCTGCTTGCTTGAGGCCACAATTCATGAAAAGGCCCGGCTAGGTAGCGACATACCGGCGGCACTGGTCAATGCCTTACGCGTCTACTACAGCGAATTTCACGACACCCCGGCCGGTAATTTGACTCCCAGCGGCCCGCACACGGGAAACCGGTTCGCTAAGCACGGTAAACGCCCTTAGCGAGACACCCAGATTGCGACTATGATCAAAGTGGAACGACCTTCGGGAGGGACTATCATGCGAACGCTTTTCCTATCGCTGCTTATGCTTGTCAGTTCATCTGCCTTTGCCCTAAGCGGAACAACAAAGGATGGTTATATAGCCTGCCGAACTGAAGAACATCTCAACGACATTATGAGCTTTGTCGCGGCTAAGGATACTGCCAGTGTCGAGGCATACCGATCATCGAACAAGTGCATCATCCTGAAGGGCGGGCTAAAGGTAACGGTGCTAGACACAACTTGGACCGGCAAGCTGCAGTTTGCTTTTCAGGGGCTGAAGATGTGGACGGTAATGGAAGCCGTTGATATCGATTTCGATTAGCGCCCGAGGAAAACGCCGAGTTTCGCGCCGCTGCAGAAGCGGCCGGCCTGACGTTCGGGGCCTGGGCACGTGCGGCCCTCAAGCGGGCCGCCAAGGCACAGCAACGGCGCACGGCGCGCAACCTGATCCGCATCACCGCCCCGACCCGCTACCCGTTCGATCTGGAGGCGCTGGAGCCGGGACGTTACCGGCTGCGGTCTACTGACGGCGATTCCGGGGCGGCCGGCTGAAATCCGGCTTCCTGTACGCCTCCCTGAGCGCGTTTCTCGCCCAGCCCCATACCCCTGGTATCCCCTTAATTGCGGTCCGGGTGCTGTGACCTGCCGGGCGGTTGCTGGCGGAGTTCGTGGCTGCGAAGACGGCCGGGAATGACGCTGTACGGAAAATCGGTCAAACCTTTACTGAAACATTTACTGAGTATTTCTCGGGTTCTGTTATTTTTTGCGTCTGAATCGCTGAAACCGTTGGTATTACGTGGTGCCCGGGGCCGGAGTCGAACCGGCATGATGTTGCCATCGAGGGATTTTAAGTCCCTTGCGTCTACCTGTTTCGCCACCCGGGCATATCGGAGCGGGCTGGACATTGTACCGCCCTGCTCGTGCCCATTCAGCCCGGGACAGGTATTCGGCAAGGAAAATTGGAGGCTAGGGTCGGAATCGAACCGGCGTCCACGGCTTTGCAGGCCGCTGCATGACCACTCTGCCACCTAGCCGTTGTAACAGGATGCGGGATACTCAAGGCGCGCTATTCTACTATTACCTGCGTGGTATTGCCACGCCAGCGCTGACTGGACTTTTTGTCATTGCAGCAAAGTTCTGATGCTCTACCCTGCCATGGAAGCCAGCATGGCCCGAATGTGCGCGATGTCTTCAGGTCCGGTGCGGCAACAACCGCCGATCAGGCGCGCACCGGCGCGGAACCAGTTGATGGCGTCCAGGCGTCCGATACCCTCTCCTATCCAACAATTTTCATGGGCTACCCAGGTTTCACCGCTGTTGGGGTAAGCCAGCAAGGGGCACTCCAGTTTACTGACTGAATTGAGCAGCGCTGTGATGTAGCGTGGCGCGGTGCAGTTGATGCCCACAGCGGCCACCTGTTCATGCTGACTGGCCATTTCGGCACAGTCGCGAAATGATTCGCCGTGGCTGATGTGCGCTTCATCCCGGCAACTGAAACTCAGCCATGCGTGTTTATCCGGATAGTCTGCCAGCAATTGCAACAGTAGTTCAGCTTCCTGCAGGGAAGGAATGGTTTCAAAGGCCAGTAAATCGGCGCCGGAATCCGCCAGTACATCAAGGCGCGAGCGGTGAAATGCTTCGACTTCGGCCCAGCTGGCGATGTAGTTGCCATGGTATTCAGAACCATCGTGTAAACACGCGCCAAACGGCCCCACGGATGCTGCAACCAACGGCTTCAGGCGGCCAGCGCGGTTCTCCCCGCGCGACCAGAAATCATCCCGTGCACGACAAGCAAGCTCTATGCCCCGGTGCAGCACGGCGACCGCTTCCTGAGTGCCGAGGCCACGTTCCTTGAATCCCTGCAAACTCGCCTGGTAAGTGGCGGACGTCAGCACATCGGCACCAGCTTGCAGATAGTCCATATGTACACGGCTGATCAATTCCGGCGACTCGATCAGACATCGCGCAGACCACAGCGGATCATCCAGGTCGGCGCCATGGCGCTCCAGTTCCGTGGCCAGCGCACCATCCAATACCACGAAACCCTGCTGCTCAATATAATTCCGGATCAAGTTCATGCCGCTATAATCGGTGAACGCGCAGTTGTCAGCAAGGCCCCCATGCCGCTGGAACAGCGCTATTGCGGAGCTTGCTTTTACTGCTTTAAGGTATAAACCCCGGGTTAAATACAAGACATGAATCCGAATTGCAGACAGGAACGCCGATGCGCCCCTCATTGATTTTTTCGTTCTGCCTGTGCCTTAGCCTCTCCGCGCCGGTACAAAGCGAGGGAGCTCCTGAACTCAACCCGCAACTGCAACAACTCGCTGCCGAGTTTTTCGCCTGGCGGCGGATTCAACAGCCCGCCACGGGTGACGATATCCCCCGCGTTGAACGCCCACCCGGTTGGGTGCCGGAATTCTCACCAGCCGACCTGGCCATTTACCGGGTGCAATACCGTGAATTTCTCGATCGGCTTGCTGCCCTGGAGCCTGCTGCTTTCAGCCGCGCGGATAAAGTTGACGCACTGCTGCTTGGGGCCGCGATCAAGCGTGTTGGCTGGGAGCTCGATGTGCTCCGGGCGCCACACCGGAATCCCCTGTTCTACCTGGATCAAACTCTGGGGTCGGTCTTCGAACTGCTGGTGCTCTCATCCCCGATGGCCACGGAGCGGCTGCACCAGATCATTCTGCGCTTTGAGCATTTTTCCACAACAGTGGAAAGTGCCAGGACCAACCTCACCGAGACGGTCAAACCGTTCGCCACCGTCGCCGTGGAAACTCTGGCGGACATCGAAGACAGATTGGCAGCGGTGCAGGCCGGTCTCGAACCACTGCTTGCCGAGGAAAAAAAGCCCGAGCTGGACAAAGCAATCAGTGGGGCGATAGTGGCACTGGTCGACTATCGCAACTGGTTGCAACACAATCTTACCGGCATGAGCAGCGAATTCAGCATAGGTCCACGGGCCTACCAGTGGTTCCTGGCCAACGTGGCGCTGATCCCGCAAACCCCCGCCGAGTTGTTGGCGCAGGGCCAGCAAGCATGGAACCGTGCGGTGGCATGGGACACATTAGAACAGAACCGTAACCGGGACTTACCCCAGTTACCGCTATTCGAATCTGCCGAGGCGCAAATCGAAGTCTCCTTGCGCCAGGAACAGGAAATCAGGGCCTTCCTGCAAAGCCAGGACCTGATGTCCATTCCCGGCTGGCTGATGCATTACCGCAATCGTCCATTGCCGGCCTATCTGAAACCCCTGGCCTTCATGGGTGTGACCGATGACCTCACCTCGGAAAGCCGGCTGCATGAAGATGCCTACAGCTATATTGCCGAGCCCTCGGCCGACCTGCCCTACTTCTCCCTTGCATCCGCCATGGATCCGCGCCCGTTGATTGCTCATGAAGGTATTCCCGGCCATTATTTCCAGCTGGCCCTGTCCTGGGCAAATCCCGATCCAATACGCCGCCGCTACATTGATTCCAGCGCCAACGAAGGCATCGGTTTCTACGCAGAGGAAATGCTGCTGCAGACGGGTCTTTTCAGTTTCAGCCCAAGAACGCGGGAAATCATTTACAGCTTTATGCGCTTACGGGCGTTGCGGGTTGAAGTGGATATCAAGCTGGCGACCGGCGAGTTCAGTATTGAGCAGGCAGCCGACTACCTTGCCCGTACGGTTCCGATGGACCGGGACACAGCCGCGCAGGAGGCAGTGTTCTTCGCCTTTAATCCGGGCCAGGCTATTGGCTACCAGATTGGCAAAATACAGATCGAGAAATTCCTCACCGATGCGCGTCTGGATCGCGGCGATGCATTCTCTTTGCGTGAATTCCATGATTCTTTGCTGCGGAACGGCAATGTGCCGATTGCCCTGCAACGCTGGGAATACCTGGACCGGGACGACGAAATCAGGCGCCTGCAGTCCCTGGCCCGTCAAGCTGTAACCGTCCCGGACTGAAAAACCCGGCTACGTTTGACCGTAAGCCGGGTTTTCTGATTTCTGGAGCGGGAAACGAGGCTCGAACTCGCGACCTCAACCTTGGCAAGGTTGCGCTCTACCAACTGAGCTATTCCCGCACTGAGGGAGCGTATTTTAAGGGAATGCCCAAGCGTGTCAACTCCGCGCAGCTAATTGGCCGGATATGTGACCTGTCTTCGTGCAATATGCGGGCCGGGGTGGCACAATACCGGCTCGCAAATTTCAGGTGGGAGCATATGGCGAAAGAAGATGTAATTGAAATGGATGGCAAAGTGCTGGAGACACTGCCAAACACGATGTTCAGGGTTGAACTGGATAACGGTCATATCGTGACCGCGCATATATCCGGTCGCATGCGCAAGCACTACATTCGAATACTCACCGGCGACAAGGTCAAAGTGGAGCTGACACCTTACGACCTGTCCAAAGGCAGAATTACCTACCGCACCAAGTAGTTGCTGGCCTCGCGCTGGCGGTTCATTCCACCGATGCGGGCAATGACTTGAGCCCCGCAGATTTAGCCACCACCTTGATCTGAAGTTTGTCACTCTTGCCGCGAGGAGCATTGACCCGCACTTCTCCGCCATCGGTCAGATCTCCAAACAGCAGGTCATCCGCCAAAGGCCGCTTGATCTGCTCCTGGATAACCCTTTTCATCGGCCTGGCACCCATTTGCGGGTCGAACCCCTTTTCGGCCAGCCATTCCCGGGCGGCCCGTGTGACCGTCATCGAAACGTTTTTCAACGCCAATTGTTCTTCCAGCTCCATGATGAACTTGTCCACCACCATCAGGATGACCGACATATCCAGCGCATGGAAATTGATGATCGCGTCGAGACGGTTGCGAAATTCCGGCGCGAACATCTTGCGTAAAACTTCCATGGCATCAGTGGAGTGATCCTGTTCGGTGAATCCGATGGAGCGACGGGCGCTCTGCTGCGCCCCGGCGTTGGTGGTCATCACCAGGATGACGTTGCGAAAGTCCGCTTCGCGCCCATTGGCGTCGGTCAGTTTGCCGTGATCCATCACCTGCAGCAGTATGTTGAATATATCGGGATGGGCTTTTTCCACTTCATCCAGCAACAGCACCGCGTGAGGGTTTCTGGTCACCGCTTCGGTGAGCAGCCCGCCGCGGTCGAAGCCGACGTATCCGGGCGGTGCGCCGACCAGCCGGGAAACGGAATGCGCTTCCATGTATTCAGACATATCGAAGCGAATCAGTTCGATACCCATGGCCAGGGCCAATTGCCGCGTGACTTCCGTTTTGCCAACACCCGTGGGTCCGGCGAACAGGAATGAGCCGATGGGTTTGTCCTCCTCGCCCAGGCCCGAGCGAGACATCTTGATGGCCGCCGTCAAGGCTCCGATGGCTTCATCCTGACCAAATACAACCAGCTTCAGGTCACGGTCGAGGTTGCGCAGCGCATCCCGGTCCGTGCGTGACACCTGCTTGGCAGGAATTCGTGCCATGTGGGCAATGATGTGCTCGATATCGTGCTCGTCCAGGCATTCCTTGCGTTCCCCTGGCGGCAACATCCGCTGGCGGGCCCCTGCTTCATCTATGACGTCAATCGCCTTGTCGGGCAGGTGGCGGTCGTTGATGTGGCGGGCCGAAAGTTCGGCTGCAGCCACCAATGCCGCGTCCGTGTATTTTACCTGGTGATGATCCTCAAACCGGTTTTTCAAGCCGCGCAATATGTCTATGGTCTCAATGACACTGGGCTCGGAAATGTCGATTTTCTGAAAACGTCGCGCCAGTGCCCGGTCTTTTTCGAATACCCCGCGAAATTCCTGGAAAGTGGTCGAACCAATGCAGCGCAGCTCACCGGAAGCAAGCATCGGTTTGATCAGGTTGGAGGCGTCCATCACTCCGCCTGAAGCGGCGCCGGCACCGATGATGGTATGTATTTCGTCAATGAACAGGATCGAGTTGGGCTCATCCATCAATTCCGCGATCACGGCTTTGAGGCGTTTCTCGAAGTCGCCGCGATACTTTGTACCGGCCAGCAAGGAACCGAGGTCCAGCGCGTAAATCGTGGCTCCGGCCAGAATTTCCGGCACCTCATTACGTACGATACGCAGTGCCAGACCTTCCGCCATCGCGGTTTTACCGACACCCGCTTCGCCGACGAACAAGGGGTTATTTTTACGGCGGCGGCACAGAATTTGGATGGTACGCTCGATTTCGCTTGATCGGCCGATCAGCGGATCAATCTGATCATTCAGCGCACGCTGGTTCAGGTTGGCAGTGAAGCGCTCGAGCGCGCTGTCTTTTTTATCTGCCTGCCCATCCTGCCCGTCCAGTATCTCCGGGCCGGCTGCGCCTTCCTTCTGTGCGTCCACCTTGCTGATGCCGTGCGATATAAAGTTGACCACATCCAGCCGGGTGACATCATGCCGGTGCAGCAGGTAACTGGCGTAAGAGTCTTTCTCGCTGAAAATGGCTACCAGCACATTGGCGCCCAAAACCTCCTCTTTGCCGGCAGACTGCACGTGGTACAGCGCACGCTGCAGTACGCGCTGAAAACCAATTGTCGGCTGAGTATCGCGGTTGTCACCCTCTTTAATGAGCGAGACAGTGTCTTCCAGAACCTTGCGGATGTCTTTTTCCAGGGCGACGCAGTCAGCGCCGCAGGCGCTGAGAATGCTGAGGGCCGAAGCATTGTCCAGCAAAGCCAGCAGCATATGCTCGACCGTGAGAAATTCGTGGCGATTCTTGCGCGCTTCCTGGTAGGCCTGGCTTATGGATAATTCCAATTCCTTGCTGAACATGATTGCGGTTCCCTGTATTGGCGAAAGGCGGCTCGCCCCTGATCAGTTTACACCTGCTCTGCCCCGCCTGGTCGGTGAACCATCTGACCAGTATAGACACCACAAGGTTTCAGGCTTTCTCCATGGTACATTTCAAGGGATGATCATGCTGGCGTGAAAACTCATTCACCTGTACCACTTTGGTTTCAGCAATTTCGAAGGTGAACACTCCACAGACCCCCTTACCCCGGGTGTGGACATGCAGCATCACCTGGGTCGCGCGATCATGGTTCATGTTGAAAAACAGCCGCAGGATCTCGATCACGAAATCCATTGGCGTGTAATCGTCATTTAACAGAATGACACGGTACATCGGCGGCAATGCCACCTCTGGCCGGGCTTCTTCCAGCTCGATGCCCTGTTCTTTTCTGGATTCAAGATCTTGTCCCATAGCTTGATTTTAACCGAGCAAGCCGGGCGCGTCGATGCCTGCGGCGGCGGTCATGATTCGCTAGCGATGCACTTTATCTTTTCCGCTTCGGCCCCAAATAGGGGGCATGCCTGGTTTAGCCAACAACAATGAATTGACCATGATCGCCATGTCAGGCGGCGTGGATTCTTCCGTGGCGGCGCTGTGCCTGAAAAAACAGGGGCGCGAGGTAGCAGGCATGTTCATGAAAAACTGGGAGGAAGATGACCGCTCTGGTACCTGCACGGCCTTGAAAGACATGGCAGACGTGCAGGCTGTGGCCGAAGGTATGGATATTCCGCTGCACTGGAGAAATTTTTCCGCTGAATATTGGGAAAATGTGTTTGAGATATTTCTCAGCGAATATCGTGCCGGCCGGACACCGAACCCGGACATCCTGTGTAACCGTGAAATCAAGTTCAAAACCTTCCTCGAACATGCCCGCGCTCTTGGCGCGCAGCGAATTGCCACCGGCCATTACGCCCGCAGCGATGAACACCAGGGATCACATCGCTTGTTGCGTGCCAGGGACAGCAACAAAGACCAAAGTTACTTTCTCTACACGCTGGGACAGGAACAGCTGGCATGTACTGAATTTCCCGTTGGTGAGTTGCACAAGCCGGAAGTCAGAGCGATGGCCGCTGCCGCCGGCATCCGAGTTCATGCCAAAAAGGACAGCACCGGGATCTGTTTCATTGGCGAACGCAACTTCAAAGCATTTCTCGCTGAGTACATCGCCGCCCAGCCCGGAGAAATACGCACGCCCGAAGGAGATGTGATCGGTGAACACCAGGGTTTGATGTTCCATACCCTGGGCCAGAGGCAGGGCCTGGGTATTGGCGGCCGCCGCGGCTACGCGGACGCCCCCTGGTACGTGCTGCACAAGGACATGGCGGAAAATGTGCTCTACGTGGGGCAGGATCACGACCACCCCTGGTTGCTTGCCAAGACACTCAACGCCAGCCAGTCAAGCTGGGTTGCGGGTGTGGCGCCAGAACCTGGCAGCAGGCTGCAGGCGCAGATACGCTACCGTCAGCCGCCGCAGGCTTGCGTGTTGGACGAAGTCGAAAACGGAAAGATATCACTATCGTTTGATCAGGCACAGTGGGCCGTGACGCCGGGCCAGTCCGTGGTTCTCTATGCTGCCGATGTCTGTCTTGGTGGCGCCGTCATAGATGATTGCGATTCTCCGGCGAAAGGAGCACCAGGGCGTCGTAGACCGGATCAGGCAGGAGTATCCCTGGCATGAAAGAACGCACTCTGGCTTTGGCGGGAATCATGCAGGCCGCGGAACTGGTACGACAGGCGGCATGGCACGGCACCTGGTCGGGGTATGCCGCCAGCGCCAGTCTGCTTTCTTTGTTCAAGCTTGAAGCTGCTTCGGTTGAATTGGTCTATGGCGATAAGAAACATCTGCGCCTGGGCCTGGAAACCTTGCTGGCAGCGCTGCAGGGAGAAAATCGTTATACCGAAGCCCTGCGTTACGCCATTTGTCTGCTGCAGATCGAGCGTCGATTCATGAAATCAGCCCGCCTGCAAGCAGCCATCGCTGAACGGCTCGAACACATTGCAGTTAGTGGCGCAGAGTTGGAGGACTACCAGAGGGAAGACCTGCAAGCACATGAAATCGCGGTGCTATATGCCGACACCATCAGCCAGATTCCGCCGCGCGTAGTGGTCAACGGTAAGCCGCAGCACCTCAAGCTGGACCGGACGGTCGACTGGATCAGGACCTTGCTCCTGGCCGGACTGCGTTCGGCTGTCCTGTGGGATCAATTGGGCGGCGGCCGTTTCGAATTGCTGTTTGGCAGAAAAAGAATCATGCAGGAAACCAAGTCTCTGCTCATGGGTTGATTCATGAACCCGGTATGGAGACTGGGAACGTCGCAATGGATCGGTGATAATCAGCGTTTGTTTCGCTAATTTATTTTAATGCTCGTTGGTATGGGCTTGTCAGTATCGGAGAACTCAATGGATGACTCTTTTTCCACCGCCACCACACTCAGTGCTAACGGCCAGGAATATCGCTATTTCAGTCTGGAAAGGCTGGCAGAACACTATGATATCAGTCGCTTGCCATTCAGCCTGAAAATTCTATTGGAAAATTTGTTGCGGCACGAAGATGGCGTGGACGTCAACCGCAAGGATATTGAGGCCTTGTGCCGTTGGGAACCCGGCGCTGAACCCACCATTGAAATCGCTTTTACGCCAGCACGCGTGGTGCTGCAGGATTTCACCGGAGTTCCCGCCGTGGTGGATCTTGCCGCCATGCGCGATGCGATGACGGTGCTGGGAGGACCGGCCAGCCAGATCAACCCCCTGTCGCCGGTAGAACTGGTCATCGATCATTCGGTACAGGTCGACAGCTATGGCCAGGCAGGTTCACTGGACCTCAATAACAAAATCGAATTTCAACGCAACCAGGAGCGTTACAGCTTTTTGCGTTGGGGACAGAGTGCTTTCAGCAATTTCAGTGTGGTCCCGCCCAATACGGGTATCGTGCACCAGGTCAACCTGGAACGTCTTGCCCGTGTTGTTTTCGGCGCTGATGGTCTTGCCTACCCGGATACGGTGGTGGGTACGGACTCCCACACCACGATGATCAATGGCATAGGCGTGCTGGGCTGGGGAGTGGGTGGTATCGAGGCGGAGGCCGCCATGCTGGGACAGGCCATCACCATGCTGATACCGCAGGTGGTCGGCTTTCGCTTGAGCGGCAAGCTGCCGGAGGGTGCAACAGCAACCGATCTGGTATTGACGGTCACGCAAATGCTGCGTCAGCACGGTGTAGTGGGTAAGTTCGTGGAATTTTTCGGTAGTGGTCTGGACCACCTTCCGCTGGCCGAGCGTGCCACGATTGCCAATATGGCTCCGGAATACGGCGCAACCTGCGGCATCTTCCCGATCGATGAGGAAAGTCTGCGTTACCTGCGGCTTTCAGGCCGCACGGAAGAGCAGGTTGCGCTGGTCGAAGCCTACGCCAGGGCCCAGGACATGTTCCGCACGGGCGCACAGCCCGAGGCAAATTACACTTCAGTGCTGGAGCTTGACATGTCCACGGTCCTGCCCAGCCTGGCCGGACCAAAGCGGCCACAGGACAGGGTCCTGCTCACAGATGCCGCCAGTAACTATGCCCATCACGTGATTGAATTGATCAACGGGCGGAAGCCGTCCAGCCGGGCGGAAGCCCGCTTCGAAAACGAAGGCGGCGGCGTGGCCGTTGGTAACGATGCGGTGCTGCAAACGCCCGTTGCACAGGGCAGCTACAACGGCCAGCAGTTCGAGCTTACCGACGGCGCCATAGTGATAGCAGCCATCACCTCCTGCACCAATACCTCCAACCCGCAAGTGATGCTGGGCGCCGGCCTGCTGGCAAGGAATGCCGTTGCCAAGGGCCTGAGAGTCAAGCCCTGGGTGAAGACCTCACTCGGGCCGGGATCCCGGGTGGTGACGGATTACCTGGCCAAGGCGGGTTTATTGGATGATCTCGAGACCCTGGGGTTTAACGTCGTGGGGTATGGCTGCACCACTTGTATTGGCAATTCAGGCCCTTTGCCCGAACCCATAGCCAATGCCATCCGCGAGCATGACCTGGTGGCGGTTTCGGTATTGTCCGGTAATCGCAACTTCGAGGGACGCGTGCACGCGGACGTTAAAATGAACTACCTCGCTTCGCCACCACTGGTGGTGGCCTATGCCCTGGCGGGACGCATGGATGTAAATCTGACTTCGGATCCCCTGGGCTACGATAAGAATGGGCAAGCAGTGATGCTCAAGGATATTTGGCCATCAAGTCATGAAATACAGGATGTCATTACCGCCAACGTGAACTCAGACATGTTTCGCTCCAGTTATGCCAGCGTATTCAAAGGTGACGAGCGCTGGAACAGCATTGAGTCACCGGTGGGTGAAATGTTTGACTGGCAGGACGATTCCACCTATATCCAGAATCCACCCTACTTCCGTGGCATGACACACGAAGTGCCTGAACTGGTGGCCATACGCGGCGCCCGCTGCCTTGCGCGCCTGGGAGATTCGATCACCACCGATCATATTTCTCCTGCAGGCAACATCAAGGAAGACTCGCCTGCCGGGCTCTACCTGAAAAGCAAAGGCGTGCAGAAAGCGGATTTCAATTCCTACGGCTCACGCCGCGGCAATCATGAAGTCATGATGCGTGGCACCTTCGCCAATGTTCGTCTGCGCAACCAGTTGGCGCCGGGAACGGAAGGTGGCTGGACCTCACACCAGCCCAGCGGGGAGGTGATGAGCATTTATGACGCGGCGATGCAATACCAGGCAGAAGAAATCCCGCTGGTGATCATTGCCGGCAAGGAATATGGCACTGGATCTTCCCGTGACTGGGCGGCCAAGGGTACCAACCTGTTGGGGGTAAAAGCGGTGATCAGCGAAAGCTTTGAACGCATCCACCGTTCCAACCTGGTGGGCATGGGCGTGTTGCCACTCAATTTCCTGCCCGGTGAATCGGCGGATAGCCTGGGCCTTACTGGAAAAGAAACCTATGATATTGAAGAACTTGCGCCAAATAGTTCAAGTAGTATAAAGGTAACAGCGCGTGCCGACGATGGCAAGTTGACCTCATTCCAGGTGCGGGTGCGGATCGATACGCCAAAAGAATGGGAGTACTACCAGCACGGTGGCATCCTGCATTACGTTTTAAGGCAGCTGGCGGCCGGTCCTGCGTGACGGAGTTCATGGACATTGGTTAAACACCGCTGGATTTGTTGCAGCGGGATCATGCCGTGTTCATCCAGCACTTGCAGCGCCCCTCCCTGGGTTCGCGCCAGCGGCACGCCATTACAAAGTAAAATGCGGTGACCGTTGACCGCAGCGGTCCTGACGCCCGGCGTGATCACGCCGCCCAGGTTCAGGGGGTCGCTGGCGCCGATCACAACCAGCTGGTGCTGTTCAGAAACCAGGGTATGCTGCCTGAGCAGTCCGACTGCTTCGGCTAATGCGAACTGCTCGCCGGAAAAGCCATCGACGAAACGTCCGCCATGAACCTCTCCACGGTCTTCCATTCTGCGCAGGTAGCGCAACAGATGCCGCCACGGCGGCGCCAGTGATTCGCGTTCCAGTACGGCGCGAAACACCACGCCATAGCGTCGCAGCAACGCAGCGCACAGGCTGGCCAGTTCGTCCTGACTCGGCACTGCTGGCTTTTCCGCGATAAACCTGACAGCACTCCAGCGACCCAGCAGGTCAGCGCCGGTAAAGCTGGCGTGGCGTTGTGCAGACTTGAGTTGCCGGCGTCTTGCTGCTTCTGGCCGAATCAGCCAGCGTAACGGAGAAAACGCATCTGCGGTCACCAGGCCGCGCGCCACCAGCGTGCCGAGTGCCTGCTCTATTTGTGGCAACAGCAAACCGGTCTGTTGCTGCAAGTCGGTGGTAAACATGGCCCCTTCACGACGCAGCAGAACCAGTATTGCCTGGCTTACTGCGGGCAATTCATCTTCAAGGGCCTCTCCACCGGGCTGCCAGGCACCCATTCTTTGCCTCGACACCAGGCAGATCGGGGTTGCAGCGACAATCTGCTGCCGGCCAGTCGCCCCCTGGACGGGTCTGAACCAGCTCAGCTGGCCACCAAGCATCAACTGATCGAGCGCCTGCGGGGTGTAATCACGGCAGCGGCTGTGTAATAGCACCGGCTCCCATGCGGCCAGGGGCGCAACCCAGCCCTCCAGCAGGGACAGGGCTTGGGCAAAATCCGCCGCAGCTGCGTCCAGTCCGTGCCACGCCACCAGGAAGCGCATGAATGCCGCCGGGCTGACGGGCCGGCTGGCGTGGCGGCGCTGTTCCCGGCTGTAGCGGTGAATGCGAGCCAGCAGGCGGCGTTCGCACCATTGGGAAGCAGCAGCCTGCGTAGCGCTCGACATTTGTATCACGTAGCCTTCATTCTGCAATGCAAACAAGGCCTGGGTGATGTCCACGGCCGGCAAACCCAGGTCAGCGGACAACACTTCTACCGTAACCGGCCCCAGGCCGGCCAGGCGGCTGCGCACCAACTCAACCAGGGCGCACTCACGGCTGACTGCCGGTTCCAACGGCCATACCGGCGATGGATCAGGTTTGAGCGCGAATTGCTGGTTCAGCGACAGGAATTCACCCAGGCGCTCGGTGGCCACCCACCACTGTCTGCCGTCCGGCCGGGTTACACAACTAACCCGCAGTTCATCAGCCAGGGCCTGGAACCAATGTCCCCAGGCGCTGGCATCCCCAGCGGTACCGGTACTGGAACAACCCGTGGTGAATTCCTGCTGGGTAAGAAACCCGCACTGCAGCAAGCCGTCGTGCAGCTCATCCGGGTTGCGTGGCGTGATCCAGCACTCCGCCCTGACCTGCTCAATTGCCGGTATGCTGATGATGCGCAACATGGCCGCATGTTCGAGATCGCGGCTATCCTGGGTAATGGCACGCGTGCGCCGGTTTTCCGCGTCGCCGTCATCAAGAAATGCATAGGGCCTGGCATTGATGATCTCCGCCGCCAGCGGCGAAGGCGCGGTCAGGTCCAGACAGCGCATTTCGGTCAATCCGCTTTCAAGTTGTTGCAGTACCCGCTCCAGACCTTCGATGTCCATGGTCTCATGCAGACAATCGCCGATCGTCTGCGTCACCAGTGGATGCTGTGGAATCTCACGCTCGCCACGTATATTCTCCAGGCAGGCCAGTTGATCCGGAAATACCACCGCCACCAGGTCTTCCGCCTGGTTGCGTTGCCATTGCGGCGGCAGTTTCTGCCCGTTACGCATGCGCTGGACTGCCAGAGCTATGCTGGCGTTCCAGCGCCAGCGCACGGCAAACATGGGTGCATCCAGCAGGGCTTGCACCAGTAATTTCCTGACACTGGATGACTGCAGAAAAGCAGGTATCGATTCTGTGGCGAAACTGTGTGTTTCACCCAGCGACAGGATCAGGCTGTCTTCCAGCGCCGCGGCCTGTAATTCAAAATTGAAATGACGGCAAAAACGTTTGCGCAGAGCCAGGCCCCAGGCACGCATGATACGTGACCCCAGCGGTGCATGTATCACCAGGTGCATATCGCCGGTAGCGTCGAAAAACCGTTCCAACACCATTTGCTTTTGTGTCGGAATACAGCCCAGGGCGGCGAGAATTGCAGACAGGTAAGCGACCGTCTGCTGCGCGGCAGCCAGGCTGAAACCACTGGCACGAAGGTAGGTCTCGACATGCCCGGGCGAATCCGCCTGCAGCCGGTTCTGTAGTTCCTCACACAGGTTCGAAACGGCTGCGGACAATTCATCACTGCGTCCCGGCGCATCACCCAACCAGAATGGAATCGTGGGTGGCTGGCCGTGGGCGTCATCAACCAGCACCCTGCCCTGCTCGATTTTAAGGATGCGGTAGCTGCTGTTGCCCAGCTGAAAAATATCGCCGGGAATACTTTCAAAAGCAAAGTCTTCATTCAAGGTGCCCACGCGGAAGCCTTGCGGCTGCAGGGTGACTTCATAGTCAAACTGGTCCGGTATGGCGCCGCCATTTTGCAGCGCGGTGAGGCGAGCGCCGGGCCGGGTCCGCAGGCGTCCGTTGATGGCGTCATGATAGATATAAGCTGCCCGTCTGCCGCGCCGCGTGGCATAACCTGCCGCCAGCATGTCGATCAACTGATCAAAGGTTTCGCGGCCAAGCTCACGGTACGGCCAGGCGGTTTGTACCAGGGCAAACAGGGCCGCGGAGTCCCATTCCCGTGCGCTGATTTCCGCCACCAGTTGCTGCGTCAATACGTCCAGCGGCGCATTGGGAATAGTCACGGTGTCCAGCAAGCCTTGTTGCACGGCACGCAGCAAGGCCATGCTCTCCACCAGGTCATCCCGGGTCAGCGGGAACAATCGGCCCTTGGGGGTGGCGCCGACACTGTGCCCGGCGCGGCCCACGCGTTGAATGAACCCGGAGATGCTGCCTGGAGATCCCAATTGGCAAACCAGGTCTACATGACCAATATCGATGCCCAATTCCAGCGAGGCCGTTGCCACCAGCGCGCGCAGCTGTCCGTTCTTCAACGCTTGTTCAGCCCCGAGCCGGTGTGTCCGGGACAAGCTGCCATGATGGGCGGTAACCGCATCTTCACCCAGGCGTTCCGCCAGGTGCCGTGTGAGCCGCTCCGACAGGCGCCGCGTATTGACGAAAATCAGCGTGGTGCGATGCTCTGCAACCAGTTGTTGCAAGCGATCGTAAATTTCTTCCCATACTTCATTCGCCATCACGGCGGACAACGGGGATGCCGGCATTTCAATCTGTAAGTCCCGCTCGCGCTGGTGGCCGCTATCGACGATTTTGCAGGGCAAGCCGCCACTGAGGAAATTCGCAATCTGCTCAATCGGCTTTTGTGTGGCCGAAAGCCCGATGCGCCGCGCACGCTGTGGCAGCAAGGTATCCAGGCGGGACAAGGATAAAGCCAGGTGACTGCCCCGCTTATTGCCAACTACCGCGTGGATTTCATCCACAATCACATCGCGCACAGTGGCAAGCATGGCGCGTCCTGAAGCCGAGGTCAGAAGCAGATACAGCGACTCGGGAGTGGTGACGAGAATGTGCGGTGGGTGGCGCCGCATTTGTTCGCGCTCACCGGGAGTGGTGTCACCGGTGCGCACCATGGCGCGAATGCCCGATGGTCCACTGCCATGCGCTTGCAGCCAACGGTCGACACCCATAAGTGGATGCTGCAGATTTTTCTCGATGTCATTGGACAGTGCTTTCAGCGGTGAAACATAGAGCACCTGGACCCCCTCGTCCGGCAACCCCTTCTGACTTTGCTCCACCAGCTCGTTTATGGCACACAGGAAAGCAGCCAGGGTTTTACCGCTGCCGGTAGGTGCGGCAATGAGGACATCATTGCCCCCACGAATGGCCTCCCAGGCTTCGACCTGCACGGGCGTCGCAGACGGAAACGTGTTGGTGAACCAGCTGTGGACGGCGGGATGAAACATGTACCTATATTAACCCGGGGATTCTCAAAAACCGCGAAACGCTGTCGGCTTAAAGATCGGGTAAGTGTGAACAGGCCCTAGTCGATGGTACCCGGCTTCCATTGCGCACTGATCAAAACCCACTTGTCGCCCTGAAGTCGCCATCGAGTTATAAAGTCATACACCTGGCCGTTATCAGGTAACCAACCCGGACCACCCGTCAACAGCGCACCAAAGCGGGCTTCGGCTTCTCCAGGGATGCCCGTTGTGACGTGAATGGGGAACAATTGTGCATGCACACGTTGATGTTGGTGCAGCTGGAAAAGGACCAGTGCGTTGAGCTGATCCCGGGTCATGGCCCCATTTTGTCCGGCGAATTCCGCAGATACGTGCTCCATGAATGGCCGGCGTTCGCCCGCCTCGATACGCGCTTCCATGTCCCGCATGACCACGATGACCTGCTGTTCAACGGTCAATGCCGGGCTGCAAGCGGCAAGAATGAACACCAGCAGCAACTGCATTGCCGCCAGTCTGGAAATACATTTCAGGTTCGCATCTCCCCGCGTTCCAGGAACTGCAATCATAAACAGGGTCAGTGCGGACTGGCAAATAGACGTGTCTTACCGGCCCAGCCGGGGACCGCCCGGTCGCCTTCGATTCCCTGGCAAAGTCAATTGCGATGAAGCTTGCCGGCGCCGGGACGGTATGATGCAATGACACGGCAGGAACGTATCGGCGTCAGTCGATCCGGTAGGAGGAGCCTGTCTGACTTAGGGCGATTCTGCTGCGGCAAAGCCGGATTTGGTCATTTTTCGAGCAATTTTTCGTCACATAGAACCGCTATGCTCCTCAAAATTGCTCAAAAACTGCCTCAAACCGGACTTTGCCTCGCTACGAACGCCTAAGTCAGACAGGCTCCTGAACCCGTGAGGAAAATTCGTGAGAAAACCCTGGTTAAACAGCTATCCACAAGGCGTACCCGCCGAGATCGATCTATCCAGGTACAGGTCGATCGTGGATATTTTTGAGGATAGTTGCACGCGTTATCGCGACCGCACTGCGTTCCTCAATATGGGCGCTGAAATGACCTACTTGGAACTGGACCACGCCACACGGAATTTTGCCGCCTGGCTGCAACGCCAGGGTTTGAACGGCGGTGACCGTATTGCACTGATGATGCCCAACATCCTGCAATACCCGGTAGCTTTGTTCGGCGCGTTGCGCGCCGGCCTGGTGGTGGTGAATACCAATCCAATGTATACCGCCCGGGAATTAAAACACCAACTGTTGGATTCCGGCGCCCGCGCCATCGTCGTTGTGGAAAATTTCGCCAGCGTGCTGCAGAAAGTGCGCGAAGATGTGCCGCTTGACATCATTATCACCACCGCGGTCGGGGATCTGCTCAAGTTCCCCAAGAGCCTGTTGGTGAATTTCGTGCTCAAGTATGTCAAGAAATCCGTTCCGGCGTGGCGCCTTCCCGGTTCTGTTTCGTTCCGGGAAGTTCTGGAACTGGGTGCAAAACTCCCGCTGCGGCCGGTCACCATTGGTTTCGAGGACAACGCCTTCCTGCAGTATACCGGGGGAACTACCGGGCTGGCCAAAGGCGCCATGCTGACGCACCGTAACCTGGTGGCCAATATGCTACAGGCGAAGGCATGGCTGGCGCCCGCGGGCATTGGCAACGATGTCGAGATCATTATCACTGCCTTACCGCTGTATCACATCTTTGCACTGACGGCGAACTGCCTGGTTTTCATGGGCCTGGGCGGCGTCAATGTCCTGATCACCAATCCCAGAGACATGCCGGCCTTCGTGGCGGAAATGGCCAAGGTGCCATTTACCATGATTACCGGTGTCAACACCTTGTTCAATGCTCTGCTCAATACCCCGGATTTTGCCCGGCTGGATTTCAGCACGCTCAAGGGCGCTCTGGGTGGCGGCATGGCGGTACAACGAGCCGTGGCGGAGCGCTGGAGACAGGTTACCGGAGCCACTTTGGTGGAGGCGTACGGGCTCACCGAAACCTCACCGGCAGCGTGCATGAATCCGTTTGATCTCGCCGAGTACAACGGCTACATCGGCTTACCGCTTCCCTCGACAGAGTGCGGCATCATGGATGAGACCGGCCAATTGCTGCCGCAGGGCGAATCCGGTGAACTGGTGGTGCGTGGACCGCAAGTCATGAAAGGTTACTGGCAGCGTCCGGAGGAAACGGCCAATGTCATGACCGCGGACGGCTGGTTGCGCACCGGCGACATTGCCGTCATGAACGCCTCCGGATATTTCAAGATCGTGGATCGCAAGAAAGACATGATCCTGGTATCCGGTTTCAACGTGTTTCCCAACGAAATAGAAGACGTGTTCGCACTTCACCCCAAGGTACTGGAGGTTGCCGCGATTGGCGTGCCCGATGAAAAATCCGGCGAAGCGGTGAAAATTTTCGTGGTCGCCGGTGATCCATCACTGACTGAAGATGAACTGCGAGCGTTTGCTGTCGAACAGCTCACCGGATATAAGCGTCCGCGTTATATCGAATTCAGGAATGACTTACCGAAAAGTAATGTAGGCAAAATCCTGCGCCGTGAGCTGCGCGAGCTCCCCTCCCCGCCTGCCTCATCCTGACCGCAAGCCGGCAATGGCAAGACCTTCGAGAAGCGCCATTATTGTGTTCAGGATTCCGGCGACTTATCGCGTCGCCGAAGCAGCGTCAGTCCGTGCACAATGCGGCTGTCACCATAGCGTGTATTGATCGAATCGAGCACCTGGTCCAGCCGTTGCTCTTTGCCGCCATCCAGCTGATTCCCGCTGGTCGTACCGCTGGTTCGCGCATCTCCAGATCGTTGTTCGAGAGCGCTGACTCCCATCCCCAGCAAGCGCACCGGAGTGCTGTGGTTGGCCGTGCGCCAGGCTTCAAATAATGCACGCGCCATCCGGTACAGGGTCATGGTGTTGTTTGACCCGGCATGCATGCTGCGGCTGCGTGTCACGGTGTTGAAAGCAGGGTCGCGGATTTTGACCACCACGGTCTGGGCGATGAGTTGCCGTTGGCGCAGCCGTCGGGCCACCGCCTCGGTAAGCACTTGTAACTCAGCCAATAGCTGGTCGTGCTCGAGCAGGTCCTGATCAAAGGTAATTTCGTGGCTGATCGATTTGTCCGGACTGACTGAAACAACTTCCCGGTCATCTTCTCCCGCAGCCAGTCGACGAAAATGTTCCGCACGATTGCCCAGTATGGGTCGTAGAACAGCAGTATCAACGCGACGTAGCTGGCCGAAAGTCAGGATGCCCAAGGCACGCAACCTGGGTGCGGTGCGCGGGCCAATACCCCACAAACGGCTTAAAGGCATCGGATCAAGGAACTCATGAACCTTGTCCGCTGGCACACAGACCAGGCCGTCGGGCTTTTGCAGGTCGGAGGCCAGCTTGGCCAAAAACTTGTTATGCGCGACGCCAACAGATGCCGTCAATCCAATTTCCTGCTGAATGCCGGCTTTGATGCGACGGGCAACGTCCCGGGCATGACCAAACAACTTCAGGCTGGCGGTTACGTCGAGAAACGCCTCATCCAGGGACAAACCCTCGACCATGGGTGTTATGCCGCGGAACAGCTTGAAGACCTCTGCCGAGACCTGCCTGTAACGCTCCATTCGCGGCTGTAGAAATTGAGCATTGGGACACAGGCGGCGCGCCTGGTTCATGGGCATGGCTGAGTGCACCCCGGAAAGGCGTGCTGCATAATTCGCCGTGGCCACCACACCACGCGGTCCAAGCCCGCCAACGATGACCGCCTGGTCCTTTAATGCGGGGTTGTCCAGGGTCTCCACCGCAGCATAAAACGCGTCCATATCGACGTGCAGTATGGCGCGCTGTGGTGAGGTGTTCATGTCGTTGCGGTATTTTAGGTTTGCCAGCAAGGAGCCAGGTAGTCATTATATCTACATGGATACTCAGCAAGGCGCCGAACTTCAAAACGGACAGCTGCGGGCGCAGTTTCCCAGCCGCGATAAGGGTCTTTATTTCAACCATGCCGCCATCGCGCCCTGGCCCGTCTGCTCCGCCGAGGCGGTACGTCAATTCGCGCAGGAAAATGCGCAGCAGGGTCCCGCGCAATACGCGCAATGGATTGCTCTGGAGCATAGTCTGCGTGAATGCCTGGCCCAATTGATCGGGGCTGATTCGAAGAACGATATTGCTTTATTGAAGAATACCACCGAAGGCATTTGCACCGTGGCCTGGGGCTTGGACTGGAAAGCGGGCGAGAACGTGGTGCTGCCGCAGGGGGAATTTTCCTCCAACCGCCTGCCCTGGCTGGCGCAACGCGATCGCGGCGTGGAAGTACGTGAAATCGATATACGTGCCGCCAGCAGCGCCGAGTCGGCCCTTATTGAAGCCATGGATGAACGCACCCGCCTGCTGGCGGTCAGCTCGGTGCAATGGAGCGATGGATTCCGCCTGGATTTGCAGGCGCTGGGGGCTGCCTGCCGTGCCCGCGGCATCCTGTTTTTTGTCGATGCCATCCAGCAATTGGGTGCCCTGCGCCTGGATGTGAGGTCCTGCCACATCAGCTTTCTTGCCGCAGACGCCCACAAATGGCTGTTGGGCCCGGAAGGAATAGCCGTGTTTTACAGCCATGAGGAAGCGCGCCCGCTGTTGCGTTTGCGGCAGCAAGGTTGGCACATGTTCGATAATCCCTGGGGTTTTGCGCGCCAGGACTGGATACCCTCCGCCTCGGCGCGCAGGTTTGAAGCGGGCAGTCCAAACTCGCTGGGGCAGGTCGCTTTCAAGGCCTCATTGGAATTGCTGCTGGCAACGGGCATGGAAAAAATCGAACGGTGCGTACAGGACAACACGGCGTTTATGTTGCGGCATTTGCAGACCATGCCCGGAGTCCACCTGCTCAGCGACCCGGAGCCCGGGCGCAGATCGGGTATCGTGACATTCCGTCCCGAAAAGACATCCGCAGCCTCGGTGCAGCGCGCCCTGAATCATCATCACGTCAGCTGCGCACTAAGAGACAACGCCGTCCGCCTGTCACCTCATTTTTATCAAGGGCCAGAAGAAGTCGACGAAGTTTTCAGGGTAATCAGGCAGGTACTTTCTTAGGGTCTGGCCTGGCTCCAGGACAGGTTCTACATGGTGAATGTGCTGAGGCCACTCTTTAACATTGTTGCCAGGTGTGTTTCGATAACTGTGCGCGCATGGGAGCCATCCTGGGTTTCAGCGAATTGCACACCAATTCCGGCTTTACGGTTGCCAGCAGCGCCCTGAGGCGTTATCCATACTACTTTGCCCGGGATGGGCAGCCTTTCCTCCAACTCCATTACGGTGAGCAAAAGGAATACCTCGTCTCCCAGCTGAAACTGCTTGTTGCTGGGAACGAAAAGGCCACCGCCCTGCACAAACGGCATGTAAGAACGGTACAGGGCCTGTTTGTCCTTAATAGATAGAGACAAGATTCCTTGTTGCGCCATACCTCGAACTTTCCTTGAGCTTTCTCTGCGTGCGACTCACGAACTGGTCAAACGGGACCATTGTATCAGCCAATCACGCAGAAGTAAGTCTTTGCGCAATGACGTTGCAAGCGCACGTCTGTTGCGATCGGCCAGTGACTGCAACAAAGAAATCCGCCCGGCATGCTGCCGCATGCCTGCATCCCTTTCCAATCCTTCAACCATTGCTTCTGCGTGGCCAGGCAGGCTGAAGCAGTTGCGCAAGCGTTGCGCTGTAATCAGCGACAGCCAATTCCACAAACACTCCTGGTCCAGCTCGGACCAATTGTCCACGACTTCACCCACTACAGCCGCATCCGCCTGGATACGGATAAGTTGTTGGGTAACGGTACGAAATTGCTCCGTGCCCCCATGCAACAGCATTTGCTGTGCCAGCAGCGGGCTTCCCGCGGACGCCCGCAAGGCGATTGCAGCCGTTGCCGCATCTGTGCTCATCGAATTCACCAGCCAGTCCAACGCAAGTTTCTCGTCCGGCAGGCGCACATGAATGGTCTGGCACCGGCTGCGGATGGTGGCGGGAAGCCGGGATGGGTCATGCGCAACCAGCACCAGCACGGCACTGCCGGGCGGCTCTTCAAGTGTCTTAAGCAAGGCATTGGCAGTATTGCGATTCATGGCCTCTGCCGGATGTATCAGGGCAACTTTGCGTGGACTGATGCTGTGGGTGAGCTGCATGAAAGCGTTCAGCTCCCGCACCTGATCGATGACCAGTTCGGTTCGCATTTTGTCTGTCTTGGTATTGATCTCAAAAGTCAGCAGACGAAAGTCCGGATGAGCACCGCTGGCGAATAACTGACACGAACGGCAGACGCCGCATGCCTGATGCTCCTGTTGCTGGCACAGCATGGTGACAGCCATCTGCATCGCAAGCTCGAGTTTGCCCAGCCCCTGCGGCCCGGCAAGCAAGCAGGCATGCGCCAGGCGGCTGCTATTGAGACGCTGCACAAACTCCCGCCATGCCTCTTCGAGCCAGGGGTAAGTCACCGTGACACTCTTTGTTGCAATATTCGCTCAAGCTGCTGCCAAACAGCTTGCTCGTCAACAGAAGCGTCTATCACGACGAAACGTTCCGATGCGCTTGCTGCCCTGCGCAGGTAGGTCTGTCGAACCCGGTCAAAAAAAGCCACAGATTCCTGCTCGATGCGATCCACCTTGCCGCGGTTGGAAACCCGCTCCAGTCCCAACAGCACGGGCAGATCGAGCAACAGCGTGAGATCTGGCTGCAGATCGCCATGCACGGCGTTCTCCAGCGTGGCGATCAGATCCGCCGGCATACCACGGCCGCCACCCTGATACGCCCAGGTAGCATCGGTAAAGCGATCGCACAGTACTGTCGAACCCTGCGCCAATGCAGGACGAATCAGTTCGGCAAGATGTTGTGCTCGCGAAGCAAATACCAGCAAGAGTTCAGCTGTAGCGCAAAGCGCCGAGTTTCCCTGGTCCAGCACGATGGCTCTGATCTGTTCGGCCAAAACCGTTCCTCCCGGCTCGCGGGTGTTGACCACCGCGTGTCCATGATCGAGCAGCCATTGGTGCGTGCGTTCGATCATGGTGCTCTTGCCCGCTCCCTCGCCACCTTCAAAGGTTATAAACCACCCTCTGTGTTTCATTTTTTATCCAGCAGCCTCTCTACCGCGAGCTGGTGCTGCTCCAGCGAGTCCGAGAAGGTATGCCCACCTTTCCCGTCAGCAACGAAATACAAGGCCGAGCCGGCCGCAGGTTGCGCCGCCGCCAGAAGTGATGCCCGTCTGGGCATGGCGATGGGCGTTGGCGGCAGGCCGATTCGAGTATAGGTATTGTAGGGCGTATCGGCACCCAAATCGCGGCGCCGAATATCGCCGTCGAAAGTGTCGCCAAGACCGTAAATGACTGTTGGGTCCGTCTGCAAACGCATACCGATCTTTAGCCGCCGCACAAAAACACCGCTGATCTGGGCTCTTTCCTCATCCCGTGCCGTCTCTTTCTCAATGATGGAGGCCAGGATCAACAATTCATAGGGCGTTCGTGCCGGGTGATCATCTGTGCGTCTGGCCCAGGCCTCAGCCAGGGCTGACTGCATCGCACGTGCTGCTTGCGCGAGAACATCCAGTGCATTCTCATTGCGGGTAAAAACGTAGGTTTCCGGCAAATAAGCACCCTCGAGCAGATCCTGCCCGTTAGCCGGGCCTTGCCATGCCTCTTCACTCATGAGGGTCTTCAAACCCGGACCCAGAACCGGGTCGGCTTGTAATGCATAGAGCAACTGTCTATAAGTCCAGCCTTCCACGATGGTAAAGCGGTAACGGATAACATCCCCGCGATCCAGCTTTTGCAGCAGACCCTGCGGCCTGATTCCTGGTTCCAACTGGTATTCGCCGGCTTTGAATACGATGGGATCCAGTCGCAGCAATAAGCGCCATTGCCAAATATTTTCACTGAGCCGGAGCTCGGCCAGTCGGGCAATCACTGCCCTGCCCGACATCCCGGGATCTACATTGAGCACGGAGCCGCCGGGCGCTACCGTCAGGGGCTGACGAAGAAATTGCTGGTATCGCTGCCACCCACACCAGCTGAATGCCGCCAGCAGCAGCACGAGGAATGCCGCCACACCAGCAGCCTTTTTCAAGCCGGATGCGCTCATTGCTGCTGCATCCACTCCTGGATTTCGCGCGTGACGGGCCCGGCGCCATACTCCCAGTGACCTATCCTGCTGATCGGCAGGATACCGCGCACCGCATTGCAGACGAATACTTCGTCGGCTTCCGGCAACATGTCCAATGTGATTCTGCGTTGTTCGCAACGTGGTTTGAACGCCAGCAGGATAGCCGCTCGCACCACGCCGCAAACGCCACAGCGATCCATTCTTGGCGTGAGCAAGCGCTCCCCGCTGACCAGGAAGATATTGCCTGAAATACCACTGATGACGTGATCTTCGCTGTCGAGCAGTATCCCTTCCTGCACCATAGGATCGGTCCACTCGGCACGAGCGAGCACCTGCTCCAGGCGATTCAGATGCTTGATACCCGCCAACGCGGGCTGTATGCCCAGACGCAAGTCACAGATACGTGCCCGGATGCCTTGCGCAACATCTGAGCCAAAGTCCGCAGGCACGGGATAAGCGGTGACCACCCGGCAAGCCCCGGTTGCAACCGCCGGGGCATAACCGCGAGCGGCCTCCCCACGAGTGATAATGATCTTGACCACGCAAGTCTGATGACCCGCACTGACGGTCTGGACTTCGCGCAACAGCACGTTCTGCGGTGTTTGCTGCAAACCCAGAGTCGCGCATCCGGTCGCCAGCCGGTCCATGTGCAACTGCCAAAAGCGTGGCAGCCCGTGCGCTACCATCAGGGTCTCGAACACCCCATCACCATAATGCAATCCGCGATCGCCCGCCGCAACATGTGCTGAGATCTCGCCGTTTACCAGACAATCAAGCAATCCGGACCTCCCGGTCTGTATATTCCAGTGCCAGCAGCAGTCCTCGCGCCTTGTCCTGCGTTTCCTGCAACTCTCGCGCGGGATCAGAGTCCGCCACAATTCCAGCCCCGGTGCGGAATGTAATTTGCCGCTCCTGCAACAGCATGGTACGGATTAGGATGTTCAGGTCGAGGCTGCCATTACATCCCAGGTAACCCATGGAACCAGTATAGAACCCACGGCCCTCCTGTTCGAGTTCAGCGATGATTTCCATGCACCGGACTTTCGGACAGCCGGTAATCGTGCCACCTGGAAAAACCGCTTTGATCACGTCAACCGGGCTGGCTTGCTGCGTCAACTCCCCGCGGATATTGGAGACAATGTGATGCACATGCGCATAACTTTCGATACCCATCAACTCATTGACCTCGACCGTTCCTGGACGACACACCCGGCCAAGGTCGTTTCTCTCCAGATCAATTAGCATGATGTGTTCGGCCCGCTCTTTTGTATTGGCGATCAAGTCCAGTGACAAAGCTAAGTCCTGCGTCGGATCCAGACCGCGTGGCCGGGTTCCGGCAATCGGTCGCGTCTGTACCTTCCGGCCGCGAATTTGCACCAGCCGCTCTGGTGAAGAACTCAGTAATGCCATTGAGTTCCACCGCATCAAGCCGGCAAATGGCGCGGGATTGGAACGGCGTAAGCATTGATACAACGCAGCGGCTTCTGGCGGATGAGCGAATTGGCCGGTCCAGCTGCGGGAAATATTGACCTGGAATGTGTCGCCATCGCGCAAATACTCCAGCACCCGGCTCACGCCCGACTTGAATTTTTCGGGTTCCTCGGCCTCCAGCCGATGCAAGGCCGGCAGTTCCTGGCTGCGCGGCGCGGTGGAGCTTTGCAGCAACTGCAATATCGCCGTCAAGACCTGCGGTGATTCGGCAGTCACGAGGGCGCGTGGCGTCGCCGCACCATCAGCCACACTATCGTGAAAGACAATGATGGCGCCAGGGCAACGCCAGGCCACTGCATCCGGCAGGCCGGTTGCGTTAACCGGCAAGTCAAGCCGGTGCTCAATTTCCGCCGCCGCTTCATAAGCCAGGAACAGGAACCAACCACCGGTAAAAGGAATATCCCGGCCATCGGCAGTATGAGCTATGCCCTGTTCAAAGCTTTCCGCCTGATACCAGCTTTCCAGGCGATCGAAGAACGTATCTCCATCTCCGGGCCCTTCGATTTCTCCGCCGGGGTGACGCACCAGGCGATCTGCGGCAGCGAACAGCAACAGGCTGTGAGCGCCGAGATGACCACCGGCTGCGCTGTCCAGCAGGAAAGGGAACGATTCAGGAAAGGAGTGGGCCAGACCGAATATGTCCGGCACTTCGCTCAGCCAATGGTAGTGGCTACCGCGCAATGACGTTACTCGCGCATCTAGGCCAAAAGCCGCCAAATGGGAATTTGCGCGCAGCGCATGTAACCTTGAGGCAGCGAGGGCAGGCCGTGGGTTGCCTTCGGCTTCATATACCTGTCAACCCTGGAACTGTCTGAGGACGAGGGTACCGTTGGTGCCACCGAAGCCAAACGAATTGGAGAGCGCGATCTGGATGGGCATTTCCCGCGCTTGATTCGGCGCATAGTCGAGGTCACAGCCCTCGCCCGGATTGTCCAGATTGATGGTGGGGGGAGCAAGCTTGTCGCGCATCGCCAATATCGTAAAGATGGCCTCTGCCCCGCCTGCCGCACCGAGCATGTGCCCGGTCATGGATTTGGTTGAACTGATGACAACCTGGCGCGCATGCTGGCCCAGTGTTGCCTTTACGGCATCAGATTCAGCGCGGTCACCCATGGGAGTCGAAGTTCCATGGGCGTTGATGTAATCCACCTGGTCCGGATTGATGTGGGCGTCGGCCAAAGCGATTTTCATGCAGCGCGCCGCCCCTTCGCCATCGGCTGGTGGCGCGGTCATGTGGTAGGCGTCACCACTCATGCCAAAGCCTGCGACCTCGGCATGGATGTCGACGCCTCTGCGGCGGGCGTGCTCCAATTCTTCGAGCACCACCACGCCAGCACCATTGGCGAGCACGAAACCATCGCGTTCGCGGTCCCAAGGCCTGCTGGCCGCTGCCGGATCTTCGTTTCGTGTCGACATGGCCTTGGCTGATATGAATCCCGCCATGGCGGTCGGCGTCGTGCCGTATTCAGCGCCACCAGCCACCATCACGTCGGCATCGCCATAGCGAATCATGCGTGCTGCCACGCCAATGTTATGCGTGGCGGTGGTGCAGGCAGTCACAATCGCGATATTCGGACCCTTGAACCCGTAGCGAATGGATACCACGCCCCCGATCATGTTAATAATGGAGCCTGGAATATAAAACGGTGACACCCGTCGCGGGCCCTTGTCCCGATAGAGGAGCATGGTATTTTCTATTGTGGCAATACCACCAATGCCCGCGCCAATGGCAAAGCCGACGCGCTCAGGATTGATGCCAGCGTCTTCGCTGGCTAATCCAGCGTCGGTTATCGCTTGAATCGATGCCACAATGCCATAGTGCATAAACTTGTCGTAGCGCCGGGCGTCTTTTTCCTCAATAAACGGAGAAAGATCCAGATTACGGATTTCTCCGGCAATGCGGGTAGAGAGCAGGGAAGCATCGAATTCGGTGACAGGGCCAATGCCGCTACGGCCCCGGCAAATCGCTTCCCAGGAACAGGCAACGGAATTTCCGACCGGAGAAACCAGGCCCATACCGGTTACGACGATGCGACGTTGAGACACGTTGGAAACCTCGATTATGTCCCGCTATATCGGGCTAACGGAAAGGTAAGTCTATGGCGGCCGGTAATGCCCGGCCGGCCAGGAACTGAAGGATGGTTTGTTCAGACGTTTGCGGTTACGTAATCAATCGCCTGCTGCACGCTGGTAATTTTTTCTGCTTCCTCGTCAGGAATCTCGCATTCAAATTCCTCTTCCAGCGCCATCACCAATTCAACGGTATCCAGCGAGTCAGCACCAAGGTCGTCGACGAAAGATGCACTGGGCGTGACCTCTTCTTCTTTGACTCCGAGTTGCTCGATAACGATCTTCTTGACACGTTCTTCAATACTGCTCATTTTCAGGATTTTCCTCGTTTAGGTGATACAGGGCCGCAATTCTATTGAATCTGTGACTCCGATACCAGTTTGCTGACATGCGGGGCAGTATGGTGTTTACCCCAGTAACTGACATATTAATGATATTTATCAACAGGATTAATAGTTTAGTCAAAATATCCTACGGAAACTCTGATTAATTCAGAGTTTCCTTGGCACAAGGATGTGCCAACATTTTCAATGGCTGTAAGCCATTGAAAATGAAAGCCAAACAAAAATCACATTTTTTGTTTGGCATGCTCTGATAATTCAAGGATGAATTATTCAAAGCTTCCCTACATATACATTCCGCCATTGACGTGCAAGGTTTGACCCGTGATATAGCTGCCCTGCGGTGATGCCAGGAAAGCAACGGCAGCTGCAATGTCATCTGGCTGTCCCAGACGTTGCAAGGGAATACCCTGCAACAGCTCCGCGCGCTGACTCTCCGTCAATGCCCGCGTCATGTCGGTATCGATAAAGCCGGGGGCAACCACGTTAACCGTAATGGCGCGCGAACCCACTTCTCTTGCCAGCGATCGGCTGAACCCCTCAATACCCGCCTTGGCAGCGGCGTAATTCGCCTGACCGGCGTTACCCATCGCTCCCACCACCGAGGAAATGCTGATGATGCGGCCATAGCGCGCTTTCATCATGCCCTTCAGGCAGGCTTTGCTCAAGCGAAAAACCGAACGCAGATTGGTCGCGACCACTGCATCCCAATCGTCTTCCTTCATGCGCAGCAAAATCTGGTCGCGGGTGATTCCGGCATTATTGATCAGAATGGTCGGCGAACCCAGGGTCCCAGCAACACGCTGGACGAGTTCATCGCAAGCGCCGGCGTCGTTGACATCGAGCTTTTCACCCCGGCTGCCCGGACTGATCGCGCACAATTGCTGCGCGATAGCCGCCCCGCCTTGTTCACTGGTGGCGGTACCCACCACCTGTGCCCCCAGCCGCGCCAGCATCGCGGCGATCGCCGCGCCGATGCCGCGGCTGGCGCCGGTAACCAAAGCCACCTGCCCTTCCAGGTTTTGTTCCATGCTAGTACCGTGACCCATAGATTTCGACACGACCAGCGAGTCGCTGACCGGTCAGCTGCAAGACGCGCTTGCGCAGGAAGGGCGGGCCCCCTTTCAAGCAAGCGCAACGCCGCAGATGGCCGGTCAGCGGCGCGCCCGAAGGGAGCCCCCGGGATGCACCAGGACGGCGTTGCACCGCTTGACAAGGACCGGGCCATTGCCTGCGCAGTGCGCCTTGTCCTGGCACATCCGGGGGGCTCTGGTTGTATCGAAATCTATGGGTCACGGTACTAACTCCAGTTCTTCAAGGTTTGTTTCATTGCGTCCAGATCCATCAACGCCACGCTCTCGGCCTCGCGTACGATGCGGCGATTGATTCCTGCCAGGACTTTACCGGGCCCGCACTCGGCAAATCGATTCACGCCCCGTGCTGCCAGTGCGCTGATCGTGTCAGCCCATCGCACCGCTTGCCACAGTTGTTGCTCCAAAGCGGTGCGAATTGCCTGTGCATCACTATGCGTCCGCACGTCCACGTTGTGCAGTACCGGTATGATGCCAGCGCAAAGTGCCGTTGCGCTCAAAGTGCCGGCAAATGCCCGTGCCGCCTCGCGCATCAGCGCGCAATGTGACGGAACACTGACCGCCAGTGGCACAACGCGCCGTGCGCCAGCATCCAGAGCCATTGCGCAAGCCCTCTCCACGGCGGCTTTATCACCGGCTATTACGATCTGCCCTGGTGAATTGAAATTGGCGCAGGAAACCACCTGGCCTTCGGCAGCTGCCGCACAAACCTCTGTCAGCGCTGGCTCATCCAGGCCAATGATCGCCGCCATCGCGCCACTGCCTGCCGGCGTCGCATTCTGCATTCGTTGAGCCCGCTCGGTCACTACTGCAACGGCTGTGGTAAAGTCCAACGAGCCAGCTGCGACCAAAGCCGTGTATTCGCCCAGGCTGTGTCCCGCCACGAAATCAGGATTAAATCCACCCAGGGCTTTCCAAGCACGCCAACAGGCTACTCCCGCAGCCAGCATCAGGGGTTGTGTCACCTCCGTCTGATTAAGCCGGTCTGCAGGGCCTTCCTTCGCGAGCTGCCACAAATCGTAGCCCACCACCTCGGAAGCCTGGGCCAACGTGCTCTGCACCAGCTCAGACTGCTGCGACAGTTCCGCCAGCATGCCTACGGATTGCGAGCCTTGTCCCGGAAAAAGAAAAGCAGTCTTGCTCATTCTCTTTTTTCCTTCAATATCGGATGAGCGCGGATCCCCAGGTAAAACCTCCACCGAACGCTTCCATCAACAGCATATCGCCGCGCTGTATGCGGCCATCCCGGACTGCCTCGTCCAGTGCCAAAGGCACGGAAGCCGCCGAAGTGTTGCCGTGCCGGTCGATGGTGACAACGACTTGATCCATAGCCATGTTCAGCATTTTGGCGGTGGCGGTAATGATGCGATAATTCGCCTGGTGTGGAATCAACCAGTCCACGTCTGACTTTTCCAGATGGTTGGCGCCCAGGGTTTCATCGACCATTCGCCCCATTGTACGCACGGCGACTTTGAAGACTTCATTGCCTTTCATGCAGATCTCGGGCTTTCCCTCGTTATTCGCTATGCCATCAAATCCGCGGGATACGCCTTCCCTGGTCGCCAACAGATCGCCATAGTTGCCATCTGCGTGAATATGGGTAGAGAGGATACCGGGCTGTTCTGACGCCTCCAACACAATCGCGCCTGCGCCGTCGCCAAAAATCACCGCAACATCCCGCTTCTTCCAGTTGACCAACTGCGTCAGGGTTTCCGCCCCTGCCACCAATACTTTTTTGGCGTCGCCGCATTTGATGTACTTGTCGGCGATACTCAGCGCATAAATAAATCCGGAGCAGGCTGCGTTGACATCCATCGCGCCGCAGTCCGGTAAGCCCAGTTGTTTCTGGATCAGGCAAGCGGTGCTGGGGAAAATCAGGTCTGGCGTGGTCGTTCCCAATACCAACAGGTCAATTTCGGCAGGGTCTACATTTGCCGCCTCTATGGCTTTGCGGCAAGCCTCACGCGCCAGCGTGGCGGTGGTCTCCCCCTTGCTGATGACACGACGCTCGGATATGCCCGTCCTTGAGTGAATCCACTCGTCGCTGGTGTCCAGGATTTTCTCGAGATCACTGTTGGTCACAATCCGCTCGGGTAAAGAACTCCCTGTTCCCGCAATTCTTGAGTAAATCAAACTTTTGTCTCCAGGTGAAAAGTGCGAATGGCCGTCTCAATTTTTTCCGGAACCCGGCGTCTTGCCTCACGTCCGGCCTCAAGAATAGCCCGGGTCAGGGCTTTGCTATCCACGCGGCCATGGCTCTTGACCACCACACCATTCAAGCCCAGCAACGGCGCTCCATTATGCGCGGACGGATCAAGCCACGCCAACATGCGGCGCAGAGCCGGACCGGCCAGCCATGCACCCACGCGACTGCGTGTATTGGAATCGAGCGCCTGTCGAAGTTCGGTGTACAGCAAGCTGGCCAGGCCTTCGCTGGATTTGAGCATGACGTTGCCAACGAAGCCATCGCAGACCGCAACATCTACCTGGCCGGAATAAATGTCATGGCCTTCGATAAAACCGATGTAGTTCAATGGCAAAGCCTTGAGTTGCTGGTGCGCATCACGCACTACTTCATGCCCCTTGCCGTCTTCATGCCCAACATTCAGCAAACCCACCCTGGGTTGATCGATGCCGTCGGCTAATTGCGCCGTCACTGAACCCATCACGGCAAACTGCACCAGCTGGTGAGCGCTGACATTCAGGTTTGCGCCCAAGTCCAGCATACCGGTGCGGCCCTGTGCAACAGGAACATGGGCCATCAATGCCGGACGTTGTATGCCCGGCAGCATGCCAATAATCCTGACGCCCAATGTCACCAGGGCTGCTGTACTGCCGCTACTGACACAAGCCCCGGCCTCACCATCTGCCACCAATTGCAATGCAAGCCGCATACTGCTGCTGTGCCCCCGGCGCAAAACCGCCATGGGTTTGGCATCCATGGCCAGGATATCCGGCGCATGGCGTAAGCTCAACCTGGCACCGAAACTCATTCCGGCGCTGGATACCGCGGACTCAATCGCTGCCTGCTGACCCACCAGGATAATGTTCAGTTTCGGGTCGGTCTGTAGCGCCTGCGCTGCGGCAGGCAGACTGATCTCCAAACCGTGATCGCCGCCGTGCACGTCCAGTGCCAAAGTTGCGAACGGAGCCTCAAGGCTTACCTGGCTGGCAGCCACCATGGCGTGAACAGCAATCGGTTCAAACTGTCAGGTAGAATGCCTGGGACGAAGGACCCAACTACTCTTTGAGCTCGACGACTTTGTCGTCTACGACCTTGCGGCCCTTGTAATACCCTTCCGGGCTGACATGATGCCGCAGATGGGTTTCACCAGTGGTGGGTTCAACGGACAGCGTGGGCATTGTCAGCGCATCATGCGAACGGCGCATACCACGCGTGGACGGTGTCCTACGACTTTTTTGTACAGCCATGATTTTACTCCCAATCGATAAACTTGACCAAAAAACCAGATAATCTCAACATATTTGCCGGCTAATCTTTTTCATTCCGCACATGCTTTTTCAACTGCTCGGCCAGTCCAGCGAACGGTTGCCGCACAGGTATTTCGCTTGCTGCAAGCTCCGGTGAAACATCGTCTCTTGCGGGAAAATCAATCGCGTCACACTCCGGGTTTCTGGGTACCTGTGGTAATCCCAGCAATAATTCATCTTCAACCAGGTCGAGCATTGCCAGCCTGCCGAGCTCCACAAGCACCGGCTCATAGTTTTCCGGCAGCAAAGACTCTTCAGCCAGGTTTTCGATCACGCCCAGCAAGGACCGGCGGCGCACCGGCTCCAGATACAGTTCCAGGCTGCGCTGGCAAATCAAAGGCAAGCTGGCTTCAACTTCGATCAGTATCGTAACCCGCCCTTGGGCATCGAATTCAAATCTCGCAGTAAAATGTGCGTCGCCGTCACAGTTCGCAAGCAGCGACCGCAATCGCTCCATGCGCGCCAGCGGCATCGAACCCGTAAAGGTTCGCCGGCCTTCCGCCGCTTTCCGCGGATCAAGCCAGTCCGGATATTCTCGCGACATCCGCTTCCTCCAAACCTTGAATCTCGATGCCAGGGGCCTTGCGCCAAGCCATGATACCCGCTGAGCGCCGCTTGCATAAGGTCAGCTCATGGCATGATACTTTCTGCATTCAATGGCCGCAGATGGCCCCCGCATGCGTCCAATAGATAAATTCCATGGCCTTTGCCAATGACCGCCTGACACAAACCGGTCATTTTACTCTAAAAATGCATACACAGTCACATCAAAAAGAATTAATTCTGGCTTCGACCAGCCCGTACCGTCAGGCTTTGCTGGCGAGGCTTTGCCTGCCTTTCATCAGTCATAAGCCTGAAGTCGACGAATCTCCTTTATCTGGAGAGAGTACCGATTCACTCACTGAGCGTTTGGCGCTGGCCAAGGCAGAGAGCGTTGCCGCCGCTTTCCCCGCCGCGTTCATTATAGGCTCTGACCAGCTCGCTGAATGCGCCGGGCGCAGCATAGGCAAACCGGGCAGTGAAGAGAAGGCGGTCGCACAGTTAATGCAATTCAGCAACCGCAGCGTGAATTTTCACACCAGCGTCGCTGTCATTTGTAAGGCTTCGGGTTTTTGTCAATACACAACGATCAGAACGGAGGTCCAGTTCCGCAAACTTGGAGCAGACGAGGTGCGCAGGTACGTGGCGCTGGATAAACCCCTGGATTGTGCCGGAGCATTCCGCTCGGAAGCGGCTGGCCCAATGCTGCTGCGGGCCATGAACTCCAGCGACCCAAGCGCCATCATCGGGCTGCCACTCATTGCCGTTGCCCGCATCTTGCGGGATGCCGGATTCCAGCTGCCCTGAGGTCGCCCTCATTTTGTTCGAATCCTGCCGAGTGTCCTGTCTGACTTGGCCGGACTTTACCTCGCTATTAGCTGTTCTGTCATAATGACAAGTCTTTCTGGCATTTTTTGTCCAGGACATACATCAGCGTATGGAGCCTTGATCATGAGCCCTTCCGAATTCCACCATTGGCGACTCGAGTACGACATGGACAATGTCTGCTGGCTGACACTGGATCGTGCCGGCGAATCGACCAACAGCCTGTCCAGCGAAGTGCTGAGCGAGTTGGAAATCATCACCGGCCAATTGGAAAAGAAGCCCCCGCGGGGCTTGGTATTGCAGTCCGGCAAGCGCGGTTCTTTCATCGTGGGTGCCGATGTGCGCGAATTCGAAGACGTCAGTAACCCAGCCCAGGCCGCAGCGTCAATCAGCGAAGTGCACAATTTATTCAATCGCATCGAAGCGCTGACCTTCCCGGTCGTTGTTACTATCGAAGGGTTTTGTCTTGGTGGTGGTCTTGAACTGGCGCTGTCCTGCCATTACCGCATCGCCAGGAATACAGAAAGAACCCGCTTGGGTTTCCCGGAAGTTCAACTGGGTATTTATCCGGGCTTTGGTGGCAGTGCCCGCTGCACGCAACTGCTGGGTGGACCAAAGGCACTGGAGTTGATGCTCAGCAGCCGCATGCTGAGTGCTTCTCAAGCGAGGAGTCTGGGCCTCGTGGATCAGATGGTCGGACCGCATCATGAATTGCGCTGGGCGGCGCGTACGGCAATATTGCAAGGCAAGAAGAGCCACGGCCCTGGTCCCTTGGCCAAGCTCTCCAATACAGCCCCGGCCCGCAAAGCGCTCGCGGGCATGATACGGAAAAAAACCACCGCCCGCGCCAATCCCAGGCACTATCCAGCGCCGTTCTCTCTGATTGATGCCTGGGAGCAACATGGCAACGACAAGCAGCGGATGATGGCTGAGGAAATCTCACGGGTCAGCGAACTGATCACCAGCAGCACTTCGCGTGGTCTCAGACGGGTGTTTTGGTTGATGGAACAACTCAAGGCCGCAGGCAAGAGCAATTCATTCAGGGCACGACGCATACACGTTATCGGTGCCGGGGTCATGGGCGGCGATATTGCTGCCTGGTGTGTGCTGCAGGGACTCGAAGTCAGCTTGCAGGATCGGGAAATGAAGTACATCCAGCCTGCGCTGGACCGGGCCTATAAGTTGTTTCGGCTAAAACTGAAAACTCCGGACCGCATCGCCGGAGCGAAAAGCCGCCTTGTCGCCGACGTTGAAGGCCATGGCGTAGCCCGCGCCGACGTGGTGATCGAAGCCATATTCGAAAATGCCGAAGCCAAGCGTGACCTCTTCCGCGGCCTCGAACCCCGGCTCAAACCCGGCGCCGTCATGGCCACCAATACGTCGGCAATACCTTTGGCCGAGATCGCATCAGTACTGCAGCAACCGCAACGACTGCTGGGCCTGCATTTCTTTAACCCGGTGGCCAAAATGCCTTTGGTCGAGGTGGTATACGATCAGAACACTGACCCGAAGGAAATTGAACGCGGCGCGGCATTTTGTGGACAAATCAACCGTTTTCCCCTGCTGGTAAAGAGCAGTCCGGGATTTTTGGTTAACCGGGTGCTGGCGCCATACATGCAAAAAGCGCTGCAGATTCACCGTGAGCGCGGAGTGGCCAAGGAGGCGATTGACCAGGCGGCGGTGGACTTTGGCATGCCGATGGGACCCGTTGAGCTGGCCGATACAGTAGGTCTGGACGTCGGACTCAAGGTGATCAGCATGCTCGGTGGTAAAGGGGCCGCGGATGACATCGCCTTCATCAAATCTCTGGTCGACGCGGGCAAACTTGGCAAGAAATCCGGCCAGGGCTTTTACCTGTGGGAAAAAGACCGGCCGGTGAAGAACAAGAATGCCATAGCGGGAATCAACCTGAAGTCTCTGGCTGATGAACTGATGCAGCCCTATTTCGACGAATGCCGCGCCTGTCTGGCAGACGGCATCGTTGCGGATCGGGATATCGTGGATGCCGGAATGGTTTTCGGCACTGGTTTCGCTCCGTTCCGTGGCGGCCCCCTGTATTACCTGGACCATCTTGCCCCAACCGCATCGGGTCTCGACCATGGCAACGCAGATGAGGACCAGAATCATGTCAACTGAACTTCGCAGAATAGCGGTCATCGGCGGCAGCAGGATTCCTTTTTGTCGTTCCAACAGCATTCATGCGGAAAAGTCCAGTATGGACATGCTGTCCGCCGCCCTGGAAGGACTGGTCAAACGCTTTGGACTGGAAGGCCAGCGGCTGGACGAAGTGGTAGCGGGCGCGGTGACGACCCATTCAAGAGACTGGGATCTGGCGCGCGAAGCCTTGCTTTCAACTTCGTTGTCGCCTCTGACCCCGGGTATTACGCTACAGCAAGCTTGTGGCACCAGTCTTCAATCCGCATTGATGATCGGCGCCAAGATCGCCAGCGGGCAGATCGAATGTGGCATCGCGGCCGGCACTGATACAACGTCCGATCCCCCCATAGTCTTCAGCCCGCGGTTTGCGCGCAGGCTGGTCAGAGTCGGAACGGCGAGAAGTCTGAAACAGCGACTGCAGGCCTTCAAGGGATTCAGCCTGGGCGAACTCAAGCCGGTTCCGCCGGCCGTTGGAGAACCCCGCACCGGCATGTCCATGGGCGCACACTGTGAGCGCATGGCACGTGAATGGCACATCCCTCGTGATGAACAGGACCAACTGGCATGGGAAAGTCACCATAAGGCTGCGCAGGCTTATGATGAGGGTTTTTTCGATGAGCTGGTGCTCCCGTGGAATGGCGTCGCCCGGGATAACAACCTGCGGGCCGACACCACGCTGGAGAAACTCGGCGGTCTGAAAACCGCGTTTTCCAGCGAACCAGGGGCCACGCTCACGGCGGGCAATAGCACACCCCTTACTGATGGTGCGGCGGCCATCCTGCTGGCGTCGGAAGAATGGGCGCAGCAACACGATCTGCCGGTGCAGGCCTACATCACCGCTGGGCGCACCTCGGCGGTGGATTTTGTCAATGACGAAGGCTTGCTGATGGCGCCGACCGTAGCAGTGGCGGAAATGCTGCAACGCAGCGGTTTGAGCTTGCAGGATTTTGATTATTACGAAATCCATGAAGCCTTCGCCGCCCAGGTGTTGTGTACCCTGGCTGCCTGGGAATCAGCCGACTATTGCAAGAGACGCCTGGGACTGGAGCACGCGCTGGGGTCGATCGATCGCAGGCGGCTCAACGTCAAGGGCAGCAGCCTGGCGCTCGGTCATCCGTTCGCAGCGACCGGCGCAAGAATGGTGGCTACATTGGCTCAAATCCTGCAGCAGGCCGGATCGGGACGCGGCCTCATATCCATTTGTACCGCCGGTGGCATGGGGGTGGCGGCCATTCTGGAACGGCCTTGATTGCCGCATCGGCCCTTGTGGTGGCCATTTCCCCCCTATCAACCGGTTGAGTGCGGTTTGCAAGGCAGGCTCACTTCAAGCCCGGCGGCTTCAGCGGTGTTGAGCATCAACATCCCCCGCGTCATCGGACCGACTCCACCTGGTACCGGGGTGATCCATGAGGCCCGCTTGCGCGCAGTCGCGAAATCTATATCTCCGCTGATCGTTCCATCCTGCAGACGGTTTATGCCCACATCGACCACGACCGCACCTTGCTGAATCCACTTTGAGTCAACGATCCCGCGCTTACCGATGGCACTGACCAATAGTGCGGCGTCCCGCACATGTTTTTGCAGATTTTCGGTAAATCGATGGGCCACGGTCACGGTAGCCCCGGCGAAAAGCAGCTCCAGCGCCATCGGGCGGCCAACGATATTGGACGCCCCGACGATAACCGCATGCCTGGTGCGGACTTCGATGCCGTAATAACTCAACAGGGCCATGATGCCCCGCGGCGTACACGGACGCAGGCCGTGCTGGCGCAAGGCCAGTTTGCCTACGTTAAAGGCATGAAAACCATCCACATCCTTGTCGCTATTGATGCGGTTGGTGACCTGCGTCTCCTCAATGTGATCCGGCAATGGCAATTGCACCAGAATGCCATCAACTTCCGGGTCCACATTCAGGCGGTCAATCAGCGCCAGAAGCTCCTGCTCGGAGGTTGATGCTGCAAGGTCGAAATCACGTGCGATGATGCCAGCACGCTCACAGTCGCGTCTTTTGGCCCGGACGTAGATGGAAGATGCGGGGTCCGAACCAACCAGAACAACGGCCAGCCCGGGCCGCCGGCCACCTGACGCCACGTGACTGTCAATGGCTGCGCGCACCGTCTCAATGATGGCATCGCTGGCCTTGATGCCATCCAGAATGCCCGCCAGCCGGGATGGTTCATCACCTGTTGGTTTTTTAGCTTCCATAGCTTACTGAAATTGTTATCCGCCCAACCCAGCGGGAAATTGTACTTGATCGAGAGGAAATCCGGTTCGTTCTGAGCTATTCTTCTACCACATCAAGGAATTTTATCATGCGCGTACACGAATTCGCTTTTCGTTCAATCAACGGTTCCAGCATGCCGCTGGCGCGCTGGACTGGCCAACCCCTGTTGCTGGTCAATACTGCATCCGAGTGCGGTTTCACGCCGCAATACACCAAACTGCAAGATCTGTGGGACGAGTATCGCCGCAGCGGGCTGGTCGTCATTGGCATTCCCTGTAATGAGTTCGGTGCTCAAGAACCGGGCAGCGACGAAGAAATAGCCGCGTTCTGCAGTGAACGTTTCGCCATCACCTTTCCAATGACAGCGCGGCAAACCATCATCGGTACGAGTCCGCACCCTTTGTTCATTGCGCTGCGAGAAGAATATACCAGCGACATTCTGCCGCGGTGGAATTTTCACAAGTATCTTTTCGGCCGCGATGGTGAACTGATTGACCATTTCCCATCCAAAGTCGAGCCGGACGAGCCAGGTTTCCGGCACATACTCGAAAGCAACCTCGGCGCCTGGACCATCTAGTGTCTGTCCATAAACGGGCATCCCAGCCCGTTATGGAATCGCGAAGCAAAAGCGTGGTTTTGCTTCGCTCTCATTTTCAATGACTTACGTCATTGAAAATGGCGGCACTTCCATGTGCCGCGTTAGTGTCTGTCCATAAACGGGCATCCCTGCCCGTTATGGATTCGCTGCGCAAAAACGTGGTTTTGCTACGCTCACATTTTCAATGACTTACGTCATTGAAAATGGCGGCACATCCGTGTGCCGCGTTAGTATATGGCGTTTATGGATGGGCACTATTTAGCTGCTATTGTATTCAGCGGGTCTTCCTGCCGGATTTACCGCGTACAAACTTTTTCAGGCGCTGACGTTTTACCTGCTGTCGCTTATTGAGAACGTTCTTCTTGTCTTTATAGGGGTTGTCGCTGTCGCGGTACATGATCACCAGCGGCGTGCCTTTCAACTTGAAATGCTGGATGAAACGGCCCGCCAGATAGCGGGTATACGATTCCGGCACGGTCTCCGTACGGCTACCGTGAATGATGATGCGCGGTGGCAGTTTGCCTCCCGCATGGGCATAACGCAGTTTGGCACTGCGGCCCAGCTTCATGGGTGGCTGGTGTGCTTCGAAAGCAGCGGTCAACACACGGGTCAATTCCGGCGTTGAAAACTCCATGCTCGCACTGCGCCATGCTTCTTGCACTGCATCCAGCAATTCCTGAATGCCGGTTCCGTGCAGCGCCGAGATGGTGACCCGCCTGGCCCAGGTGACGAATGTCAGACGGCGATCCAGTTCGCTCTTCACCTGCAGCCGGTGCTCTGCAGCCAGGCCATCCCACTTGTTGAGCGCTATAACCAGCGCCCTGCCCTGTTCCAGAACATGTGCAAGCAAGGTGGTATCCTGATCCGTGAGACCTTCCCGTGCGTCCAGCATAAGCACGACGACGTGGGCCCGGTCAATGGCCTGAAGCGCCTTTATCGTACTGAATTTCTCCACCGCATCGGTGATGCGCGCACGCCGCCGCACACCAGCGGTATCGATCAATTCGTACTTTTGGCCGTCCCGTTCGATACGAATGCTGATGGTGTCACGGGTCGTACCGGGCTGGTCGAAAGTGAGCACCCGCTCTTCGCCGAGTACGCGGTTGACCAGGGTGGATTTGCCCACGTTAGGCCGTCCCACGATAGCCAGCCGCAGGAAATCGATTGTGCTGTCCGGCGCGTTGTCGTCCCCCGGACTGTCGACTGCTGCAGGCGGCAGAATCGCCGCAGATGCCTGCATCAGTGCTTCCAGGCCCTGGCGGTGTTCGGCCGAAATTCCCGTCGGCTGACCCATGCCCAGGCTGGCGAAGTCAACCATCGCGGTATTCGCGTCCAGGCCATCGGTCTTGTTGACCACCAGCAATACAGGTTTATCCGCTTTTCGCAGTACCGCGGCGACCTCGTGATCTTCTGCAGTCAGTCCATCGCGCGCGCTGACCACGAAAAAAACCAGTTGCGATTCTTCAATCGCCTGGTGCACCTGCTGAGCCGTGAGGTATTCAATTCCTGCGGCCTGACTAACCAGGCCACCAGTATCGACAACGACACAAGGGGCAGCCCCGACACGCGCAATACCGTACTGACGGTCACGGGTAACGCCCGGTATATTGGCCACCAGGGCATCACGCCTTCGGGTCAAGGCATTGAATAACGTCGATTTGCCAACATTTGGTCGGCCAACGATGGCGACTACAGGCAGCACAGCGAAGGCCCTTACAGCGCTGCACCAGCACGATAAGCGGCGAGGGAACCCGTACTGGTGAGCACATAGAGCGTGGTGCCCACCGTCACTGGGGCAGAGGCAAAACCCTTGCGGCCTTCGCGCACGCGGGCAACGAATTTTCCATCCTTGAGATCGATCCAGTGCAGGTAACCTTCCTTATCCCCCACGACCACCAGGTCGCCGTAAAAAGCTGGCCGGGTCAGACCTCGATTGGTCAACTGGTCGATTTTCCACAGGGTGGAGCCATTGCGCCGGTCCAGCAGCCAAAGGTCGCCTGCCTTGTCGCTGACGGCAAGGTTGGTGCGGTCCACCTGTACTCCTGTGGCTGATGAAATATCCTTGAACCACAACAGCCGGCCTGAGTCAGCCGCCAGCGAAGCTACGCGGCTTTTGTAGCTGGATACAAGCAGGTCGGAGGCGATAAGGACCATCTGGGTGCCGATGTCCGCCAGCCGTTCCAATTCCGTCCGCCCTTCGGGCGAGACAACGGATTGCGTCCAAATCAGACTGCCGTCGCCAAGACGTAGAGAAGCCACCGAGCCGTCCGCATAGCCGATAAAAACCGTGCCGCCGCGCACCAGGGTATCGGTATTGCCACGCAAAGTGAGCAACGGCACGCTATGGTCATAGATCCACAACCTTGCGCCAGTTGCGGCGTTCAGCCCAAAAACCCGGCCATCAATACTGCGCACCACGACCACTTCATCGGAAATGCCAGGAACAGCCAGTATTTCAGACGATACCTTTGCGCTCCAACGCTCGCTGCCGTCTTGCGCATCAAATGCCAGCACGGTTCCATCCAGCGTGCCCATTACCAGCAAAGACTCACCCACAAAGGGGCCGCCAGAAAACGGCTGCTTGGTCTTGACCTCCCAGATCTTGCGGCCGTTTTCCGCATTGACGGCAGTCAGACGGCCCTCATGGTCAGCAGCATAAATGAAGCCATCGACATATACCGGCGGCATCGTAATGCCGGCTTTGCCCATGCCATCACCCATGCTGGTTGACCAGACTTTCCGCACTTTGACGGTTTCATCAAATTTCACCAGTGGCGCGGGGTCGGTGGGTTCAGCGTCACCCCAACTCCGGAACCAGCTGCAGCCTTGTAACAGCAGCAGTGATAAGACCCCGGCCACCAGCCATCGCTTCATGACGCGGATACCTCGTCCGCCTTCACCACCCCGAGGGACTCGATTTTCAACTCCAGCGTGTCGCGATCACCCATTCCCGATTCGAGCGCATCCAGTGCTTCCTGGTAGGCCGCAATGGCTTCCTGATTGCGGCCCAAGGCGAGGAAGATGTCACCGCGGGTCTCGGCATAACGCGCTTCGAAACCGGCAATTTCCGTTTGTCCCTGAATAAGCTCAAGTGCTTCAGCGGCCTGACCCTGGTCCAGCAGCAAGCGCGCCAAACGCTCCCGGGCAATTACCCGGATTTGTTTTGGCTGGCCTTTGTCGACGACAAAACGAAGATGATTGACAGCAAGGTCGGCTTGCTTGACTTCCAACCTCGCCTTACCCATTTGCAAGGCCGCCAATGAGGTATAGGGCGAGTCTGCATGCTTTTCTTGCAGATTCTGGAAATTCGCCATTGCAGCATCCAATTGCCCAGCCGTGAGCAGCTGGTTCATGACCTCGAACTCAGCGTATGCCTGCTGCCTGTTGTTCAGTTGCCAGGCTTGCCACTGTTTGAAGCCAAACAATCCACCGAATGCAATCACCAGGCCCATAATGATGGCACTGCCGTTTTCCTGCAGCCATTTCTTGACGACTTCGCCCTGTTCATGGGCGTCATAAATCTCAACCATAATTTACTCACTATTTCCACGAAATCCGATAAATCTGACCACAGTGACGAAAGCCGGTCACCGCGGCCGCAATGCATATTCTAAATTAAGTAAGCTCTGAATAATGCATCCATGCATTATAAGAGCACATCCCTGTGCCACGAAAACTCTGAATTGAGCTGGTAGAGGAGCGGGTTACCCCAACTCCCCCCCGTTTAGAACCCATCGTGCCCGATTCAGGCAATGGGCTCAAGACAAGGCCTTCAGGTGGTTGTATGACATCAGAATAGCCGATGGTAAACCACGGCGTGTGGAAGCGGATGGGCGCCGGTAAAACGCTCAAACGTCTCCCATGTAAACGACCGGCGTTGGCTGCGACAATTGAGCCAATGAAAGGCGATCCGCCGTACCTTATGCACGAACGTCATAACCGCCCGGATGTTGAAAGACACGCCGTAGTAGCGGATATGACCGCGTACCTTGGCGCACAATAACGCCCAGAACTGTTGCGTCGTACACTGGCTGCGAGTCTGTTTCGCCCATTGGTAAATCGCCTGCAACTTGCTGCGTAATCGTTTGCCGCTCGTCTTCACCTTTACCAGCGGTTGGCCTCGGCGGCTCACCCCCCAGTAAAACGTAAAGCCCAGAAAATCAAACACCGCTCGCCGCTCCTGCTGTTTGCGGGCCGGCCAACAGAACGGCACCATCTGTGTCTTCGCCTCATTCAGCACCAGGCCAAACTTGGCTAATCGGCCAGATAGGGCCTTGCGAATGCGCTCAGCATCGTGGCTGTACTGGCAGCAGATAACCGCATCATCCGCGTACCGGAATAGCGCCACTTCACCTTTGCAATGCCGCTTCACCGTCGTCTCAAACCACTCGTCCAGAACATAGTGCGCGTAGATGTTCGCCATCACCGGGCTGCAGGCACTGCCTTGCACAACCCCTTCGTTGCTCACCCACAGTTCTCCGTCCCTCAATATGCCTGCCTTGAACAGCCGGCTGAGATAGCGCAGAAACCGTCGGTCGCTAACCTTCTGGCTTATCATCTTAAGCAATCGGTTCTGATCGATACTGTCGAAATAGCGTGCCAGATCAACATCGATGACGCATTCAATCTCGTGCCGGTACAGATATTGGTGCAGAGCCCTTACCGCGTCGTGCGGCCCGCGTCCTGGACGGAACCCGTAGGAACAGTCCAAAAACACCGGCTCGTACACCGCTTCAAGCACCTTACGCACCATCCCCTGTACCACCTTATCTTCCAGCGAGCTGATGCCCAGCGCACGCGTCGCACCCGCTGCTCCGGCCTTCGCAATCCGAACCTCTCGGACCGCACCCGGCCGGTAGCCCATGCGCTTCATGCGCCCCACCCACTCGGTCAGATTGCGCTCGAGATCTGCGCCATACCCAGCCTTCGTCATGCCATCCGCTCCCACCGCTTTCCTTCCATCCAGCGCATGAAAGCAGCCGGCAAGGCTTTCCTGTGTGAACAGGTGCATCACCGTGTCGAAACACTTCGATGCGTCCCTTGCCGACAACCACGCTATCCGCTGAAGTATCGTTTCCGCCGTTGCTTGAGCCTCGGTTGGACTCACGGCGTTTCCCTCCAGCGGGCAGCCTTGCCCAGGGTCCTTCCCTTCACGCGCATTACCGCGCTTCATCGGTACTATGACCCATCTGACTTCCTGGCCCTCTTCTCAACGTCCTCACCTACCAGGCTTGTTCGTCGATACTGCCTTCCTTCGCAGAGTTGCCAGGACCTCCCACGTTCACCTGTCTGCTTTATGTGCATGCCGTGCTCTCTGCCCCCGGGATCGCCATAGCTCACTGCCCTGATCGCGTGACCTACGATGTTGCCTTCTGGCTCTGATATACCATCGGCCAACCCAAAATAGGAATTAACGGGAGTCAATCACTTCAACCTCTCGGTTTACGGCCTACCCACTCTCTGTCTGCGCTTGACCCGCATCGTTATCGATGCCAGCCCAAGACTCGATACCGGGTGTGGTGGGTCACCACTTCCCAAACGGGACTTTCACCCGTAAGCTAAACAAGCGCCTCGTGGCGCACATCAGAGTTTTCCTAATATGTAATGCCTGCCGGAGCACAGAGAAAATTACATCTCTGGCTTGCAGTGGATTTAGACAGGTTTTAACCAGCCAGAAAACCACTGCACCAGACAGTCAAGCCTGATGCGCTCCTGTCCGGCTTCGGTGCGCAGATGTTTGATCGATACCTCACCCTGTTGCAGTTCCTCTTCGCCCAGGATCAGCGCCAGTTCAGCGCCACTGCGATCAGCCCGCTTGAATTGCGACTTGAAGCTGCCTCCACCGAGATTGACCTGAACCCGAAGTGACGGAACATTCTGCCGCAAGAGCTCGGCCAGTCGCAGCCCATCTGCAATGGTATTGGCACCCACCATGACCAGATAAACATGGGGTGGCAGCGGCAGAATTGCCGCACTGCTGCGCATAAGTTCAACCAGACGCTCCTGACCCATCGCAAAACCGATACCGGGCCACGGTTTGCCCCCCTGCAGCTCAATCAGCCCATCATAGCGGCCGCCCGCACAGACGGTACCCTGGGCGCCAAGCTGATCGGTGATCCACTCAAACACCGTATGGCTGTAGTAATCGAGACCCCTGACCAGCCGCGGGTTGATGACATGTTCCACCTCGAGTGCGTCCAGATAGCGGCGCAGCTGGTCAAAATGCGACCGGGAATCCTCACCGAGATAATCCTGTAATGATGGCGCGGCAGCAATCAGCTTTTGCATGGAAGGCGATTTGCTGTCCATGATACGCAATGGATTGCGCTCGAGGCGACGAACGCTGTCCTCATCCAGCCGGGAATGATTGGCGGTGAAATAATCGTGCAAGGCCACGCGGTAGCGCTGACGTTCAGCCGCGGTTCCAAGTGAATTGATTTCCAGCCGCAGACCGCTGATACCCAGTTCCATCCAGGTGCGCTGACACATTGCCAGCAGCTCGGCGTCTATATCCGGTCCGGCTGCGCCAAACACCTCTGCGCCGACCTGGTGAAACTGTCGTGTCCGCCCCTTCTGCGGCCGTTCGCGGCGGAACATCGGCCCGCAGTACCACAAACGCAAAGGTGCTGCATACAGCAGGCTGTTTTGCAATACAGCACGCACCACACCAGCTGTCCCCTCGGGGCGCAGGCTCAACTGGTCACCATTGCGGTCTGCAAAGGTATACATCTCTTTTTCGACCACGTCAGTTGCTGCACCAATGGCGCGGGTGAACAACTCGGTTTTCTCGAGTACGGGTATCCTGATTTCCGCAAAGCCATAGCGTGTGAACACATCCTTGACCGTCAGTTCCAGCTTCTGCCAGTTGGGCAGGTCTGCAGGAAGAATGTCATGCATTCCACGAATAGATTTAATAGCAGAGGTCAATCCTGTATCTCTCTGGCAGGTGCGCCATGACCGATTCGACCGCGATCAAACCTGGGATCTTCATTACCAGGTACCTGTCCCGCTTCCACTCATTGACAGCTGCAAGCAAGGCGAGACAGCACTGCTGGAGGCCTTCTGACCTTTGCTTCAGCCCTGGCCCGGCGGTATCAAATCCATTGCAGATGATTCGGCATCTAAGTTTGCAGCGGGCTCGGAAGCGTCTTCGGTCGCGCCAATGGTAAGTCGGGCAACGTTACCCCGGGTATGGGGGGCAAGATCAACTTTTTCACCATTGTGAAACAATTCGACGGATGATGCGCGGCCGAGCAATAAATGAAACGGCGCCGCACCGTCGTACGTTCTCCGGCTGCCTGCGCGCAACAGATCCATTTCGATCTTTTCGCCGTTGCGATCAATAATTTCAACCCAACTGTCAGCCGAAGTAGTGATTTCAAGTGTCTTCGCTCCAACTGGCACGGGAGGCTGTTTACCAACAACCGCTGCATCACGATTGCCAATGGCTGCCCAGGCGCCTTCTGCAACCAGTGGACGGCTCGTGCTTCCGACCTGCTCTTCAGCCATATTCATGGAGGCAATCGAAGCACGCATATGTGTCTTGGCTGGTGCCAGCAGCTCGGCGGCGGAATTTGCAGCTACGCCGGTACCTTTTTCTCCTGCCTGAGCCGGAGGTAATGGACTGCCATCACTCTGCACGGGGCGCAACAAGGGGTCGCCTTGTGAAAAGCGCACAGCCTCGTTGGTGAATTGCCAAACCAGGGCGATTACCACAGCTGAAGCCATGACATAACTGCTTGCCTTGAACCAACGGTCTCCCGGTTTGCGCGGTAGGCCTGCTTTGAACACGGGCTGAACGACCGGATCAACTCCCCGTATGTCCGCAATCTGTTGCTCGATGGCGTCCTGTGCAACACCCATCTGGCGCGCATAGCTGCGAATGTAACCTTTCAGGTACACCGATGGAATGTGGTCGGTTTCACCTGTTTCAATCGCCGCCAGGATTTCCGGTCTGACCTTGATGGCCTCCGCGAGCATTGCCAGGGTCCAACCGCGTTTCTCCCGCGACTGCCGCAGCACGTCACCCAATTCCATTGGAATCAATTCACGCTGTTGTTCGATATTCAATTCTGCTCTCTCGCCTGTGCGGCTTCAGCGGAGTTGGGAAACTTATCCAACAGGTCACGTTGATAACGGCCAGATGAAGTGACATCGCCGAGTGCGGTTTCAATGCGATAACCCAGCAACAAACTCTGAGCATTGCTCACAGCGACGGCTTCAAAGCGTTGTAAAAATGCTCTGGCACGCAAAAACGCCTCCTTGCGATAGCTCAAGTCTGCCATGGGCAGCAGGGCTGGAGCATATTGCGCATCATATTCAAGCGATTGTCGCAAATATGTCTCCGCTTTGTCCAGATCATTCGCCCTTAACGCACAAAGACCGGCATTGACGTAAACGACTTCAGGCGTTGAATAGAAAGGATCTTTCATCGCCTCCTGGAAATAGCGGTCTGCTTCTTCCCTCTTTTCCTCACCGCACAGGTACACGGCATAGTTATTATTCACATCGCCGTCAGTGGGATCGTAATGCACCGCCAGGCGATATTCCGCAACAGCCAGATCCTGCTGATCCAGTGTTTCATATAGCACCCCCAACAGCGTATGCGCCGGCGCATAAGTTTTGTCGTAAGCCACCGCCCGTTTGAGCTTCTCCAGTGCCACCTCATATTGGCGACGATCCATGTACTGCCGGCCGAGCTTCGCATTGGTTTCAGCTGCCTTGCGTGCTGCAGTAGGTTCATCAGTGTTTTTCCTGACCGGGGAACCGCAACCCGGCAACCACAATATTGCCAGCAAAAGAATGATGGATAGTTTCACCATCTTGTTGTTGCTCATACGGATTCCCTTTGTTCGCGCAAACGCTGGCTGCGGCGAGTCCGGTCCAGTACCTTGCCGATGAGTTGGCCACAGGCGGCATCGATGTCATCGCCACGTGTTTTCCGCACCGTTGCAATCAGGCCGCCCGACATAACGATGGTTTGAAACGCGAGGATGCGTTGCGGTGATGAACAACGGTATGGTGTACCCGGAAACGGATTGAACGGAATCAAATTGAGCTTGCTGGGCAATTTGCGCAATAACTTTACCAACTTGCGTGCGTGCTCCGGTTGATCATTAACTCCATCAATCAAAGTATATTCAAAAGTCACGCTGCGCTTGTGCTTGTCCGTCAGGTAACGCGCACAGGCTGCCATTACCTCACTAATCGGGTACTTGCGGTTGAGCGGAATCAATTCCTCACGCAATGTGTCTTCTGGAGCGTGCAGCGAAACCGCCAGGGCGACGTCTATCGATTCCCGCAACAGGTCTATGCCGGGCACCAGCCCCGCAGTCGACACTGTCACCCGCCTGGCGGCCAGACCAAAACCCAGGTCATGGCGCAGTAAAGCAAGCGCGGGCAACACAGCATCGAAGTTGAGCAAGGGTTCGCCCATACCCATGAACACCACGTTGGTTATGCGCCTGGTGCCATTTCGTTCATGGCCCAGGGCTTGTGCCGCCTGCCAGACCTGACCGATGATCTCGCCGGCGGTGAGATTGCGGCTGAAACCCTGCGCACCAGTAGAACAGAAAGAACAGTTCAGAGCACAGCCAACCTGAGACGAGATGCATAGGGTTCCGCGCCTGGGCTCCGGGATGAATACGGTCTCGATGGCATTGCTTCCGCCGAATCCCATCAGCCATTTCACTGTTCCATCAATCGAATGTTGTTCACGGAGAATTCGTGGTGGTTCAATAACCGCAAGCTGAGGCAGCTGCCGGCGCAGCTCGAAGCTGAGATTGGTCATCTGTGCAAAATCGGTCACACCCGCATGGTAAATCCACTTCAACACTTGTTCTGCACGGAATGGCGGCTCGCCAATCGAGACAAAAAATTCCCTCATCCTGACCAGATCCAGGTCAAACAAATTGATGTGGGTTGCGGTTCCCGGCATGACCAAACTCTATTTCCTGTGGCAAATCCCTTCAGCGGGAAAAGATATCATCCTCGGCAAAAAAACAGGCGATTTCGAAACGCGCCGTCGCAGCGGCATCCGATCCGTGTACGGCATTGGCCTCTATGCTGCGAGCAAAATCCGCGCGGATCGTACCCGGCGCGGCCTCGCGGGGGTTGGTGGCGCCCATCAGTTCGCGGTTACGCGCAATGGCATTCTCACCTTCGAGCACCTGTATCATCACCGGCCCGGAAGTCATGAACTTCACCAGCTCATCAAAGAACGGCCGGCCGCGATGAACGGCGTAGAATTGCTCTGCCTGTTCACGATTCAGTTGTTTCATGCGGGCCGCAATGATTTTCAACCCGGCTTGTTCAAAGCGTGTGTAAATTTCACCAATGACATCTTTGGCCACAGCATCTGGTTTTATGATCGAAAGCGTTCTCTCGATAGACAATTAAAAACTCCTGATAACATACTATAAATATTGATTATTATTTTGTAACCGTTGACTCTTATAAAGTACAGATAAATCCCGCGGATTTTACGGCCTTGTCCGGCACGGTGCAATCAGGCCTGAAGCCACGTCGCGCAGACCAATGAGCACAGAATCCTGTTGAAACCGGGTCAGAATTGTCGCTGATTTAGCGGCAAGGCCGACAACGGTTATCTATTATAATCTTCATCGCTAAAGAAACCCTGATCAATTCATGGACGAATAATTCAGAACTGTCACCAGCAATAGCCGATTACCGCGAGGCCGAAGCATGGACTTCCTGTTCTTTGTGATACTGATCTTTACCCTGCTGTTGCTGGCGTATAACCGGGTTTCCCTGCTCATGACGATGGTGATCATGGTCAGCCTGACGGTGGGCTGGACTGAGTTGCGGCACCTGCTCTATGTGCCCAGCTGGTTCAGATTTGCCAACGGCATCGTTGCCGTAACTTTGATGGGTTTTCTGGTCAAACCGCTGCGGCGCCTGTTGATCAGCGATCGTCTCTACAATGTTTTTCGAAAAATCATGCCAGCGGTTTCCACAACGGAACAGGAAGCACTGGATGCGGGCACCGTGTGGTGGGACGCAGTAATATTCTCCGGTCGGCCGCGTTGGCGTTTGTTATTGAAAACCCCCGCGCCATGCCTGAGCAAGAGAGAGCAAGAATTCATCGATGGCCCGGTGGATGAACTGTGCCATATGCTGGACGACTGGAAAATCTGCCACACCTATCGTAATTTGCCCGATGCAGCCTGGCAGTTCATCCGCGAACACCGTTTTTTCAGCATGATCATTCCCGAAGCCTACGGCGGGCTGGGATTTTCCGCGCAAGCGAATTCCGCCGTGGTTATGAAGCTCGCCAGTTGCAACCTGACCGCCGCCGTAACCGTGATGGTTCCAAATTCTCTGGGACCGGGCGAGTTGCTGCTGCACTTCGGCACCGATGAACAGAAAAAATACTACCTCCCCCGCCTGGCCAGCGGAGAGGAAATTCCTTGCTTTGCACTGACCTCGCCATCAGCCGGTTCAGACGCCGCCAGCATGAATGACACAGGTATCGTGTGCAAGGACCTGTATCGCGGCAAGGAGGTACTCGGTCTCAGGCTCAACTGGAACAAGCGCTACATCACCCTGGCGCCAGTGGCCACGTTACTCGGGCTGGCGTTCAAAGTGCTTGACCCCGATGGTTTGCTGGGTGACAAAGTCGACCTTGGCATCACCTGTGCATTGATTCCGGCAAATACACCCGGCGTTGAAATCGGCAATCGACACATGCCGATCGGCGTTGTGTTCATGAATGGCCCCACGCGCGGCCGCGACGTTTTTATCCCAATGGACTGGGTTATTGGCGGGCAGGAACGTATCGGTCACGGCTGGCGTATGCTGATGCAAAGCCTGGCGGCTGGTCGGGCCATTTCGTTGCCAGCTCTTGGTGTGGCGGGTGGCAAAATGGCCGCGCTGATGTCTGGAGCTTACGCCCGCATCCGCAAGCAATTCAATACGCCCATTGGTCAATTCGAAGGCGTTGAAGAACCCCTGGCGAGGATTGGCGGTCGTACTTATCGCATGGATGCAGCGCGGCAACTAACCCTGGTGGCTTTGGACCAGGGGCACAGGCCCGCCGTTCTCACAGCCATCGTAAAATACCAACTGACCGAGGGCAATCGGGATTGCATCAATGATGCGATGGACATACATGGCGGTAAAGGCATCGTTACCGGTCCCTCAAACTACCTGGCCCAGGCATATCAGGCGGTGCCCATTTCAATCACGGTGGAGGGAGCCAACATCCTCACGCGTTCTTTGATCATTTTCGGCCAGGGTGCCATCCGCGCCCATCCCTGGTTGCTGAAAGAGATGGAAGCCGCCAGGGATCCCCGCGCTGGTGCTCGCATGGCTTTTGACAAGGCCATGTTCGCTCACATGGGTCACGCTATCAGCAATCTGGTGCGTTCCCTGATGTTGGGCCTGACCGGTGGCTTGGCCACCAGGGCACCGGTCAAGGGCCCGACCGCCTCATATTTCCGGCATGCCAGCCGCTTGTGCGCGGCGTTTAGTTTCACCGCTGACCTGGTGCTGGTCACCCTGGGTGGCAAGTTCAAACTCAAGGAAAAATTGTCCGGCCGGCTGGCCGATGCGCTGATACATTTGTATCTGGCCAGCGCCGTTTTGAAGCGCTACGAAGACGATGGACGGCCGCCTGAAGATCTGCCCTTTGTCCGCTGGGCGATGGAAGACAGTTTTTACACCATCCAGGAAAGCCTCAGGGGAGTTTTGCAGAATTTCCCCTTGCCGGGTGTTGGCAGCCTGGTTAAGTGGCTTCTATTCCCGTTGGGCATGCCCTATCGTCAACCTTCGGACCACACCGGCAAGGCCGTGGCTCGGCTTTTATTGTCTGAAAACGACAGCCGTGATCGCCTGGTAGCCGGCGTATACATTTCCGACGAAGACGATGCATCCGGCAAAGTGCATAACGCCTTCCACCTGGCACTGACCTCGGCCAGTGCAGAAAACGCCGTGAGCAATGCGTTTCAAGAGCCTGTAAGGTACGAGAATTACAAAAGGCTGGTGCAGCGCGCCGTGGAGAGTGGTGTGATCTCGGAAGAGCAAGCCGCGCTGGTGCGCCTGGCACAGGAAGCCAGCCGGACCGTCATCGAAGTTGACGATTTTCCACGCAGCGATATCGAGGTCTGCGGGGAGCCGGATCTCCGTCCGGCCGTCAACACTCGCTAGAAGACCCGAGAAACGCGCACAACTCCGCCCGCATCGCCAGGCCGTCCCGGTAGCCCAGAGCAATCAGCTCCTGGCAATAAGCCGATTCAAACAGCAGGTAACTGGCCAGGCGCCAGTCTATGCCCCAACCTCCCAGGCTACGCAACAACAGGCGCACGGCGGGGGGGATTTCATCCACGTGTTGCTGCGTGATGTCCCGCACGTCCCTGCTGGGGCGGATGACCAGTGACTCGACGATCTGCAGCCCGGACTCCGGCCGCTGCGCCGCTGGTATCAGCGCCAAGGTCCTGTTGATGCGCCGCAGGCGATTCAGGTCGGCGTTGAGCAAGTCCATGAAAATCGTATCCAGCAGGTAGCCGCTGATCTCTCCCAGTGACGGATACGGCACAAGATGATGGGGAGAGGGGTCCGGCTTCTCATCCCGGGTGGAAATAACCAGTACCCGTGTAGCGCCAAGATGCAGGGCCGGACTCAATGGTGAAATCATGCGCATACCACCGTCGCCAAAAAATTCCGCTCCAATCCGTTGCGCCGGAAAAATCAATGGCAGTGCCGCGGAAGCCAGCAGATGGCTGACCGTCAGCGTGACGGGTTGACCTCGCCTCCTTTCTCGCGTCCATGGCAGGACACCATCCGCCGCCTGGTAAAAACTGATGGCTGAAGCACACGTATAGCCGGACGCGGTAACCGCGACACCGTGTAACAGGCCGGTTTCTATCGCCTTGGCGATGCCTTCCAGGCGCATTGAGTTTTCGAGAAATTGACCAAGGGGCCGGTTATCCAGCAAGGATTTCGGGTGGGGTACGATTTTTCCTCCCAACGGCAGGGAAATAGCCCACTGCAATGCGGATCGCAATACGGCCCAGCCATCCGTACGATAAATTCTTCCACAGTGCATGGTCGCCCAGAATTTTTCCAGCAGCTCAACGCCGAGGTGAAATTCATGCGCATGGCTGGCGAGGACTGCGGCGTTTATGGCGCCGGCCGATACGCCACATATCACCGGAAACGGATTGACGCCACCACGGGTGATTGCCGCGATGGCTTTCAATACCCCAACCTGGTAAGCGCCGCGTGCACCGCCGCCAGGCAGTACAATTGCAGTTTTGCCTTGCCGGGATCCATCCACCATAACGTGTTCGGCGCTCATACGGGCAATATACCGCGACACCGCTTCTAATTCCTTTTTTGCCGCTTGGAAATCAGCGGATGGAACATGACGGCACGGTATCGGGGGTTTGCTATACTCGCGCTTCAACTGGGTATGTCGCAGAAAAAATTCAACCGTGAGCAGCACCGTGACCAGCAAAACCGACACCACCGAAACCCGGCGTGAGTGCCTGTATCAGGCTGAGCAGTCCGTCAACCGGATATTGTTGGGTAAAACTGACAAGGTAAGACTGGCGTTTTGCTGCCTGCTTTCACGGGGTCATTTACTGATCGAAGACGCACCCGGTGTGGGCAAGACTACTCTGGCGCATGCCCTTGCCCGGGTGATTGGTTCTGACTACCAGCGCATACAGTTCACCAGCGACATGCTGCCCGCTGACATCCTCGGCGTGTCCATTTACAAACGGGATGAAGATGCGTTTGTGCTGCACCCGGGCCCGATTTTTTCGCAGGTGATCCTGGCCGACGAAATCAACCGCGCCACCCCCAAAACACAAAGTGCGTTGCTCGAAGGCATGGCTGAAGGCCAGGTTACCATCGAGAATGAAACCCACATTTTGCCGCGGCCATTTTTCGTGATGGCAACACAGAACCCGCTTGATCTGGTCGGTACTTACCCATTACCTGATTCGCAACTGGACCGCTTTTTACTCAGTATCACATTGGGCTATCCGGGTCGGACTGCGGAGCGTGAATTGCTGACATCAATGGATCGCGCCGCGATGTTGCAGCAGCTCAAGTCCCAACTGACACCACAGGATGTGCTGGGCTTGCAGGCAGACTGTGAGCAGGTGCATGTCAGTGAGTCTTTGCTGGATTACATCCAGGCTTTGTTGGAAGAATCCCGCAATGAACAATGGTTCGAAAGCGGTCTGTCGCCACGAGCGGGACTGGCACTGCTGCGCGCCAGTCGCGCTTATGCATTTCTCGATAATCGCGATTTCGTGACTCCGGAAGACGTGAAGGTGGTATTTCCCGGCCTGGCGCGTCACCGCCTCAGTGTTTCAGCAGGTTTCAGCCAGGTGCCGGATAAACAGATCGCGGAAATGTTGCAGCAACTACCCATTCCCTGAAACAGCATTCACCGATGGTGTGACATGGTTTCCCTGGCCCTGACCTTTGATCGAATCAGACCTGGCCGGCGATTTGATCGCTGGATTCTGCAGCGGGTGCGGCAGCGCCGCGGCTCGCCATCACTGCCATTCACACTGGAATACCGGCATATTTATGTGATGCCAACGCAGTTTGGCGTTTGGTTCGGACTGTTGCTGGCGGCCACGGCTTTGGGTGGTCTGAATTTCAACAACAACATGGCATTGTTGTTGGGATTCGTATTGGCTGCGATTGCACAACTGACTACCTTGCTGGCCTACCGCAATATTGTGGGGATGACGCTTGGCAACATACACGCCAACCCGATTATGGCCGGTGACGCGGCACGCTTTCGTGTTTACCTGAAGAACCCGGAAGGGCGCCACCGCTTCGTGGTGCAAGTAAAATCCGCCGAATCCAGCGATACCAGGGATATTGGTCCGCATCAATCGATAGACCTGATCCTGGAACAGTCGAGCTCTGAGCGGGGTTGGATGGAGATGGTCCCGTTCAACATCGAGAACCGCTATCCATTGGGATTATTCCGCGCCTGGTCGGTCATCATCCCGACAGCCCGCTGTCTGGTTTACCCCAGGCCGGCGGGCAATCCACCGCCTCTGCCGCGCCTCGGCCGCGGCGATGACGGCATGGCTCAGATTGGCGAAGGCGAACACTTTCACGGTTTGCGTGAATATCGACCTGGTGATGCGCTACGCCAGGTTGCATGGCGTGCCAGTGCGCGTCACGGCAAATTGTATTCACGGGTGATGGAAACGCCGCGTGAAGAAGCCTGCGAGCTCAACTGGTACCTGATGGGTGGCCGTGATACCGAGGAAAAACTGTCCATACTCACCGCCTGGGTCCTGATGGCTGAACGACGGCAGATTCCCTACTCCCTGGAATTGCCGACGGACGCCCTGCCCGCCGGCCTGGGCGATGATCACCGTGACACGTGTCTCAAAATCCTGGCTTTGTACGGTAAATGATGCGACCGCAATCCAACAGTATCTTTTGGGTGATTGCAACGCTGGCCACAGCCATGGCGCCGCAGGTTCCGCGCATGTCCGCGCTGGTTGTGGTGATGTCTCTGGCGCCTCTGGTCTGGCGGCTTGCCGCAGAATTCAATGACTGGAAACCGCTAAAGAGCCTGGTACGGTACGCTGCCACTGCCATGTCCCTTATCGCCCTGGTGGTTTCAAGCGGCGGCTTGTTTGGGCGACGGGCATCGGTCAGCCTGCTGGCAGCCATGCTGGCGCTCAAACTTCTGGAATGCGAGCGTATTCGTGACGCCCGGTTGGTTGTCAGTTTCAGTTTTTTTCTGTGTGCGACACAGTTTCTGTTCACGCAAGGCATCTTCATACTGGTCTACGGCGTGGCGACCATCATCGTCGGTCTGGTTGCCCTGACTCAGTTACAGCGGAAAGAAGCATTCGAACCGTTGGGCGCAGTTCCATCGATGCAGGCGTCGATGTTATCGGATCTGACATTCAGCCTGCGGCTATTACTGTTGGCGGTTCCCATCGCCATTGCATTCTTTCTGTTCTTTCCACGTTGGGCCACGCCGCTTTGGGGTGTTCCTGAATCCAGCCTGGACGCCAAGAGCGGCCTGTCGGACTCCATGTCACCGGGTTCGATCCAGAACCTGTTTATGGATGACAGCCCGGCTTTACGTATTGAGTTTGAAGGCCGCCAGCCCGAGCCGTCCGAGCTTTACTGGCGGGGACCGGTGTTCTGGCAATACAAAGACAATACCTGGACCAGCAGTTTTTATGGTCGCAATATCGCCGTGGAAACCATGCCGGATGACCGCCGTGCGCGCTGGCGTTATACCGTGCAACTGGAGCCCAATGAGCGTAACTGGCTATTCGCTCTGGACTATCCCACCCTGGCTCCCCAGAATTCACGTATCAGCATGGATTTCCAAATCCTGCGCCGCCAGCCCGTCACCCAATTGCTGCAGTACCGGATGGCATCCAACCCGGACTACGTGGATACGCCGGAATTGCAGGTAACGCTGCGATCCATGGCGTTGGAATTGCCTGATGGTTTGAATCCGCGAACCCGTGAATTGATGGATCGTTGGCGCAGCGAAACTCCGGATGCGCGGGCATTGATCCAGCGTGTACTGAGGCACTTTAGCCAAGAGGACTTTCATTACTCTCTGGAAGCACCTTTATTGGCAAGGAATGCTGTTGACGACTTCCTGTTCAACACGCGTACGGGGTATTGCGAACACTACGCCTCTGCTTTTGCCGTCATGATGCGCATGGCCGGTATTCCCTCGCGAGTAATAACCGGCTACCAGGGCGGCTGGTACAGTGAACTGGGTAAATACTTGCTCGTGCGTCAATCCGATGCACATGCCTGGACCGAAGTGTGGCTACCCGCCGAAGGCTGGACTCGCGTCGATCCCACCGCGGCAGTGTCCCCACTGCGTGTAGAACAAGGTTCGCGCGGGGCCATTTCGGCGCCACGGCATTTACTGGATTACCATTGGGTCCGCACCGTGCGTAACGGTGTCGACCTGCTGGAACAACGCTGGAACGACTGGGTCATCGAGTTCAGCGCACAAGGCCAGGCACGCCTGTTTGCTTCTCTGGGCCTGGATTACATGAGCCCGGCCGGACTGGTTACGGTGTTATTCGCATTGCTGGGCGTACTGTCCTTGCTGCTGTTGCCGTTAATATTCAGAACCGTTGGCCCCGGCGACAAGGATCCGGTAAAACGGGCGTGGCAGAAATTTCTCCGGCGCTTGAAGAAAGCGGGTTGCCTCCACCAGGCCAGCCTTGGCGCCATGGAACTGGCATTTTCAGCCTCAAACCGTTTGCCCGCAAATTTAACGGAAATTTACCATATCGCCAATTTGTATAACCGGCACCGCTACTCAACGGAACCTCCCGGGCCCGGCGAAATCCAAAGTGCAGTAGGAAATTTTCATCCCCGTTACAAAGGCCGATGATGTAAGATGGACCGGTATGAACCGGTCTGGTAAATGCATGAAAGTTACTGTGAAAAACGCCTTGTTCAACGTCATGGTGGCAGTTGGAGCCACCACGATTGCCGCCTGTGCGTCGATACCGATGCAGCTGCAGGGAGAATATGCCGAAATTTCACCGGCGCGTGTTCAACCTGACATGTTTGGCAGCGACGTGCGCTGGGGTGGCGTGCTGGTCGACACGCACAATGAAGCAGATCGTACCTGCTTTGAGGTGCTGTCACGAGCGCTCGACAGCTCCATGCGCCCACAAGTGGAAGATCAAACCGCCGGACGGTTCATTGCGTGTACCAACGGCTTCCATGACCCGGAGATGTATGCCAAAGGCCGGGAAGTAACCGTCACCGGCCGGATCCAGAACATGGAAGTGCGCAAGATCGAGGAATTTGATTATCACTACCCGGTTGTCGAAATCACCGACCTGGTGTTGTGGGAAGAACGCCAGAATGTGCGCGCTTACGACCCCTATTACTATTACGACCCATTTTATTACCCGTATTTCTGGGGCTATCCGTATGGGGGCTATTTCCCCTACTATCGCTACCGCGGCGGATATTATGGCTCCGGTTTCATGCACTCCCACAGGGTCAAACCTGGAGTGTCCACAGTTATCAAGCGTGACCACTGACCACAACTACAACCAGACCGAAAACTCCGCGACACGAGGTCCAGGGAATGACAGAGTTCTATGGGTTTCCAGCCGACCTGTTCCGTTTTTTCAAGGATTTGGAACAGCACAACAATCGCCAGTGGTTCAACGATTCCAAGGATCGCTATACAGAATCAGTCGTTCAGCCCATGAGCGAGTTCATTGTCGCCATGCAGCCACGCCTGAAGGCTATTTCCTCCCACTACGTTGCCGATCCCAGACCCCACGGTGGTTCCATGTTCCGTATCTACCGGGACGCGCGTTTTTCCAAGGACAAGACACCCTATAAAACACACGTCGCATGCCAGTTCCGTCACGATGCCGGCAAGGATGTTCACGCCCCCGGATTTTACCTCCACATTGGCACTGATGAATTATTCTGTGGCGGGGGTATCTGGCAACCAGCCAGTCCGGACTTGAACCGCATACGCGATTATATTGCAGACAACGTTCGCGCCTGGGCACGCATCAAGAACGCGAAAAAAGTTCTGGACGCAGGCGGCATAAAGGGTGAATCGCTGTTGCGGCCACCGCGTGGCTTCAATGCCGAGCACGTGCACATCGATGACCTCAGGCGCAAAAGTTTCTACGTAATGACCGAGTCCGATCCGGCCGCGGCGCTCAAGCCGGACTTTATCGACCTTGTGACCGGTGCTTTCAAGCGCGCGGCGCCTCTCAATCGCTTTATTTGCGACGCACTGGAACTGCCGTCCTGATCAGCTGAACAATGAACTGGTTGCTGTTCATTCTGCTCACAGCCGTGCTGATGTGGGCTGTAATGACGTTTAACCGCGCGGTGCGCTTGCGTAATCAGGTCAGGGAAGCATGGGCGGGCATCGATATACAATTGCAGCGCCGCTATGAACTGGTGCCCAATCTGGTGGCCACGGTACGCGGTTATATGCAACACGAATCCGGCGTGCTGGATCGTGTTGCCCGGCTGCGCGGCGACCCGGCCATGTCTGTGGACCGGCGGGGCAGCGAGGAATCTGGCTTGTCGCGCTCCATCGGCCGTCTGTTTGCCCTCGCCGAGGAATACCCTGATCTTAAAGCCAGCGCCGGTTTCCGGCAGTTGCATGAAAGCCTGGTGGAAATCGAGGATCAGCTGCAATACGCGCGGCGCTATTACAATGGCAGCGTGCGTGACAACAACAACCTCGTGGAAGGCTTTCCCTCACTGATCATCGCGCGGCTATGCCGGTTTCCTCCGGCTGCATTCTTTGAGATTGAATTGGCCAGCCAGCGGCAAGTACCTGCCATCGACTTCGACAAGAAAATGGCATCCGCGTGAAACGGATTTATTTAACCCGGAAAGTCCATCAGGAGGCGCGATGATCGCGAAGAGATTTGGATTCACAAGGGATTTTCTGAGGGAGCGCAATACCGGGCTGTATTGCCGACTGAAGAAAATTTCTTGTGGATTCAAAGATCGAGCAAGGGCGTGTCTCCTGATGGACTTTCCGGGTTTATATCTCGTGCTGTCGGCGAGCCTGCTCCTGCCGGGCCTGTCCGCCGCGGATGAACGCATCCTGCACTATCAGTCGGACATAATGATTCACCCCGGCGGTGAACTCACGGTAAGCGAGAATATCCGGGTGCGTGCCGAAGGGCGTGAAATCCGCCGGGGAATTTACCGGGATTTTCCAACCCGTTACAAAGACCGTTTCGGCAACCACTACCGGGTCGACTTCAGGGTCGATTCGGTACTGCGAGATGGAACAACCGAAAGCTGGCACACTGAGAAACGTGAAAATGGTATCCGGGTGTATATCGGTCATGCGGACCGAACACTCAATGCCGGCGTGCATGATTATCAGATCCGTTTCCATACCAACCGGCAACTGGGTTTTTTCGCCAAACGCGACGAATTATGGTGGAACGTGACCGGCAACGGTTGGGGCTTTCCCATCGACGCTGCATCAGCCCGCATTGCATTGCCATTCAATGTTCCCGCGGCCGATCTCGAGCTCAGCGCTTTTGTCGGCGTCCGTGGTTCCACCGAAGCCAGTGTGCACACGGCTGTTATCGATGGCCACACGCTTGAATTTGAAACCGGTCGCTCATTGGCCCCCGGTGAAGGTTTCTCAGTCATCGCCGCATGGCCCAAAGGCCTGATCGCTGAACCATCCAGGTGGCGGAAAATGCACTGGTTTGCTCGTGACAACGGCGCGGCCATCGCACTGTTATCGGGCCTGTTGCTGCCGTTGGCCTGGTACTACCCGGCCTGGAAAAAGGCCGGCCGCGACCCGAAAAAAGGCGTGATCATTCCGCGTTTCAAACCACCCACCGGCCTGTCGCCTGCAGCCTGCCGCTATGTGCTGGACATGTCCTTTGACCGCCATGCCTTCACCGCCGCCATCATCAGTCTGGCCATCAAAGGTTGTATCCGCATCGAGGAAGAAGGAAAGGGAAAGGAATTCACTTTACACCGGATCAGGAAAGATGATCAGGCATATCTGACCCCAGGTGAATCTGCAGTGCTGCAAGCTCTGCTGCCACACATGCCCTCATCCATCAGCATGAAAGATACCAACTACAGGCAATTCCAGCAGGCACGCAATGCGCTGAAACAGGCATTGGTAAAAGAACACCTGGGGCGCCTGTTCCATCTCAATACCCGGTACCTGGCGCCGCCAATGGTCATCACGGTGCTGGCGGGCGTTGTTGCATTGGCTTTCGATGGCGGTCCGGTCGTCTGGATTACCTGGTTGCTCCTTGCCTTGCTGGTCCATGGCCTGTTCATCTGGCTGTTGCGGGCACCAACTCCAGCGGGACGGCTGGTGATGGATGAGATCGAAGGCTTCAAAATGTATCTCAATACCGCCGAACAGGATCGCCTGGACCGCATGCGCTCACCCGCACTGACGCCGGAAGTGTTTGAGTCTTTCTTGCCCTATGCCTACGCGCTGGGCGTAGAAAATCGTTGGTGCGAACGCTTTGCCCGCGAATTGCCGGAAGAAGTCCGGCAGCGAAGCGGTTACCAACCTGGCTGGTACAGTGGTCAATACCAAGGCATGCACGCGCTGAATCACCTCGGCGACAGCTTCAGCAGTTCTTTCTCATCGGCAATCTCCTCCGCATCCTCGCCGCCTGGCTCCAGTTCCGGCAGCGGGGGCGGCGGCTCGTCCGGCGGCGGCGGTGGTGGCGGTGGAGGCGGCGGCTGGTAGCCACCTTCGTTATCACGACATCAGGCTCATCCCAGGCGGGTGTATCGGCGCTTTACACTTGACCAAACATACAGTACTGTATATATTTATACGCCTGTCACGGGAGGTGAAGTAAATGGCTCGTAAACTATTGACGACACGACAGAGAGAAATCCTTAAGTTTATCTCTCAATTCATTGATAAAAATAAGTTTCCTCCTACCAGAGCGGAGCTATGCAAACACTTTGACTTCCACTCACCCAATGCGGCGGAAGCGCATCTGCGGGCACTGCAGAAGAAATCGCTGATCGGCATCGAGCGCGGCATCTCGCGTGGCATCACCTTATTACCGCTGGCCATCGGTGAACTACCGGCCAGCACCCATACACCGGTTCCGCTGGTTGGGCGGGTGGCAGCCGGCAGCCCCATCCTGGCGCAGGAGAACATCGAGGACGAGTACCGTATCGACCCGGCCTTATTCCTGCAGCGGCCCGATTACCTGCTGCGGGTAGAGGGCATGAGCATGCAGGATGCAGGTATTCTCAACGGTGACCTGCTGGCGGTGCACCGTACCCCGGAAGCGCGCAACGGCCAGATCGTGGTCGCACGACTGGATGACGAAGTCACGGTGAAACGCTTTCGCCGGCGCGGCCACCGCGTACAGCTGATCCCGGAAAACATAGATTTCGAACCCATCGAGGTTGATCTGCGACGCCATGAGTTCGTCATCGAAGGACTCGGGGTTGGTGTGATCCGGCCGCAGTTGGTTTGACCTGCGGGCCTGATGCCGCCTGTCCGAAGACCTGTTCACGTGAATCGCGCTAGCGTCATCGATACCCTGCTCTCCGGCACACCGCGGCTGTGGCGCGGGCGCGAACCTGACCACAACCAGGCTACACTGGCCACCGGCCATAGCCGCCTGGATGCGTGCCTGCCCGGGGGCGGCTGGCCTCTCGGCGCAGTCACGGAACTGATCACGGACCGGCCCGGCCTGGGTGAATTCAGTCTGCTGTTCCCGGCCCTGTCGCAAGTCAGCCGCAAGGGTCAGTGGCTGATCCTGATTGACCCGCCATGGATCCCCTACCCTGCTGCCCTTCATGGCCACGGGCTGGCGCTGGAACGGCTGCTGCTGGTACGCACCAGCAATGCCATGGAATCGCTCTGGGCCTGCGAACAAGCCCTGCATGGCAACCAGCGCGGCGCCGTGTTGGCCTGGCCCGAACGGGCCGGGTTCACCCGTTTGCGGCGGCTGCAACTGGCCGCGGAGGCCGGCGCCAAACTGGCCTTTCTTTTCCTTCCGAAACAGGCGCTGACGACCGCTTCACCGGCTGCCTTGCGTCTGTATCTGCAGGGCGATGAACTCGGCACCCGTATAGACATTACCAAATGCCGTGGCAACCGGCCGCGCGAATCGACCTGGATACCGCATCGGCATGTACGCAAGCTTTCCTGCCCCAGGGGCTTGCTGCAAGAATACCGCAGTGGCGCGCTCATGCTCCAAGTCACGCCCAGTGTTCGTGTTCCGCTGCCAGCACCCGCCGCGCTTAACTAAGACCGGTATTACATTCTCACAATATGAGCCGGAGCAGTTTCACACTGAGAGCCATGTTCCCTCTGAAAAATACGACTGATCCCTGCTGGCTGGCACTGCGCCTGCCTCACCTGGCGCTGGACCAATACACCCGCGGTCAAGCGCGCCAGGACCTGCCGCTGGCGATCAGTGACAGAGTGCAGCGGCGCGAAGTGATCGTCGACTGCAATCCAGCGGCGCGCAAGGGTGGCGTGAGCCCCGGCATGCCAGCCGCTGCAGCAGCGGGGATCATCGACGGGCTACAGGTACTACCACGCCAGCCCGCGCAGGAATACGCAGCACTGCAGAGCCTGGCCGCTTGGTGTTACCAATACAGCAGCCAGGTCAGCATGCCGCCCGATCGTCCTCTGCTGTTGCTGGAAGCCGGCGCCAGTGAACGGCTGTTTGGCATCCCGGCGATACTCGGTCAGCGGCTGGAACGCGAACTGGGGCGGCTGGGCTACCACGTGATGGCCGGCTCCGCACCCACGCCCGAGGCAGCCTGGCTGGCGGCCGGGGAAGCCTTGCATATTGAGGCCAGCGGCAATATCCGTTCGCATATCGGCCCTCTGCCGCTATCGTGCCTGCATCTGCAGGAAGCCCAGCAGCATGCACTGGAACAGATGGGTTTCCGCCAGGTGCGGGATGTGTTGCGCCTGCCACGCAAAGCGCTGACAAGGCGCTTCGGGCCAGCCATCACCGATTATATCGATCGCCTGTTGGGCAACCGCCCTGACCCCCACCCCATCTACCAGGCTCCACAGGCTTTTGCCTCACGGCTGGAGTTGCCGGCGGAAATCCATGCCAGCCAGGCGCTGCTGTTTCCGCTGAAACGCCTGCTGGAGGAATTGTGTGGCGTGCTGCGCGGTGGCGACAACGCAGTGCAGTCCGTGCACATCGTGTTACGCCATGAAGATCACCCCGACAGCCTGCTGCAACTGGGTATGCAATCCCCCACCCAGGATCCGGTACGGCTGTTGGGTTTATTGCGTGAACGCCTGGAACGTTTGCGGCTGCCGCGGGCAGTACGCGAAATCCGCCTGGAAGCACCACGCATGCTGCCTCTGGCAGCCGTTCAGCACAGCCTGTTCCGCGACAGCCCGGCCGAACAGCAATCCAGCATCGAACAACTGGCCGAGCGCCTGCAGGCACGTCTGGGCGGTGATGCTGTGGGCGGCCTGGCAAGCGTAGAAGACCACCGCCCGGAATATAGCTGGCGGCCACGTCCGCTGGGTGAGAAACCGCCATGCCTTGCCCTGGCCCTGGCCCACCGGCCGGCCTGGCTGCTGCCCAGGCCCAGGCGCTGCGATATCGGCGGTTATGAAATTCTCGCCGGCCCCGAACGCATCGAGAGTGGCTGGTGGGACGGCCGCGACTGCCGCCGCGATTACTTCATCGTGCGCGATGTCCACGGCAGCACGCTATGGGCTTTCCACGAATACAAGCCGCGCCGTGGCTGGTACCTGCACGGAATATTTGCATAGTATCTGTCCATAAACGGGCATCCCAGCCCGTTTATGGATTCGCTACGCAAAAACGTGGTTTTGCTGCGCTCACATTTTCAATGACTTGCGTCATCGAAAATGGCGGCACATCCGTGTGCCGCGTTGGCATGTGGTGTTTCCCTGTTTTCATATCAAGCCGGAGAACTTAAACTGGTAAGCTCTCCATGTGCACCCGGAGTAACAGGAACATTTCACATGAATAGAGCGCCTGCGGGTAATGAGCTCGATTCGATTTCAAAGCAGCTCAATGCCTGCCTGGGGCAGCAAAAAAGCGCTTACCGTGCGAACCCGAACCCCGATTACCTTCAGCGCAGAGCCGACCTGTTGGCGCTAAAGCGGCTGGTCAATGACAACCAGGAGGCCTTGATAGCAGCCATCAACGAAGACTATGGCAACCGCGCCCGCAACGAAACCCGCCTGGCTGAAATCCTTGAAGTGCTGGACGGCATCAACTTTGCGCTGAAACACCTGAAGCGATGGATGAAACCGCAGCGCCGCCACATCGATGTATTGCTGTATCCCGGTGCGAAAAATCGTTTGATCCCGCAACCCCTGGGCGTTGTCGGGGTGATCGTACCGTGGAATTTTCCACTGCAGCTGGCGCTGTCACCATTGACCTATATCTTTGCAGCCGGCAATCGCGCCATGGTGAAGATGTCAGAGAATTCAAACCATTTGGCGCGTCTGCTGCAACGTCTGGTGGTGCTGTATTTCCCGCCGGAAAAGCTCAGTTTTTTCGCCGAAACCGGACAGGTCGGTGTGCAATTTTCCCAGCTCCCATTTGATCATTTGTTGTTTACCGGCTCCGGCGCCACGGGGCGGGCCGTCATGGCAGCTGCCGCCAGGAATCTGACACCGGTAACACTGGAACTGGGAGGCAAGTCACCCGCGGTCATTGCCGCGGATTTTCCCTTGCACCAAGCCGTGGAACGCATCCTGTTTGCCAAGCTGTTCAATGCGGGTCAGATATGCATCACCGTGGACTACGTATTCGTGCCCGAAGATCGAATCGGCGCCTTCGTGGAAGCCGCCCGGAGTTATGTGCAGTCGAACTGCCCCGACATCCATAGCCAGGATTACACTGCCATCATCGACCGGCGCGCGTACGAACGGTTGCGCGGCAGTCTGGCTGATGCCGAAAATAAAGGCGCGACACTGGTGAATCTGACCGGTCAGCAACAGGCCGACCAAACCACCCGCAAGCTCCCCCCTTACCTGGTGCTCAACACCAGCGCCGACATGGAGTTGCTGCAACAGGAGATTTTCGGCCCGATCTTACCGGTGCTGCCTTACCGTGATCGCCAGGAGATCGTCGACTATGTGAGCCGGCGTAACCTTCCCCTGGCGTTTTACCTGTTCACCAACGACCGGGATTTGCAGAATTATTATCTGGACCACATCATGTCCGGCGGTGTTTGCATCAATGATGCTTTGCTGCATTTCGCGCAGCACGACATGCCTTTTGGCGGCATTGGCGCGAGTGGCATGGGGCAATACCATGCTTACGAGGGGTTCATGACCTTTTCCAAGCTACGGCCGGTTTTCTACCAGGCTCGTTTCAGCGTTCTGAAGTTGCTTGCGCCACTGCACGGCACATGGGCAACCCGGCTGTTGGGTATCATTCTGAAACTTAAAAACTGATCAGGAAAGTTAACAAACCATGAACTCTCTGCTTGCGGAAATCAGCGCCATTGTCGGCCCAGCCGGTATATTGACCGGGGCGGACGTCACCGCCCGTCCTGACACTTGCCCGCCCATGGGTCCTTGTCAGGCCAAAGCCATCGTTCGTCCGGCCAGCACGGCAGAAGTCTCTGCCGTGTTGAAACTGTGTCATGCACGGAACCAGGCCGTGGTCACTCATGGCGGACTGACTGGCCTGGTCAATGGCGCCAGGACTTCGAGCAGGGACATCGTCATTTCACTTGAACGCATGCGCAAGCTCGAGCCGGTAGACGTTGTCAACCGGACGCTGACGGCCGAAGCCGGTGTGCCCCTGCAGGCGCTGCACGAAGCCGCCGAAAAGGCGGACCTGTTGTTCCCTCTCGACCTCGGCGCACGCGGCAGCTGCACCATTGGCGGCAATATAGCCACCAACGCAGGCGGAAACAGCGTGATCCGCTATGGCATGGTGCGCGCGCAAGTGCTGGGTATCGAGGCGGTGCTGGCGGATGGCACCATCATTTCTTCCATGAACACGGTGATCAAGAACAATACGGGCTATGATCTCAAGCAATTGTTCATAGGCTCGGAAGGCACTCTGGGGATTGTCACCCGTGCTGTTTTGCGTTTGTGGCCCCTGCCCCGCAGCCGCCAAACCGCGTTGGTCGCGGTCACTGATTTCGCTTGCGTTAGCCGTTTGTTGCGGGTCGTGGATACGGCTCTGGCTGGGACACTGAGTGCCTACGAAGTCCTGTGGAACGACTTCTATGCGCTGATCGTGGGCCACAACAGGAAACATGGCCTGCCGCTGTCCGATGCCTACCCCTACTATGTATTGCTTGAAGCCACGGGCAGCCACGAAGATATTGACCGAGATCGATTCGAGCGCGCCATGGAAGAAGCTCTGGAGCAGGAGTTGATCGCCGATGCCGTCATTGCCCAGAGCCGTCAACAACGAGAAGACCTGTGGGCCATACGCGACGACATCGAAAGCCTGTTTGCAGCTCTGCATCCGCTGATCACGTTCGATATCAGCCTTGGCATCACGCACATGAATGACTACGTCACGGCGGTCCGGGAGAATCTTCGTGCGCAATGGCCGCATTACCGCATGGTGGTGTTTGGACACGTGGGAGACGGCAACATCCACCTGGTGTTGACCGTAGGCAGCCTGGAAGCAGATGTTGTGCATGCCGTCGATCAGGTCGTTTATGGTGCCTTGAAGCCCTACCAGGGAGTCATCTCGGCCGAGCATGGCATTGGCCTTAGCAAGCGGGACTTTCTTTCCATCTCACGTAACGCGGAAGAGATCCAGTTAATGAAAACCCTCAAGATCGCACTGGATCCCAAGGGCATCCTGAACCCGGGCAAGATCTTTGCTTTACCGCAGGGAGACAACTTATGAACGGCGCGGAAAATCTGCTGCAAACCCTTCTGGCGAGCGGCGTCGAAGTTTGCTTCGCCAACCCCGGCACGTCGGAAATGCAACTGGTGTCCGCCATCGGCAACAGTGCCGGCATGCGCGTCGTTTTGTGTCTGTTCGAGGGTGTGGTGTCCGGCGCCGCCGATGGTTATGCCCGTATGCTCGACAAGCCAGCGCTCACCTTGTTGCACCTGGGTTCGGGATTCGCCAACAGCATGGCCAACCAACACAATGCGATGCGGGCACACGTACCGCTGGTCAACATGGTGGGTGATCACGCCACCTATCATCTGCCCTACGATGCGCCGCTGACATCGGACGTAGCGGCGCACGCCCATATTTCTTCTGCCTGGGTACGCGCCTCGGAATCGGCCGATGACCTGGCGCGTGCCGGTGCAGAGGCGGTGCAGGCTTCGATGCAGGGTGCCGGCAGCATAGCCACCTTCATTGCACCCGCCAATCATGCCTGGGAAACTGCCAGCAAAACCGTGGCCCCACTGCCGCCGCCCCAGCGTGAAAAGGTCACCGGCAAAATCATTGATGATATGGCAGCCGTGCTGAAGAACGGGAAAAACACGGCACTCTACCTGGGAGGTCTCGCTTTGCGGGAAGACAGCCTGTTGGCGGCCGGGCGCATCGCCAAGGCAAGCGGCGCCCGCATTCTGTGCGAGTGCTTCCCGGCGCGCCTGCAGCGCGGCGCTGGCCGGGTCAAGGTGGAACGCCTGGCTTACTTTGCCGAACAGGCGGCCGCGCAGCTGCAAGCCTGTGAGCAGCTCATACTGGTGGGGGCCAAGGCACCGGTTTCGTTCTTCGCGTATCCCGGGAAAGCCAGCTGGCTGGCGCCGGAGCACTGCGAAATCCATACCTTATCCGCGGTGGGAGAGGATATCCGCTCGGCCCTGGAAGAAGTAGCACAACGCATCGCTGCCGAACAGGCAGCTGATCTGATAGAGCGAGCGCCTGCCGCAGCAGCGCCCGTGGGCGTATTGAGCCCGGTTGCCATCGGCCAGAGCCTTACAGCCCTGATGCCTGAGGACGCCATTGTCTCGGACGAGGCCGCCACCTGTGGAATGGGCATCTTTCCTTATACCGAGAATGCCGTGCGGCACGACTGGTTGACCCTGACCGGCGGCGCCATTGGCCAGGGGCTGCCGCTCAGCCTCGGCGCAGCTATTGCCTGCCCGCAACGTAAAGTCATCGCGCTGCAAGCGGATGGCAGCGCCATGTATACCCTGCAAGCCTTGTGGTCCATGGCGCGGGAACAGGCGGATGTGACCGTAGTCATCATGAACAACCGCAGTTACGCCATCCTGAATATCGAATTGGCCCGGGTCGGAGCCGGTCAGCCCACAGCGAAAACGCTGTCGCTGTTCGATCTGTCGCGGCCCGACATCAACTGGCTGGAGTTATCCACAGGTATGGGTGTACCGGCAACGCGCGCCACCACGGCCGAAGAATTCCACACCCAGCTGGCCGCGGCGATGGCCGGCAAGGGCCCGCGTCTGATCGAAGCCATGGTGGTGCAACAAATGCCCGCATAGGTGCCGGCGCCTTCAGGCAGCTGGTCTGGCTCAGGACGATTATTCAGAGCTTCCGTCAATCAGCTCGGAGGTGATTTCATCAATCCGGTTAACCCCCATCAGGGCCATGGCGACGGCTATCTCCTGTTGTAACACGCCGAGAAGATCGGTCAGACCCTTCTCGCCGCGCGCGGCGATGGCCCAGATCCAGGGGCGGCCAATCAGCACACCCCTGGCACCCAGCGCCAGCGCTTTCACCACATCAATTCCGCTGCGCACGCCGCCGTCCATGTAGACTTCGATGCGATCCGCAACTGCCGCAACCACTGCCGGCACAGTGGATATGGTCGAGGCGACACCATCGAGCTGCCGTCCGCCATGGTTGGAGACAATCACGCCATCGGCTCCCAGGTCAGCTGCAGCGCGGGCATCTTCTCGCGTCATCACACCCTTGATCAGGAGTTTTCCCGGCCACAAGGAACGCAACCAGGCAATGTCTTTCCAGGTCACGGTAGGGTCGAATTGCGCGACGGCAAATGCTCTGTAGGCATTCTGATCATTGGCATCGGGAAGTCCCTCACCCAGGTTGCCAAAGCTGTGTGGTTTCCCCCGCAGCGCAACATCGATCAGCCAGCGCCAGTGGGTTGCTACCTGCCATGTCTTGGCCAAGCGGGTGGACAGGCTATGACTCGACACGCCGTTACGCGAGTCACGATGCCTCATGCCCGCAACCGCCAGGTCGACAGTAAATACCAGGGTGGCGCAGGACACCGATTGCGCCCGCTCGAGCAAAGCCGCGACCAGTCCCCGGTCGCGCAGCATATACAATTGAAACCAGGATGGCGCGAGGGTGGCAGCCCGCACTTCCTCCAGTGAGCATATGGCCGCGGTGGACAAGGTAAAAGGAATCCCCGCCGCCTGCGCTGCGCGCGCGCCCTGGACTTCGCCGCGCCTGGCCATCATGCCTGCCAGGCCCAATGGCGCCAGCACCAGCGGCATGCTGACCGCCTGGCCACTCAGAACCGTGCTGGTATCGATATTGCTGACATCGCGCATGACCCGCTGCCGCAGCCTGATACGAAGAAAGTCAGTCTCGTTGGCAGCCATGGTGTGTTCATCGTTGGCGCCGCCGTCGATGTAGTCAAACAGAAAACGCGGCAGGCGCCTTTTGGCCAGGCGGCGGTAATCAAGGGCGGTGACCGGTCTGATGTTGTGAGTTCCTGTGTCTATGCTGGTTTTGTTGACAAATATATGTGGCTTTTACGGTCTTTTGCGCTTGCCTGGTGTGAGGCAACGATACAAGTTATCCGAACGGGTGACAACCGGGCGAGCCGTGGGTGCTATTCACGCTGATCAAGGGACCACGTAGAATAGCCTGACCCACGCGGACAACAGGTTTCCAGCATGCCAGATAAACATGATCGAGCGAACTCCCCGGTACGGGTGTTCATGGCCCAACATCCTGAAGTGCAGACCTTCGAGGTGGTACTCACCGACCTGAATGGCATCCTCCGCGGCAAATGGCTGCCTCGCGCCAGCATGGAAAAAGTCCTCAATGGCAAGCTCAAGATGAGCCTGACTTCATTGTGTGCCGATGTCTGGGGACGCGATGTCCCCATTTTGTGCCGTCAAACCGGCGATGGCGATGGCATCTGCGTTGCGCTGGAAGATTCCATTCGCCTGCTGCCCTGGCTGCAACGGCCAACGGCGCAACTGATGCTGCAACTGAACACCGAAGACGGCACACCCTGGGGTTATGATTCGAGAGTAATTCTGCAACGGGTCTGCACGCGTTTCAAAAAACTCGGGCTGACGCCCGTGTGCGCCCCGGAACTGGAGTTTTATCTGCTTCCGGAAGATCGCCAGGCCGATGGAACACCCCGTATTCCAGCAACCCGCGCCAATGGCACCTGCACCATCGGCGGTCAGTTGTACAGCACCGAGGTAATGCAGGAACAGGCCATACTGCTGCATGAAATGCGTAAGGCCTGTGAACTCATGAATCTGCCGTTGGAGGGCCTGGTCAAAGAACTGGCTGCTTCCCAGTATGAATTGAATCTGGAACATGTCGATGACCCGCTGCGCGCGGCGGATAATGCGCAGATGCTCAAACAGACGGTCAAGAGCGTGGCGCGAAATCACCATCTCATAGCCAGTTTCATGGCCAAGCCTTTTGGTGACCGTGACGGAAATGGCTTTCATACCCATGTCAGCCTGCTGGATAGTGACGGGCGCAATGTGTTCGATGATGGCACAGCGCGCGGCACCGATATCCTGCGCCATGCCATTGCGGGTCTGGCGCAAACCATGGAAGACTGCATGTTGATTTTCGCGCCGCATAATAACTCGTATCGCCGGCTGCGCCGTGGCGTCCATGGACCGCTGGTCCCCACCTGGGGCTATGAAAATCGCTACACCGCCCTGCGCATCCCCAATGGTGAAGGCGAGGCGCGCCGCATCGAGCACCGTATCGCTGGCGCCGATGCCAATCCTTACCTGAGCCTGGCCGCGATTCTCGCCGGCGTAGCCCATGGCATCGAAAATCAGCTGCAGGCGGATGAACCAACCACTGGCGGTCCACAGGATGTAGACCCGGTACTGCCGGGTAACTGGTACGAAGCCCTGCGTGCCTTTGAGAACTCGAAGTTTATCGCCGAGGCCCTGGGCGCTGACTTCCGTCAGGCATTCAGCGCCATCAAGCGCATGGAGCAATTGGAGTTCAGCGGGACGGTGAATCCGCTGGAATATAACTCATACCTGGTACTCGCTTGAGCGCCATATATCGTTAACGGCCGGGAAACCACTATGGCCGTCTGCTGTTACGGCGGTAAAGGATTGGCAGTCAGCTATGACGGCAGTAAAGCCAATAAAGACGTCATCCCAGGCTTTGCGCAGCTTCATAAGGACGTCATCCCAGGCTTTGCGCAGCAAATGCCTGGGATCCAGTCTGCATGGAACGGCGGCTCTGGATGCCAGACCTGCCTGCGGCAGTCTGGCATGACGGCGGTAAAGGGGTGGCAGTCTGGCATGCCGGCAAAGTGTTTAACCACCGTCCAGTTTGATGTGCGAAATCTGCAGGACCCTGGGACCCAGAAAAGCGGGTTGAGCGTCGTCGGGCCAGTCTGCCATGTAGGGTTCCAGCAATTCTGCCGGCAGGTCAAATCGTGCATTTAACAGCAGGTCGCCACTAACCTGAACAGTGCTCTCGAACTCGATGCGCATTGGCCCCGGTGGTGGATGATTGATCATCAGGCGCTGGTGTTTTCGCTGATGCCGGGATTTTCGCTCTGCAGCAAACGCCAATTGCCCATCGACCATAATCTGCCAAAGACCGGCCTGCTGTGGAAAGCTGAATACCAACTGCTTCACCCCTGCCGGGATCAACAGCTCCATCAACTGACGTTGGCGGCCGCTCTCCCTGTCAGCGGCTTCGATGGTGTTAGCCGTCACGCTGATTTCCGGTAAATCCAGCAAGCTTGTTTCGCGTGCAAGCACCTTCCTGGGTTCGCCATCAAGCCCCTCAAGGTTGGTGCGGGCAAAACCGTGTTTTTTTGCATACACCGGGTCCGGCGAGCCATAGACGCTCTCCAGCACCAGCCAGGCCTGCTGCCGGCCTGGGTCTTGCCGAACCATCAACGCCATGTCCCGCGGTGCATCGGGCGTGTAGCCTGGGACGAATTGCTGGCTGCCACAAGCAGCCAGGATCAACACCAACAGGGTGACTCCGAACCCCCCCCGTGGATGCCGTTCATCCACATACCCATGCAGCAGCGGTAACACGGCGATTGCCGGCAGCAGCAACGGCAGGATTTTTATCCAGCTCTGGTCAAAGTTCAGCACGACATCCAGCTGAAAAAAGAAATAAAAGCCAAGGTAGGCCGCAGCGAGAAATCCTGCCATGCTGGAAAAAAGCAAACGCGGAGTTTTTTTCCAGCGCAGGCCGTCCAGGACCAGTCCCAGGGTGAAACCCAGCAAAGGCAGAGCGGCCAGGAAACCGGCGCCGGGCATGGCATTGGCCAGCACCAGACCCAGCAGCACAAACAAACCCCAACAACCGGTAGCGACTGAGCCGGTGGAAACCCGCGGTGCGAGAAATTTCAGCACCGCGAAAATCGACCATACCGCTGCCAGCAACAACGACGCGCGACCGCCCCAGGGAAAGGGGGGCTCCAGCGGCGGCGCATCCACCCAGCGGCCGAGCGGCCAGGACAGCAACCAGCCGCACGCAGGCAATGCAATCACCAAACTCAGAACACCGAGCACGGTCCACAACACCTGGCGGAAAACGATTTGGCGCCGGAAAGCCCGGCGAATGGCAATCAGGACCAGAACGCTCAGAACCAGCACAATGCCAATCGTGCTACTGAGCGGATACTGCAACAGTACCCTGCCGAACAGGTCGATATAGGCGGCATCCTCGGATGCAACCAGCCGTTCCAGGTTACGTCCGTCCATCCCCAGCAACATCGACCAGGCGTTCTGGCCATGGTGCTGCAAACTGCCCAGGTCCAGGTGGTCGAGATCATCGATGCGGGAATGATAGAGAGCAGCGCCCCCGGTAAAAGCAAAGTTCACACCGGGAAGACCCCTTTGCCGGTAAACGGAGAAATCCGTATCGTTCGGCATGCGCCGATAGACTTCGTAAGTCAGGGAGTTTGCCACCGGACGTTTCAGGTTATCGGCCATGGTGCGAATGACGCGGCGATTTTTTTCACCGGTTTCGAACATCACGCTGGCGCCGGTGACACCCCGCGCCTCGAGATTGATGACAGCACGGACGGTGTCGAACAAGGCATGCTGCGTGGCAAAAGCATCCGCACCGATCAGGCCTTGTTCTTCCGCATCGGTAAACAGGAAAATCAGGTCGTGACTGAATCCAGGCGCCAGCGTCGCCATCCGTGCGATTTCCAACAGGGCAGCCACACCGGCGCCATCGTCAGCGACTCCCGGCCCCGCCCAGGCACTGTCATAGTGCGCGGTCAACAGGATGGCGCTGCCGTGTTGTTCTCCTTCCCTTATGGCCAGGATGTTCTCCACCGGGCTGCAGCTGGCGAATTCGGGATTGCAGTGAAACCGGCGCTGGATCTTCGCTGTATAACCAGAACTGTGCAGCATGGACACGATCCGGTCCCGTAGCAGCGCGTTTTGCGCTGAGCCGCTGACATGCGGCTGGTTTTGCGCATAGAGTTCGCGCAGCAGCAATTCGGCCCGGGCAGCGGAAAATTTCTGGTCGGTAACCGTGGCAGGCAGTGGTGGTGGTGGCCGGGAAGCGGCGTACACCCCCCATGCCAGCAGCAATGTGGCAAACAGCAGGAATAGTGGATGGCGCAGGAACTTCATCGGCCAAGTTTACTGCGCGTATCGGATGAATGCAGCCTCCTTTGGAATCGCGATACGTCATTGATCATGGACGCAGATACCAGGGGTATTGCCCCAGGGGTTTGAATGAGTTTATCGTCGTCTTCCCCGTTTTTTTTGCCTCGCTGGCGCGAGGGCTGGTTCGCAGGTCCAAAAGGCTCAAAAGTCCCGTCGCGATCGAGAGGTTGATCAGCAGGGAAGGAACCATGGCGGCGGCAGGGTTCGCGCGTGTTGGGCAACGTTCGAACGTGGGGGGTGAAGGGCAATCCGGCCATCCTCGCGGAACGGCGGCCGGGTGGGACACGGGCGAGCGTGGACACAGTTGGGGCCAACGGTCAGATCGGCCCGATGGATTTGCCGATCGCGGCGGCGACTTTCCTCGTGCAGTCGGCTTGATCGGCGAACTTGGGCCAGCGTTTGATGGCGGCGTTAACCTCATCGAAGATCGGGTCGGTCTCGCGGCGCTTGACGCCATACTGTTCCGCGAGTTTGAGGCAGTGATCGCGCGTGGGCTGGCGGCCTTCGCCGAGGATGGTCGTGGTGTGCTCGCCGCCGGGGCCGGGGGTGTGGGTCAAGTCGTAGGCGGGTGCGAGAGACCAATCGCCGGTCTGGTCGTCGAGGGTGAACGCAAAGTTCTTAGCGTGGTCGTCACGGTTGTGGGCGGCGATGTTGAACAGCATCAGCCGAAACAGTCGCAGCAGGTCGGCGTGGTTTCGCGTCAGGGCCTGAGTCACCTTGAACAGGTCGGCGTAGTCGGTCGAGGGGATGCGGAAGTTGGCGTGGACCAGATTGGCGAAGGCGTGCATGTGAATGCGGCGGTTTCCATCGACTCTGTCGAACCGCTTGACGCCGAAGTAACGGCGAATGCTGCGGCCATGCTTGACCTCGAACAATCGCGTGGGCGGCATGTCGATCCCCGCAGACCGGGCCATCAGGCTGTAGGCGTATTCGACGGGGCCGGCGTTGCGTGCATCTGCCTTCACGGCGAATTTCACGATCCAGTACTCATATCTTTCGGGCAGATCATCCTCACCCGAGATAATGCGATCGCCCTGGATACCCACGAGAACCTTGGGGCGAGCACCACCTGGCGACCCACCGGCCCTCATCAGTTCGGGTAGCACCTCGGCAGCATCGCCTTCGAGCACATCCTCGGCATTGCGGCCAAGGTCGTACAGGTCGATCAGTTGATCGTCGGGCTCAGGCTGATCGCGTGCCGGCGGGTGGTACGTCAGCGCGCCCATCGTGCGTGTGCCCAGATACGCCAGGCGATCAAGCGGTGAAAGCGTTGCGGGGTCGACGCCTTGTCTGCGGAAATGGCGATCCATCAGCAGCAGGCCCCAGCCATCGGGCAAAGAGTCGTCGAACACGCCGGGCAGCGGGCCGAAGGCGTGGTCGGTGTGTTCGATCAGGCCGGGCTGCGCGGGCAGTTTGAAGGGCGATAGTTCGAGGCCGGTGTCGAGGAACGCGGCATCGTATTCAAAGTAGATGCGATGGTTGTCCTCGGCGAGCGTACCGACGGTCATCGCCTCATCAGGCGTGCGTTGGAATCGCACGGTGAGTTTCCTCATCGCACACCGCGCTTGCGCTTCGGCGCGGAGGTCGTTGCACGCGACTCTAGTTCGTCGATGGATGACGCGGCCGGCAGTTTGAGCAGGTCGGCGAATTCGTCGAGGCGACCGAGCGCATGGCAGAGCTTGAGCATATTCTCGACCGATGTGAGACCAGTGCGTTCATAGCGGCGGACGGTCGGCAGCGACACGCCGGACCGATCCGCCAGCGTCTCCTGTTTCCACCCTCGGCGCAGGCGCTCGGCGCGAACGCGATCCGCGAGTTGGCGGGCGATCTCGTCGGGGTTGTGCAGTTGGAACGGGGGCTTGGCCATAGAACCTCCATCGACGTTCTGGAGATCATATTTTAGCACTAAATGACTTATCTGGCCATATAACGATCAAATGTGATCTGTTATATGGGGGTGTTGATAAGGGCGAGTGTGGCGGCTTTGACGTGGGTGACGTGCAAGGATTCGTAACAGCGCCGATTGCCGGTATCATAAGTCGCGATACGGGCGAACGATGGAATTAACGCTGCTTGGATTCCCAAGCTGAATGTTGAGGGTTCGAGTCCCTTCACCCGCTTTGAAGCATAGAGCGCCCTGCTCGGCAATCGTTTCTCCTATTGCTCCGCCTCAATAAGCTCTACTCAGATCACTGGTCGCGCATCACGACGCGCCAGGTCACGGCGCTGCTGTCCGGCGTCTTGATGCAGACGCGCCACCCGGCCAGGTCCTCGCCGGCGACGCGGACCTTCGCGCCGTCGGCTTCGACGCGGTCGATCGACCAGTCGCCGTTCGCCGGCCGCGCGATGCGCAGCTCATACGGGTCGCCGCCCACCACGTCGCTCTCGCCGCTGAGCGGGCGCGTCGCGGCGTCCTTTGGAGTTTTCCGCCGCAATCCGGTCAGGTCTCAATGCACAAGGAAGTGCCGGTGCCGCGAAGCACATGGATGTGCGAGAGCGGTCAGTTCATGGGCGCCAGTGGCTGGTCGGAGTCGGTTGTGTGACATGGAGGGCACACAGGTTTCACGCAGCGATGAGTTCAACCTGGGCATTGGCTTCGTGTTTGAAGTCAACGGGACGGAAGAATCTGACCGGATGTTTAAAAACCGCTTGACTTGTTTCGAAGTGCATCTGGGCACGCATCGGGAAGAATCCGACGAGCGCGAAACGGAAACCGAGCTAGCAGGTATGGCATCACCGGCAACTGGGTGGCCGGTATCGGCACCGCCTCATCGACGCAATGGGAAATACCGATGAGCTTGACCTGAACGCAACATACAGGTTGTAAGCTGCATGTGACTTCCGGGTTTTGGCGTCGGGATCCATCGGCGTAACCATCGGAACTTCCGCCGCGAGGAAACCGCGAGCTGCTCCGAGATGGTGCTGTTTCCCGATTTCGACAAAAGCGCGCGCCTGCCTACCGGGGAAACCGTGGCCGTGGAATTCATGCCGTCGGAACCCGGCGAGTTCAAGTTCTCCTGCCAGATGGGGATGTTCCGCGGCAAGTTGTTCGTGGAGTAGCCAGAGCGACATGTTCGCTATCCACGAATTGGCAGCACAACCTGAATCGAGATGGGTGAAATGAAGATGAGTGAAATGAATAAGCGGCAGCGAAATTTCTGGTTCACGCCCAACGGGCTGGCGGCCATGGGCCTGATCGGTGGCATGCTTTACTTCCTCCTCACCGAGCACCGCGCGCACTTCATTTATGCCCTGCCCTTCCTGATCCTGCTGCTCTGCCCCGTAATGCACATCTTCATGCATCACAGGCACGGAGATCACCATGAAAAGCATGATCACGGGGAGGAAAAGTGATGCACAACGGCAGCGCTTACGGCTTGTGGTCGCTGGTGATCCTCAACTCCGCGATCTTCATCTTCTTTGCCTTCAGTTTTGCCAAGCCAAAATCGACCCGCGACTGGCGCAGTCTCGGCGCGTTCTCTGCCTTCGTCATTGCGCTGTTTACAGAAATGTTCGGCTTCCTGTTGCAGTGGCCAACGTTGCCCACGCTCGTGATGTTCCCGATTCTCGTCTACGTGTACGTATACGTACGCCTGGCGCGCCGGAAGGAAATTATGGCCCTGGAAAAATTCGGGGACCGCTATCGGGAATACATGGCGCACAGACCCGCATTTATCCCCCGGCGCAAGAGCAACGCCGATGCGCACCAGACCCGGTAGCGGTACGAAGTGCAGATGAGGAGGCTGTAATGGACGTGGCAACGAGTCTCGTGTAAGCCTACCTGCACGTGAACGGTTACTTCACGGCAACGGACTATCCCATCGTGGAGGCGCGCCGTGACGGGGTATCGAGAACTCTGACCGATGTCGATATGTTGGCGGTTCGCTTCTCCCACCCCGTCCACCGTTCTTCAGTCGGGGGTGCCCAAAAAGGCCCCGCGCGTGTATCGGGCCTTGTGGCAACGCATCCGGACCCGGTGCTGGCCAGCCCGGCGGATCGCACTGACATGATCGTGGCGGAAGTGAAACAGGGGCGCGCCCAGGTCAATCCCGCGGCCCGCAATCACCAGGTGCTGGCAGCGGCATTGGCCCGTTTCGGTTGCTGCGATGCCGCGGAAGCGCCGGCGTTGGTTCAGGCGCTGATACAGAATGGTCGCGCCCGGGGCGATAACGGCCACGAGATCCGGATGGTCCTGTTTGCCTCGCGTGGAGACCGCGCACCGCGCGGCTGGCACTGGGTACACCTCGATCATGTCCTGCTCTTTCTCGATGACTATCTCAGGTCTGCGGGCGACGCCTTCGGCGGCGTCGATCTCCACGACCCCGCGCACGGCTGGTTGACCTTGCAGCACAAGTGCGGGCTGCGGCTGCAACCCGAGAGGGCCGGTCAGTGATACGCCTGTCAGCGAATTATTTCCGCCGCGATCAGCTCGTTTGATGCGATTCGCACGCTTACAATGGTGTGAACCCTGGTAACCCAAGTCTGAAAAGGGAGGGATGAAGTGGCCCGAAGCATGACAGAGGCGCAAGTGAGTTCAGCCCAGGTGGTAACAATCAATGCGGGCAGTTCCTCGCTGCGTATCTCCGGTTACTCGGTGGGTCCCACGCTTGAACGCCTGGCTGAAGCACACCTGACATCGCTGCCGGATGGCGATGCGGACGTGCTCCTGGACTTCATGCACCGTCATGGCCTGGCTCGCCCTGAACTCGTCATGCACCGTGTCGTGCACGGTGGCCAGACACTGAGGGAACCTCGCCTGGTCGATGCGGAGGTGGAAGCGGAAATCGAGCGCCTGCGCGCTTTCGCGCCACTGCACAATGGCCTGGCGCTGGACTGGATCCAGGCCGCGCGAGAAGCCTTTGGTCCCGGCGTACCGCAAGCCGCCTGCTTCGATACGGCGTTTTTCGCGGACCTGCCGCCTCACGCGGCCAGCTACGCCCTGCCGCCAGAACTTTGCGCGCGGCATGGGATCCGGCGTTATGGGTTCCATGGCCTGGCCCACCAATCGATGCTGGATCAATGGGGTGATCGCAGCACCCCGGGCGACGATCGCCGGGTCATTTCGCTGCAGCTCGGCGCGGGGTGCTCCGTCACGGCATCGGACCGGGGTACACCCGTGGAAACCTCCATGGGGTTCTCACCGCTGGAAGGATTGATCATGGCGACCCGCTGCGGCAACCTCGACCCGGCGGTCGTGCTTCACTTGGTCGAAAAGGGCGGGATGAGCGCGGCAGAGCTCGACACCCTTTTCAACAGACACTCGGGATTGCTCGCGATCTCGGGGCAGACGGGCGATATGCGGTCCTTGCTCGAGAGTCCATCGGCCAAAGCCAAGCTCGCCGTGCGCATGTTCTGCCATCGCGTGCAAATGTATGTCGGCGCTTATCTCGCGGTTTTGCAGGGTGCACGAGCGATCCTGTTCGGCGGCGGCATCGGCGAACACGCAGTCAGCATCCGCCAGCGCATACTGCAACCATTCGCTTGGGCCGGAATCGTGCTCGACGAGTCCAGGAACCTGTCCGTCGACCCGGAACGCGGCGGGGCGATTCATGCCGAAGGCAGCCGCGTCGAGGTCTGGGTCATCCCCACGGATGAGGCCCGTGTCATGGCCTCTGCGGCCCGCACCCTGCTCTTTCCCCCGCCCGAACCAACCCGAACCGCAAGCAAGCAGACCCACGCATGAACGCCAACGGTACCGATTACCTGCGCCAGGGCGAAGAGCAGCAGCCCCCAGGTACGCAGCCATCCCGGGCGAAGCGCACCGCGGCGAGAGTTCTGACAGCATCTCTTTTTGCGCCGGAGTGGCGGGCGCCTCGACCCGACCGTGTGCAGGCTCGCCGAACTCGCGCGTCAGATCGCGGTAGATCTCGCCGGGATCGCGGCCCATCCGCGCGGTGATTTCCGCGGAGAGCAAAGCCGGGACGATTCCGTCTTTGTCCTTCGTCCAGACGCTGCTGTCAAGGCGCAGACAGGGCCAGATCCTGCCCGTTTTGTTCTTGAGGTAATCGAACCGATAGGCCAATACCGGATTGACGAGGTCGTGCTGTCTCTTCTAACGTCATATTTGCTCCGATATCATTTTGCGCGCGGGCCTGCCTTCCCCGTTTTCCTGGCGCCCCATTTCCAATCCCGGATCTCCGGCATGTCCTCACCGTACTGCCGGATGTAGCGTTGGTGGTCGATCAGCTTGTCTCGAATGATTTGGGTGAGATGGGCAGCGCGCGGGCCCAAACTCGGCACTCGATCGACCACGTCCTTGACCAGATGAAAGCGGTCGATGTCATTGCGTACTGCCATGTCGAAGGGCGTGGTAGTGGTTCCTTCTTCCTTGTACCCACGAACGTGCAGGTTGTGATGGTTGGTTCGCCGATACGTCAGATGATGGATCAGCGAAGGATATCCGTGATAGGCGAAGACGATGGGTTTGTCCTTGGTGAACAGGACATCGAAATCCTTGTCGCCCAGGCCGTGGGGGTGCTCGGTCTGCGGCTGCAGCACCATCAAGTCCACGACGTTGATGACGCGGATCTTGAGCTCCGGGAAATGCTGTCGCAGCATCTCCGCCGCGGCCAGCGTCTCCAGGGTAGGCACATCGCCGGCGCAGGCCATCACCACATCGGGCTCGCTGCCCGCGTCGTTGCTGGCCCATTTCCAGATGCCGAGCCCGGCGGTGCAGTGTTTGACTGCTGCCTCCATGTCCAGCCATTGCGGCGACGGCTGCTTGCCGGCGATGATGACGTTGACGTAATGGCGGCTGCGCAGGCAGTGATCGGTCACCGACAGCAGGGTATTGGCATCAGGCGGCAGATACACGCGGATAATGTCCGCCTTCTTGTTCGCCACCAGATCGATGAAGCCGGGGTCCTGATGAGTGAAGCCGTTGTGGTCCTGACGCCACACGTGCGAAGACAGCAGGTAATTCAGCGAAGCGATGGGTCGCCGCCATGGAATATGGCGGGTCACATCCAGCCACTTGGCGTGCTGGTTGAACATCGAATCGATGATGTGAATGAATGCTTCGTAGCAGGAGAAAAAGCCGTGTCGGCCGGTCAGGAGGTAACCTTCGAGCCAACCTTCGCACTGATGCTCGCTCAACATCTCCATCACCCGGCCATCGGGCGCGATGTGGTCGTCGGTGGGAGTGATTTCTGCCGTCGAGCAACGGTTCGTCACTTCGAACACAGCGCTCCAGCGGTTCGAAACGGTTTCGTCCGGGCTGAAAACGCGGAAGTTGCGTGCGTCGGCGTTAAGCTTGAACACGTCGCGGATGAACTGACCCTGCACGCGCGTCGCTTCGGCTTCCACGACGCCGGGCTTCGCCACCTTGACCGCGTAGTCGCGGAAGTCCGGCATTTTCAGATCCCGCAGCAGTAGCCCGCCATTGGCATGAGGATTCGCTCCCATTCGCCGCTCGCCCCTCGGTGCCAGTTCAGCCAGTTCCGCAAGGAGCCTGCCGTTCTTGTCGAACAATTCCTGCGGCCGGTAACTCTTCATCCACTGTTCGAGAATTTTCAGGTGCCTGGGCTTGGTCGCCAATTCCGCGACCGGCACCTGGTGCGCGCGAAATGTCCCTTCGACGGGTTTGCCATCGACCACGTCTGGACCGGTCCAGCCCTTCGGTGAGCGCAGGATGATCATCGGCCAGCGCGGTCGTTGCTTGAACCCGTTTTTTCGGACATCGCGCTGGATCTGTTGTATGTCGGCCACGATCGTGTCGAGTGTGGCGGCCATGAGCTGGTGCATCTTCTTTGGGTCGTCACCCTCGACGAAATAGGGCGTGTAACCGTAGCCACGGAAGAGGGCTTCAAGCTCTTCGCGGGAAATGCGGGCGAGCACCGTGGGGCCGGCAATCTTGTAGCCATTCAAGTGCAGGATCGGAAGTACGGCGCCGTCGTGCACCGGATTGAGGAATTTGTTCGAATGCCAGCTGGTCGCCAGCGGGCCGGTTTCCGCTTCGCCATCGCCCACGACACAGGCAACCAGCAAGTCGGGGTTGTCGAACGCTGCGCCATACGCGTGTGCCAGCGAATAGCCGAGTTCGCCGCCTTCGTTGATGGAGCCCGGCGTTTCCGGGGCTACGTGACTCGGTATGCCCCCGGGGAAGGAAAACTGTGTGAACAGCTTCTTCATACCTTCTTCGTCCTGGGAAACATTCGGATACACCTCGCTGTAGGTGCCCTCCAGATATGTGTTGGCCACCAGGGCCGGTCCGCCATGTCCGGGGCCAGCGACATAAATTACATTGAGGTCATACTGATTGATGACCCGGTTGAGATGCACGTAGATGAAGTTCAAGCCCGGCGTGGTGCCCCAGTGCCCCAGTAGTCGAGGCTTCACATGTTCCAGCGTCAACGGCTTTTTAAGCATCGGATTGTCGTACAAATAGATCTGGCCGACGGACAGATAGTTGGCGGCCCGCCAGTAGGCATTCATCTTGCGCAGAAGATCAGGCGACAACGGTTTGTCCGTGAGCTTAGGCTTTTTCGTCTTGATGACCATGTTCATTCTCCTTTTCAATCGGAGGGCCCTCACGCGGCTACTTTCTGGTTAGGCTGCGGGTTTGCCGGCACAGCAGTCGCTTTGGTTGGCTCTGGGGTTGCTGGCCCGCCAGGCGTCCCGGGCGCCGCCGGCTTGCCAGGCTGGCGGATGCCTGCCAGCTTGGTGCGCTTCAGCAACAGCGCATTGATCGCCACGATGAGGGTACTGCCGGACATCGACAGCGCCGCGACCTCCGGACTCAGTACGAAGGGGTACAGGACGCCCGCAGCGAGCGGGAACGCGATCACGTTGTAGCCCACCGCCCACCACAGATTCTGGTGCATCTTGCGCAACGTGGCGCGCGACAGCTCGATCGCGGCAACGATGTCATACGGATCGCTTTTCATCAGCACCACGTCGGCGCTTTCCATCGCGACGTCGGTGCCGGCGCCAATGGCGAATCCCGACATTGGCCTGGGTCAGCGCCGGCGCGTCGTTGACGCCATCGCCCACCATCCCGACCTTCTTCCCGGTGGCCTGCAGTTCCTTCACCTTCTCGGCCTTCTGGTCCGGCAGCACGTCGGCCAGCACGCTGTCGATGCCGAGATCCGCGGCGATGCGCTTGGCCGTGGCCGCGTTGTCGCCGGTCAGCATCACCACTTCGATCTTGCGTTCGCGCAGCTTGGCCACCGCTGCTTTGGAGGTTGGCCTGATCGCATCGGCGATGGCGATGAGGCCGATCACGCGGGCGGCCTGAGACACATGGACCACGGTGCGGCCGTCGCCCTGCAGGCGGGCGGCTTCGGCCTCCAGGGGACCGAGCGCGAGCTTTTGCGTATCCATCAGCAGCCGGTTGCCGAGGAACACCGTTCCGCCGGCGGTCTCGGCGCGTGCGCCCATGCCGTCGAGGCTTTCGAATCCGGTCGGTGCCGCGACGGTGAGGTTCGCCGCCCGGCGCAGGATGGCCTGGGCCAGCGGATGGTCGGAGCCCTGCTCGACGGCCGCGGCGGCGGTCAGCAGCACGTCCTCGGTGACCCCTTCCGCCGTCACCATCTCCACCACCTCCGGCTGGCCGATGGTGAGCGTACCGGTCTTGTCGAAGATGATGACGTTGAGCTTGGTGGCGTCTTCCAGCGCCGAGGCGTTCTTGAACAGAATGCCGTTCATCGCGCCCAGGCCGGTGCCCACCATGACCGCCATCGGCGTGGCCAGTCCCAACGCATCCGGGCAGGCGATCACGAAGACCGTGATGGTCAGCGTCACCGCGAACAGCAGCGGCTCACCGATCCACCAGAACCACACCGCAAAGGTCGCAAGACCGATGACGATCGCGGCGATCACCAGCCATTGCGCGGCCTTGTCCGCCAGGAGTTGCGCCGGCGCCTTCGAGTTCTGCGCCTCCTGCACCAGTTTTACGATCTGCGCCAGCGCCGTGTCGGCCCCGACCTTCGTCGCCTTGTAGCGAAAGCTGCCGCTCTTGTTGATGGTCGCACCGATCACCGTGGCGCCCGGCCCCTTCTGCACCGGCATCGACTCGCCGGTGAGCATGGACTCGTCGACCAGTGATTCGCCGGTCTCCACCGTGCCGTCGACCGGAATCTTGTTGCCCGGCCGGATCACGACAATCTCGCCCGCCAGCACCTCCGCCGTCGGCACTTCAACCTCGGCGCCGTTGCGGATGACCGAGGCCTTCGCCGGCGTGAGATCCATCAGCGCCGTGATGGCGGACGACGCACCCGCACGGGCACGCATTTCCAGCCAGTGGCCGAGCAGGATGAACACCAGCAGGACGGCCACGGCTTCGAAGAACTGCCCGCCCCCTTCGAAGAAGAACGTCGCGCCGACACTGAAGAGATACCCGGTCCCCACGCTCAACACGACCAGCACCGCCATGCTCAGGGTGCCCGTCCTGAGCGCGCGCCAGGCGGAGACGAAGAACGGCCAGCTCGGATAGACGACGGCGAAGGTGGCGAAGAAGAACAGCCACAGGTTGAGGTCCAGACCGAAGGGCGGCGCGGGCGGAGTAAACAGCCCCATCGGTGAGTAGACAAAGATCGGCACGGTGAAGATCAGGCAGATCCAGAAACGGTTGCGCATGTCGCGCACCATAGCCGGCAGGTCCTTGCCGCCATGGCCCATCTCGTGCGCCATAGTCCGCCGACATGGCGGGCTGTCGCGCCCGGCGCCGCGTGGCCCTCGTGGCCCTTGCCTGCGGGAGCCGCGGGTGCGGATTTCGACTCAGCGGCGGGCGCGCCTGGGGCAGTTTTCGGCGCAGCGGGTGCGGGGGTTGCAGGCGGCGCGTCCGGCTCCGCTTTGTCCTGTTGTCCGTCGTCGGCGGACTGCTGCCCGCTTTGGTGCACGAGTACCTTGATATCGGCGACGTTGAGCCGGGTTTCGTCGTAGCGCACCGTGGCGTTTCCCGCAGCGTAATTGACCGTAGCGCTTTCGACACCCGGCACCTCGCCAATCCGCTTTTCCACTTCGTCCACGGTCAATACCGACAGCATGTCGCGCACTTCAATTACGCTCGTTTTCATCGTGCCTCCTTAACGGTCGTCGTATTCAAAATGCCTTGTTACATCTCCGATCTCTTCGCAAGCGGCTATATACCGAAGAAACCTTCTACGCGCGGTCGTAATCAGCTCGAATGCCTCCTTTCGTCGATTACGGCGCCGTTGGTGGCATGGTCGCTACCCTTCGGAAGGCGGATTCCCGGGCTTGCACAGGTGCTTGGGCACGAGTTCGCCGCTGCAGTGGTAGCCGCACTCATGCACCTTGGCCTGGATCGTCTTGAGATCGATCACCGTTTCGTCATAGACCACCGTCGCGCTGCCCGAGACATAATTCACTTCTGCACGTTCGACTCCGCGCAATTTGCCCAGCTGCTTTTCCACTCCATGCGCGCTCAATGCCGACAGCATCCCGCCTACTTCAATTACGCTCGTTTTCATCGCGCCTCCTGAGCGGATCTCAATGCTGGTGGCAAACCACCGGTGTTTCCTTGTGAAACATTCGCTATCATCATCATGCTCTTCTGCTTGGATGTTTTTGGCCCATTCAGAGTGGCCAGGTCAAGTGCCGGGTGCATTTGTTTTCAAGACCCATAATTCACGGGGATTGTCGCCATCTCCGATGGCCTTCTCTGTTCGTTGTCGAACATAATTGCGTAGACCGACCGTAACCAAGCAGCAACACCGCGTTTCGATATGAAATGTTCATACATCCCCGCCCAGAAAAAGGTGCGATCTACGACATCCCTATGTCAACCTGTTCATAGCCAACCTCCCGTGAAACCCGCTCGCCGCAAACCGCCGACGATGTATGGGCAATTTCGCATCAATTGCCACAACAAGCCGGTACGATAATTTTCGATCATCAGAACAGTCGGCCCTTCATTGAGCCCGAAATGCCACGGTGATACCCAGCCGTAGGGATTGCCGGATGCGGCAGGGTAGGTCGGATTGAAGGACGCTTTGAAGCCGTAGCGGTTGAACTCTGTCAATTTGACGTCATGAATGCAGTAATCGAGCGCGGGCAGCACAATCTCGGGCGCGAATGGCAGCGACGCCGCCACGGCCCACGGCGCGATAGTGCCGTCGTCGGGTCCGTACGGCACGCCACGTCCCACGTAATCGAAGAACTGGCGCTCGATGCCGGCTACGTTGATGGTGTCCGGACCGGGACCTTCGCTCGCGGTCAGTCCCCAGCAGTGCCCGCCGTAGTCCGCGAACTTGAGCGGGTTGTCGATGGCGTACTCGTTGTTGCACATAGGTCGCGCGCCGGCTGTTCTCGAAATAGTCGATGCCCTTGCCGCGCATGAAGGCGTCCTGAATGCCGCGAAAGTCGATCCAGACATGCGAGAGCTGATGGGTGAATAACGGCCCGGCGTAGAGATATTCCTGTCCGTAACAGTGTTCCCACCGGTAAGTGGAAGCCCACGCCGCGTAGCTGCTCTCGGGCAGCGGATGAGTCGGCGAGCCCAGCCCCAGAATATACAGCAGCAGCGCCTCGTCGTAGCCTTCCCAGCGGTAGTTGAGAAAGCCGCTTTCGGGCTTCCAGCCGTGCGTCACCGTCGCACCCTGTTTTGCGCCCACGGCCAATCGGCGCGGCGATAGAGCGCGTCGGCGAGGGTGCGGATTTCATGCTCGTCGGCCGTGTCCGCGTCAAAATAAATTCCCGCCGTCAACGCGCCCGCCAGCAGAAAAGCGCTGTCTACGGTTGACAGTTCGCATTGCCAGGCGCGCCGGCCGGTCTGCATGTCGAGAAAATGATAGTAAAAGCCCTTGATAGCCGGTGGCGTCGGGCTCGGGGCCTTGCGGGCTGTTCCAGAAAAATCGCAGCGTCGCAGCGTTCGTTCTACCGCCGCGGCACGCGACATAAATCCGCGCTCGACGCCCACCGGGTAAGCCGCCAACGCGAGGCCGGTGGCGGCAATACTGGCAGGCCAATCCGCTGCGGTCTTGTCGATCACCAGCCCGTTGACTGGATTCGTCTCGTGCAGAAAGTAGCTGAATGATGCGCGCTGCAGCTTTTCCAGTTCGGCATCGGCGGTCAGTTTCTTGCTGCTCATGGTTCCACCTGACCTGCGACTCCCGGATAAACTCGACTCGTGGTCCTGACGTTCTTCGGCTCGATCATGGCTTTCCTCACCCGTTGGCCGGCGGATCCTCGGGCGCGCACAGATGCTTCGGCAGCATCTCGCCGGTGCAGTGGTAACCGCACTCGTGCACCCTGGCCTTGATGGCCTTGAGATCGGTGACGGTTTCGTCGTAGACCACCGTCGCGCTGCCGGCGACGTAGTTGACCTCGGCCCGGTGCACACCCAAGAGCTTGGCGAGCTGCTTCTCCACGCCGCGTGCGCTCAGCGCCGAAATCATCCCCCCGACTTCGATGGTGACAGTTTTCATGATATGACCTCCGTGTGTAGAACCTACCTTCCACCCCGCGCCGGCGATGCGACCCGACTCAACTCGGTATAGACGCCCCAAGGCCGGCGTTGTCGGCTTGGCCGCGGCGAAACAAGCTTACGGCGCAGCCTGTTCGGGAATACATCGGCATGCCAGTTTGGCCAGAACACTGTGGTCGCCGCCGAATCGGCACAGCGAATCCAAGTGCTTATCGATCTCCTCGAACAGCAGATAAGAAATCACGAACTCGTCATGGCGTTGAAACATGGGGCGGCGCACTTGCTCGATGATTTCCCGTTCGCGGGAACGCGGCGCAACCAGATAAAGATGTTCTTCCCTGCCGGGCAGGGACAGAGCCATGTCCGCCAGGCGCAGAATGCCCGAATAGATGGATGTACTCTTCTCTACTTCAAAGGCGCATGCGATGCGCGACACCCCGGAGTGGAGCCACAAAACGTCGATCAGATCGACAGTGTTGTGGACTTCGGGCGGCAATCCCAAATCCGGCAAGCGCTCGATACAGTGATAACCGAGGGGTACTCCTTGGCAATTCGTGCTACGGTCGTTGCGCGCGACAGAGAACGTCATAACCAAGGGCCCGCCCCAGCCTGACGAGCTGATGTTGCACCTTGGTGTGCAGGCGCTCCTCTTGCAAATCCTGCTCGACCTGTTGATGACGCTTGCGCCGCACGGCATCCATTTTGTCTTGGGCCAGGGACAGGCCTTCGCCAAATGAGTGCTCAATGCCCTGCAACTTGCCGATTCCGATATCGAACAAAAGCCCGGCAAATGCGCCGAGGTCTTTCGACAAAATTCCCAACTCGGTATTCGCCTGGATGATGGTTTCGCGCATTTCCAGGTAGCTATTCCAGCACCCCAGCTTCTTGTTCGCATCGAACACGGCATTGAAGCCGTTTACCATGGCGGTATTGAACGGCGGAAATAGGGTCGGATGCAAAAAATAGAGAATATTGGCGACAGAGGGGCCAAGCCCTTTGATTTGCCGCGATGCCAGTTTCAATACCCCTTTTTCCAAGGCACGCACATCTCCCGCATTGAGACAGGCGAAAAGAAATTGGCCAAAAGCCTGTTTGTTGATCTCGTTCTCGTAGATATCCGGAATGCGTAGCTTGGGTTTCCAGTAGAAGGGATGTGCAGCGCCCTCGAAAACCTGTTTCTGCTCGGTGATACAGGTCAGCACGAATTCCAGCGATGACCCCTTGAAATCGTTCGGAAACAGCCCGGTCTGGATATCTTCTACCACCGTCGCCACACCGCGGCGTATGCTGCGAAAGGCCTTCAGCCGCGCTGCGCTGCCGACGAACCACGTGTTGTAAACGGACTCCGGGTCGTTCTTGTAGCTTTCAACCAGCGGTCCAAGCTGTTGCGCGAAAACCTTTTCCATCCAATTTCTCCCCAAGGACATCATAGCTTCCCGGAGCGGGAAATCCCGCGGCGGCCGCCATCGGGTGCACCTCGAATTCGGCGAACAATTCGGGGAGGGATTTTCCCAGCGCCTGTTCCACCTCGCGCCGCGCGGCCTCGTCCGGAAACGGCGCAACGTGATCCTGCAGGCCTTGCAGCGCCAGGATATAGTCATCCGGCAACAGGTCGCGGTGCAGGCTCAAACCCTGGCCGCGAACGTCCACACTGCCGGTCTTCATGGTACACCGCCTATTGCAAGTCGGGGCCTATTTCTTCAGCGCCTCCTGTCCCTGAGGACGTCATGGTTCGTCACAGGCTCCCCTGCAGCGGTTGCTCCGGAAGGCGTATCTGCACCCGAATGTGCAATCTCTTCATTCATGGTGAGATCCGTTCTGCTGACGTCGAACCCGCGGTTTGACCCCGTGCTGGCGGTGAGGTGGGAGGTAATTCCCGGGCCCCGCCTCGAACGCTTCCCGGCAGCTTCCTGAACAGAAGTAAAAGGTATCGCACGTGCCGTTCAGGGGGTACCCCGGCCGGCGCCGAACCGGCGGTTGAGCCCGTTGTAGATGGGGCAGAACACCAGGCCGGTATAGACGCCATACAGAAAACTCTCCACGAGCCCGAGCAGGAAGCCCCACCAGGTGAGCCACTCGAACGCCGGCAGCACCTGTTCGAGAAAGGCATGCATGTGCAGGCTTGGTGGCGTCACCAGCCCGTAGATCACGCACACGATGAAGGTAATCGCCGCAAAAAGTCCCAGCGCTCTTCAGCCGAAGCGACTCATGCCCGCGGTCGGGTTTGGCGTTCGCTGCCCGGACCTTACTCGACCTCGATCTTGCCGGTCATCCCGGCTTCAAGGTGACCGGGCACGAGACAGGCGAAATCAAGCGAGCCAGCGTGGTCGAACTGCCAGACTAATTCGCCGCTCTCCCCGGGAGCCAGCGATACCATGTTGGCCTCCGCATGCTGCATACCAGGCATCTTCCGCATCATCTCGGCGTGCTCTTTCAACTCTTCCAACGACCCGATCACCATTTCGTGGCGAATCTCGCCCTCGTTGCGCACCACGAAACGCACCGTTTCGCCTGCCTTGAATTTCAACTCGGCCGGATCGAAGCGCATGGTGTCGTGCATCGTCACCTCGATGGTGCGGCTGACGCCGGCCGGATCACCGGCTTGGCCGGCGGTGGCTTCGGCCTTGTGCGCACTGTGCGCCTTGCCTTCCATTTCGTGGTGTTCCATCTGTTCCATGGCCTGCCCATCGTTCATGTCATGACCACCGTCGTGATTACCACCTGCCAGCACCAGTGCGGGCAAGACACCAAGAATTAGCATCGAAATCGTCTTTTTCATGTTCACTCTCTCTTTGGTAAGGTTGATTCATTCAAAACCAAAAGCGCAACCCGGCGATGAAGCGTGTCTCGCTCGCATCTTCGCCGGCGGCCCGCGCCAGATCTGCCGTATCACCGAACGTGCGCACCCTTTCGACCCCCATGTAAGGGGCGAACTCCCGCCGGATCTCGTAGCGCAGGCGCAGCGCCACGCCGGCCTCGGACAGTCCACTGCCGAGGCCGCGCGCGGCGTCGGATTTGCCATAGAAATTCGTCTCGATCTTCGGCTGCAGAATCAGCCGCTGTGTGAGTAGCAGCTCGTATTGCACGTCCAGTCGTAGCGCGCTGCGCCCCTCTTCGCCGACGTAGGCGGCGGCGTCCACCTCGAACCAGTAGGGCGCCAGCCCCTGCACGCCAAACGCCAACCATGTCCGGTCCGGCTTCTCATCGTTGTCGTAACGCACGCCGAGTTGCGCATCCCAGAAAGCGGCTATCGCATGTCCCCACAGCAGCTCGGTACGCGCCTCCTTGAACTTGCTGTCATCCACATTGCCTTCGGCCTTCAGCACCACGCGGTCGTAAGTGCGGCCGTACCAGGCCTGAAAGTCGTACTCGGCGAAAGTGTTGTCGTCGCTGCGCATCATTTCCAGGTTTTCCACCAGCAGGGCGCCGAGACTGTGGGTGTCGGCCAGTCGCAGCTTCATGGGACCGAAATCGTAACCCTCGGCGTAGGCCTGCGGGTCGCGCGCGTCGGGCGGGGGCGAGCCACCCTGCATCGATCCCATGTCCATTGCCCCGTGCGTCCCGGACGTACCGCCTTCCTTCGCCTCGGCATCGTTGTCCTCATCCGCCGTCAATGCCGGCGACGACATCCTGTGTCCCGCATGCGGGTCCTGGGTCTGCTGTTCCAGCGCACACACGGGGGAAACAATGAACCCCGTGATAACCACAGCGAACAGCGACACTCGGCCGCACATCGTCAGTGTCTTCGTCCGTATCATCATCCGTCGCACCGCACTCATGCCACCACCACCTGGCGGAACATGCCCGCGTCCATGTGGTACAGGATATGGCAGTGCCAGGCCCAGCGGCCGAGCGCGTCGGCGGTGACCAGGAAGCTCACCCGTTGCGCCGGCTGTACGCTAATGGTGTGCCGGCGGGCCATGAAACTGCCATCCGGACCTTCCAGCTCGCTCCACATGCCGTGCAGGTGCATGGGGTGGGTCATCATGGTGTCGTTGACCAGCACTACGCGCAGGCGCTCGTTGTGGCGGAAATGCACCGGCGTCGATCGACCGAATTCGAGGCCATCCAGCGACCAACTGTAACGTTCCATGTTGCCCGTGAGGTGCAGCTCGATCTCGCGCTCGGCGCCGTGGGCATCGAGCGGTCCACCGAGGGTGTGCAGATCGGCATAGGTCAACACCCGCCGGCCGTTGTCGCGCAAGCCGATACCCGGGTCGTCGAGGTTCGTGCGCGGGAAATCGACGCGCATGTCGACGCTCGACCCGTACTCGGTCCGGGCGTGGTGCGCGCGCACCGGGGCGGCCATGGCCATACCGGCGTGGGCGGTGTGATCCATAGCAGGCATCGCATGGCCGCTATGGTCCATGCCGCCCATCCCGGCCATGTCACCGTGTGTCATGTTGCCCATCATGTCGGCCATGGTGAGCAGTTCGGGTGCATCAATCGCCGGGACCTCGGCTTCCATGCCGGCGCGCGGCGCGAGCGTGCCGCGCGCGAAGCCGGTGCGGTCCATCGACTGGGCGAAAATCGTATACGCGCGGTCGTCCCTGGGCGCGACGATCACGTCGTAGGTCTCGGCCACGCCAATGCGGATCTCGTCCACCGTGACGGGCTCGACGTCCTGGCCGTCCACGTGGACCACGGTCAGCTCGAGTCCCGGGATGCGCACGTCGAAGAAGGTCTGGGCACCCGAGTTGATGAACCGCAGCCGCAACCGCTCGCCGCGCTTGAATAGAGCGGTCCAGTTGCCCGCGGGCGTGGCGCCGTTCATCAGGTAGGTGTAGGTGTAGCCGGAGATGTCCGCCAGGTCGGTCGGACTCATGCGCATCTGGTTCCACATGCGCCGCTGGCCCAGCGCCGATCGGAGCCCGTCCGCGCTGACGTCGCGGAAGAAATCGCCGGCGGTCAACTGATTGAAGTTGTAGTAGTCGCTCTGCCTCTTGAGCTTGGCGAACACCCGCATCGGGTCCTCGTCGGTCCAGTCGGACAGCTGCACGACATAGTCACGGTCGGCGCGAATCGAATCCCCGCGCGCGGCATCGATGATGATAACGCCGTACATGCCGGTCTGCTCCTGGAATCCCGAATGGGAGTGGTACCAGTAGGTCCCCGACTGCTGCACCTTGAAGCGGTAGGTGAAGGTCTCACCGGGGCGGATGCCCGGGTAACTGAGGCCCGGCACCCCATCCATCTGGAACGGCAACAGGATGCCGTGCCAATGGATGGAGGTGTCCACCGGCAACCGGTTGGTGACGCGCAGCGTGACCGTGTCGCCCTCGCGCCAGCGCAGGATGGGCGCCGGTATTGAGCCGTTGATGGTGGTGGCCAGGCGCGGGCTGCCGGTGAAATTGACCGGCGTCTCGGCGATGGTAAGGTCGAACTCAGTGCCTGAAAGCACCGGCGGTGTGCCGGTTGCGGTGCTGACCCTCCCCTCCGCTCGAGCCGGTCTGGCCCAGGGCGAGAGGCCCAACAGAACCCCGCCCGCAACCAAGCCCTGGACGAATCGCCGGCGCGGCAACTCGGATAATATCAGGGGGGGTTGTAAAGCTCGCTTCATTTCGCTAACTCTCCAGTCGCCTGTCCGGCTGTTCGGTGTCTCGCTTCTCTTCTTTCGCCGCTGCACGTGCGACGACTCCCTGGTCTCGTTGGTGGCGAATCCGCCGTAACCGACTTCCTTACGGCACTTTAATGACATGTCCCTGTCCACAGCATGACCCAACAATTACAATTCTGTAATGCACGCGTCATCTTCCAGACAGAGGACCGGGCGTAATCTGATGTCACTGAAGCCAGGTAACCGACGGCACGCGGGCTGTGGCGTTACCGGTTTGACACCGCGCCGTACCCTGTGAGGACCGCCGCGTATGAAAATCCTGATCGTCGAGGACGAAGCCAAGATCCGCGAGTACCTCCACCAAGGCCTTACCGAGGCGGGTTTTGTGGTGGACCCTGCCCGCAATGGACTGGATGGACACCATCTGGCGATGACCGGATCCTACGATCTGATCATCCTGGATGTTCTGCTGCCGGACGTCGACGGCTGGCGGATTTTGCAGGCGCTGCGCGAGGCGGGCAGCAAGGTTCCGGTGCTGTTTCTCACCGCACGCGACAGCGTGGACGACCGGGTCAGGGGGCTGGAGCTCGGCGCCGACGATTATCTGGTGAAGCCCTTCGCCTTCGCCGAGTTGCTGGCGCGGGTACGCACTCTGCTGCGGCGCGGTACCGTCCCGGCGACCGAAACGACGCTCCAGGTTGCCGACCTCGAACTCGACCTGATGCGGCGGCGAGTAACGCGCGCGGGACAGCGGATTACACTCACCGCAAAAGAATTCGCCCTGCTCGAACTGCTGCTGCGCCACCGGGACGAAGTGCTGCCCCGCTCCCTGATCGCCTCCCAAGTCTGGGACATGAACTTCGACAGCGACACCAATGTCATCGACGTTGCCATCCGGCGCCTGCGCGCCAAGATTGACGACGCCTTCGAACCCAAGCTCATTCATACGGTGCGCGGCATGGGCTACATGCTCGAAACATTGGGCGAGGTCTGAGAGTGCCCCCGATGCGACTGACGCGCCGCCCCCTGTCGCTCGCACTGCGCCTGACGCTCCTGTTCGGCATCGCCGCAGCCATCGTCTTTCCCGTGTTCGGCTGGGTCATCAATCGTTCGATGGAGAGCCACTTCGCGGCGGGCGATGCCGCCGAACTGCAGCTCATCGCCCGGGCGGTACAGGAGGCTTTGCCTGGCGAACTCGCTCCAAGCGAATTGACCTACCTTCGCCAGAGATTCGATGACATTCTCATCGGCCATCACGGCGCTTCGCTGTATATTGCCAGCGGCAGCGGAGACACGATCTATTCGAGTGCGGCTCCGGATCTTTCCATACTGGCGAACACGGCCAGCACAGGCTACGATAGCAACGTCTTACGCCAGTGGCACTATAACGATCACAACTATCGCGTACTGTTACAGACGGTGTCCGGTATCGGACCGGCCGCGGCAGGGCCCTATACCCTGGCGGTGACGGTACCGATCGATTATCACCTGCGCTTCCTGGCCGCCTTTCGTCGCACCTTGTGGCTCATGATCATGAGCAGCATCGCCGTCATGGGCCTCATGGGATGGATCGCGGTGCGGCAGGGCCATGCGCCGCTGCATGATATCGTCGCCCGCATCCGCCGCATCAGCGCCAGTGAATTGAACGCGCGCCTGCCGCCCGAACGCGTGCCGTATGAACTCAAGGATCTCGCGGTCTCGTTCAACGAGATGCTCCGGCGCGTAGACGCGGCGTTTCACCGGCTCTCGGACTTCAATGCCGATATCGCCCATGAATTACGCACACCCGTCACCAATTTGATGACCCAGACCGAGGTGGCGCTGTCCCGGGCGCGCACCGTGGATGAGTACCGGGAAATACTCTATTCGAACATGGAGGAATACGAACGCATGGCACAGATGATCGGAGACATGCTGTTTCTGGCGCAGACGGACAACCGCCCGCGGATCAAGAATGTCGAAACGGTGGTTCTTACAGGTGAAGTTCGTGCGCTGTTCGACTACTACGAAGGCTGGGCCGAAGAGCGTGGTGTCGCCCTGGCGACGGAAGGCGCCGCCACGGCCACATGTGATCGACCCATGCTCCGGCGGGCGTTGGGCAATCTCCTCTCCAACGCCATCCGCCATACGCCGGCCGGTGGGACCGTGCGGGTGAAACTCGATGCATTGAACGGCGGCGCCACCGGTATCGCCGTCGAAAATACCGGCCCGGAGATCCCGCCTGAACACCTGCCGAAACTGTTCGACCGTTTCTATCGCGTCGATCCATCGAGACAGCGCGGCATTGATGGCGCGGGGTTGGGGCTGGCCATCGTTAAATCGATCATTACCGCCCATGGCGGTGAGGTCGGCGTCGTCTCCGAGGCGGGCTGGACTAGCTTCCAAATCACGCTGCCCAGGCTGCCGGTGTCGATGTTGGCTACCACTGTGACCATTTGAAATGCACTCCGGCCGATGTTACACGTCAGTCTTCGGGATGAGCCATTCGATGACTGCGCCGGAAGTTTGGTTCGGGGCTTGACCTGTATGCTGGATACAACCTGTAGACTCACATCATGACCGTAAACAGGAAATCCATGAACGATACGACTTCGGTCCAGCTGACCCGGTTGTGTGAAAGCCCCGCCCAACACGAACGGCCAGGTGGCCAACGCGGGGTGGCACGTAAAAAAGGCGCGCGGCGGTTCGCGCTCCGGGCCCCGGGTCCGCTGGATTGAAGACCAGTTTAACGCAGGTTGGGCAGCGCAGGCAGTCGTCACACCCCCCTCCCCCACCGACTGCCTGCGCTGCAGGAGGGGCAAGGATCGCGCCCCGGGGCAGGAATACGTGCCACCCATCTCCCAGGGATAACGAAATCACACGGCAAGGCGGCGGCATGAACACGAACGGTATTTCCCGCATATCCACCGGCTCTCACCGGCTTGCTCGCGAGACTGCGGCGGTCGTGCTGGCCGGCGGCCGGGGGACCCGGCTCGGCGCCTTGACCCGTGATGAATGCAAGCCGGCGCTGCCCTTTGGCGGCTTTTACCGCAATATCGATTTCTCTCTTTCCAACTGCGTCAATTCGGGAATTTACCGCATCGGTGTTGCGACTCAATACAAGGATACCTCGCTGCTTCGACACATGGCACGGGTATGGCCTGATTGCGGTGAGCTTGGTGCAGATCTTGTCGAACCGTGGCGCGCCAAGCTGCACGCAGGTGGGGGCAACTATCGCGGCACTGCCGATGCAGTCTTCCAGAACTGGGCCAGGATCGACGCCCTGGATGCGCGGCTGGTGCTGATCCTGGCTGGAGATCACGTCTACAAGATGGACTATCGTCCGATGCTCCAGCAGCACGTGGCTTGTCAGGCTGACATCACCGTCGGCTGTGTCGAGGTTCCCACCGAAGAGGCGCGTGACTATGGTGTGATGTCCATTGATGCCTCGAACCGAATCGTTGGTTTTGTGGAAAAACCGCACCATCCGCAAAGCATGCCTGGCCGCCCCGGGCGGACGCTGGGGTCGATGGGTATCTATGTGTTCAATCGGGATTTGCTGGGCAGGCTATTGAGAGAGGACGCTTCGACGGAAACCTCAAGTCATGATTTTGGCCGTGATCTGCTGCCGCGGCTCTACGGTAAGATGAAGGTGTTCGCCTATCCGTTCACAGAGGATGCTGCCGTCGGTGGCGGCTACTGGCGGGATGTTGGCACGACCTCAGCAAACTGGCGCGCGCATATGGAGCTTCTCGATGGCATTCCGGGCTTTCGTCTCGACGATGCGAGGTGGCCGCTGCGGTCGGACGAGCGCTCCCTGAACGGCCCACGATGCAGCACGCGATTCCCTGGTCAATCGGGTCAAGTGACTGATGCCCTGCTGGCCGCTGGCTGCGAGGTGGATCGGGCGACGGTGCGCCGTTCGGTATTGTTCGCCAATGTCAAGGTAGCCGAGCATTCCGATGTATCGAATGCCGTAGTCCTGCCCCATGCAGTGATCGGTCGCCACTGCGTACTCAGCGATGTCATCGTGACGTCCGGCGTCCGGGTCCCTGACGGCACCATCATCGCGCCGTCACGCCACAGTGCAGGCGCTGCCACGCCAACTCTGGTCAGCGCCGATACGAACGGCGCCCCTTTGTGCCTTGGTCCTGCAAATGCAACGTGGGGGCGGCAATCAGTAGCGACTTACCCCAGGAGATACGATCATGCTAAAGCGACAATATCTGGCAGACAATGAAACCTGCAATGTGACCTTCACAACTGACCCTGGCGTCACTAAAGACGCGAAGAAGGTAGCCGTTGTCGGAAACTTCAACGATTGGGCTGCAACTGCCAACCCCATGAAGCGCCGTAAGGACGGTAGCTTTGTCGCGACCGTCAAGCTGGCCTGTGGCAAGCGCTACCAGTTTCGATACCTGATTGACGGAACACTTTGGGAGAACGATGCGGCGGCGGATGCCTATGTACCCACGCCATTCGGCGACTGCGACAATTCGGTGATCGAGGTGCCAGCGGCGCCCCGGAAATAAAGGTTTGGCGTCGGTAGCAGTAATGGAGGGACCATGAGCGCAGAGATATCCGCCGAGCGACTGAATTACCGCCTGTTATGCCCATGACATCGCTTACTTCTCCATGGAAATCGCCTTGGAGCCGGGAATGCCAACCTACAGCGGCGGGCTGGGAATGCTCGCGGGCGACACCGTCCGTTCGGCTGCGGACCTCAAGCTGCCAATGGTCGCGGTGACGTTGCTGTATCGGCGTGGTTATTTCATCCAAAGGCTCGATGCCAACGGGCGGCAGACCGAGTTGCCGGTTGACTGGGATGTGCAGCAGCATTGTCGCGAGCTTCCGCTACGGGTCCAAGTTGGGATTGAAGGGCGGACCGTTCACGTGGGCGCGTGGCAATACACGGTCAAGGGCATCAGCGGCCACGAAGTGCCGGTGATTCTGCTCGACTCCGACCTGCCGGAGAATTCCGAGTGGGACCGCGCGCTCACACATTTTCTCTACGGTGGCGATGCCCATTACCGCTTGTGCCAGGAAGTCGTTCTGGGCATCGGCGGGGTGAGGATGCTGCGCGCGCTAGGCTATCATGAGGTGCACCGCTTCCACATGAACGAAGGGCACGCGGCGCTGCTCGGACTGGAGTTGCTCGATGAACGGGCGCGGTGGTTTCAGCGCGATCGGTTCAACCACGACGATGTGCAAGCGATCCAGCGGCAGTGCGTCTTTACCACCCACACGCCCGTGCCGGCCGGCCACGACCGCTTCCCGCCGCAGCACGTTGGGCGCGTGCTGGAGCGCAGCGACATCCTCGACATGCACGAGGTATTCTGCTGCGCGGGCGAGCTGAACATGACCTACCTCGCGCTCAACCTCAGCCACTACGTCAACGGTGTGGCCAAGAAGCACGGCGAAGTGTCGCAACAGTTGCTCCAACCGAAGGACGCCTTCCACCACTACCAGATTGACCACATCACCAACGGCGTGCATCTGGCGACATGGGTTTCGCCCCCGTTCGCGGAGTTGTTCGACCGCTACGTCCCCGGCTGGCGTGAGGACAACGCCAGTCTCCGTGGATCGCTCAACATTCCCAGGGAAGAGATCTGGCAGGCCCACACCGCAGCGAAGGAAAAACTGATCCGTGAGGTCAATCGCCGCACGGATGCCGGCTTCGACACCGCCACATTCACGCTCGCCTTTGCCCGGCGCGCAGCCGCCTACAAACGCGCCAATTTGCTCCTGACCGATCCGCGCCGGCTAAAGCGGATCGCTGCCAAAGCTGGAGGCATGCAAATCGTTTACGCGGGCAAGGCCCATCCCCGTGACGAGGAAGGCAAGCGGCTCATCCAGCAGATCGTTCAGACGCGCCAGGCACTCCTTCCCGAAGTGCGCCTGGTTTACCTGGAAAACTACGATTGGGAACTGGCGCGGTTGCTCGTCCCGGGCGTGGACGTGTGGCTCAACACGCCTGAACCGCCTTTGGAAGCCAGCGGCACCAGCGGCATGAAGGCCGCGCTCAACGGCGTGCCGAGTCTCAGTGTGCTCGACGGTTGGTGGCTGGAAGGTTGCATCGAGCACGTCACCGGCTGGGCCGTCGGCGAAACCACCCCGGTTGACGCCAGCCCCAACGAGCGCACTCGTTGCGATACTCAATCGCTTTACCAAAAGCTCGGGCAGGTCGTCCTGCCCGCCTTCTACCAGCACCGCGAGGATTGGCTTCGTATCATGCGTCACGCCATCGCGCTCAACGCCTCGCATTTCAACACGCAGCGCATGGTGCAGGAATATGTTTTGAAAGCCTACTTCGAATGAAGACCCTTGCCTTAACCCGCATGATGCCCCCGGCATGAACGCCACCATCGGTTCCTTGTGGCGTTCGCAGCAGTTCAAACGGTCGCCGATGTTTCATGAGGAGATCCATAAGGCGGAAGTCCAGGGACAACTAAGTATAGTTACGGATGTCCTCGATGAACTCTTTGTGAAAAAATATTGTCTGATATTCATTAGTTATGCACTGTGTTGTCGCTGGTACCGGCCTAGCGACAACAGCATCGTTTCGAGCAGATTCAGAATGACCGTGCTTACCGCCATTCGACAAGAACGTCATTCAACACCCAGGCTGAGTGTGATCGTGTTTGCATGGCTCAGCATGCTTGTCTCGTCCTGTTCCATGTCACTGATGCCGGTTGGGCTGGGCGGTGATACTGTCACGGGGTCATTTGCGTTCATGAACATTATCCCGACGACAAACCAGCGAAACTGACGCTCGATTTGGATTGCGGTTGCGATCGAACCACGGCTGCTCAGCGCTGATTCACCAAAACCTTACAAGCCGATGATGCTGGCGGCTCTGCCGATCAGCCTCGATATCATCAGCCCGGAACTCTCGACAGACGTGCCGGCAGTTCACCCAAGGCCACCGCTACACGAATCCTCACCACCGGTTTATCTCGTCACGCAGCGTCTACGCATATAGGCCGCCTTCAATTTGTGCCCGCCGCCCCGTGCGGCAATAAACAGATGCCCACGGCATCTCTGTCGCAGCGCAATTGAAGGAGACTATGATGTTCAATAACCACACAGTCGCAAGACCGTTCGGCAGCTTACATGTGGCCGAACTGGCCCGCCGGGTGGAAGTCACGCCCGCCACCATCAGATACTACGCCCGTATCGGCCTGCTGGACCCTGGACGAGAACCCGAAAACGGCTATCGACGCTTCTCATCGGCCGACCTGCACCGTGTCGTGTTCATCCGTCAGGCGCAGGCGCTCGGTCTGACCATCGGAGACATCAAAGCCGTTTTTGAAATGCTGGACAACGGTGAGATCCCGTGCCATCAGGTAAGGTCACTGGTCGAACAACGACTGGTGAGCATCAGGGGTCGCATCGCCGATCTTCAGGCCACCGAGGCTCGCATCACCCGCGCACTGGAGTCATGGGAACAAATGGATGATCCGACTCCGCTCGACGGCGAACTTTGCCCGTTGATCGAACGGATGGGCGTGGAGAACAGCCCTGACAGCCAAGGGCGCACTGCAGGCCTGCCGGGCAACGAGAGCACGATTATGTGTGCCACCACAACAGGACCAACGATCTGGCCCAGCGTTCAGTCGCCTGAAGCAGCACTGCCACGGGGCCGCCCTGGCATGGGCGGTCCGCATGGACCTGAGCTCGACTGACGACCGGTCTGAGGTGATATGTCAAGCCTGCTTCTCAGTCGGAATCGCCATCGTGATCGTGATCCGTTTCCTTGGCTTCTGAGTGCTCTCCCGCCATTTCGCCGTGCATCATTTGTGCACACTTCATGTGCCTCTGCATCATGGACTTCATTTCAGGATCACGCATCATCTCGTGCATTTTCTCAGGATCCTCTGCATCGGAGTTCAACAGCGCCTGCATCAGTTCCACATGCTTTTGCATCCGCGCTCTCATTTCCGGATTGTTCATCATTTCATGCATATCCATTTCGCTGTCCTGGTCCATGGAATGCATCATGGGTTTGTTCATGCCGTCACCCTTTTGATCATCCTCAGTTCCAGCATTGCTGGATAAACTGACTGCCAACAGGGCTGAAAGCATGATTACGCTTACCGTTTTCATAAATCCTCCTTGGGATATCTGCAGTTCAGAAAATAAATTTCCGGTAACGGCATCCACCGCTACGAAAAAATTCATTGGGTCAATTCGAGTACGGCGATCCCTCTCTCGTGGCGTATACGGACACCAGTCCTTCGTCATCGACCCTGAGGATCTGGTATTTCTTCGCTTGCGGTGACTCCATCCCTGGCGATCCGGGAACCATGCCGAGCACCACGAGGCCTTTGATGTCAACGGGTTTTTCTGCCAGTAATTTCCGGATCAAATCCGCTGGCACATGACCTTCAACCCAGTAATCACCAACAACAGCGGTATGACAGGAACCCAGTAGTTGCGGCACTCCCAAATTCGACTTGATCGAGTACGTCTCGTTCACCGTTTCAACCTGAACCTCGAAGCCGTCTGCCTGCAAATGCTCCACCCATTGGGTGCAACATCCGCACGACGGTGATTTATAGACTGTGATCTCAGTCGCACTTTCTGGCTTGGCCGTCTCAGCCGCCCACACCAGGCTGCTTGCATTTCCTGCAATCAAAATTGCCGCAATCAGCATGCACTGAGAATTTGGATAAATTGCGCTTCATCATGCGCTTGGGGGCAAAAACATGTTTCATGAAAATCTCCTCCGAAGTGGTTTTGATGATCGCTGACTGAACAGTCTAGAACCTGCACCCTGCTTACAAGTCAAGGCTTTTCTCGCCGTCTTGCAACTCTCCGATCAAGGCACATATACATTCGCTTCTGGCCCGGAACGTCATGACCCAGGTCTGCGCGGCACCCTTCCGCAGCTCAGGGCTGCAGCTAACACCTGCAGTATTTACGGCCGGAACCCATCCTGCATGAAGGCCAGCACCGCCTGGATGTCAGCTTCCGTGTTGGCCTCAGCGATCCCTCGGGACCTCGGTGGGTGCGCGGCGCGGCATCCACAGTGCGTCATTGCTCAGCATGATTTGCTCGATCTCTTCGGTGATCTCCTCCTGGCGCAGCGCGTTGTACCTGCGTTGCAGCTCGCCGGCCTTTTCTTCCATGCGCCGTAACGCACCTTCCATGTGCCGCAGGCGGCGGCGGTTTTCCGCCATTAGCGAGCCGTGGAACACGTCGTGGATCTGCGCCCACAGGTAGTGGCGGGCCAACTCGGAGAAAAATGCCGGCGCCGCCAGGTTGAGTAACGGCGGGCAGGAAAAATGTGGCGCGGCGCTTCCGGGAATCGGCGCAGGCAGGATGGAGCGCACGCGCACTTTGTCTTCCCCCTCGCGATGTGCAAATACCGATACGGTGAGCAGTCCGGCCCGCCCCTCGCGCGTCTGCAACTCGCTCAGCGCATTCATCAGACGTTCCAGCACCGGCCGCACTTCCTCGACGACGCTGGGCCCGTCGAACGTCGCGGTGATGCGCGCCTCCCCGGCCAGTTTCGCCGCCAGCCTGCGGCCCACCACCAGCGCGCCGGATGACTTGCCGTCGCCCTGCAGCCAGTGCGCGCGCACGGCGTTCGCCAGCGATTCGTTGAAGTCGCCGCAAAATCCCCGTTGCGAGCCGATGGCGACGATGACGCCGGATACCGCGGGCTCGGTGCGGTATTGGAAGCCGGGATGGTGGTCGAGGAAGTCGGCGGCGGTCGCCTCGATGCCGGCCAGCACGCGGTGCTGATGGGCCAGAAAGCCCGCCAGCTTGTGCGTTTCCATGAGCGAGATGTTTTTCATCGCACCCATGATGCCGCTGATTTCGTTCAGCACGTCCAGGTGCCGCAGAATTTGCACGCGCCTGCTCATGCCGCGGCAATCTCCTTCAACCACGTGGCCACGGCCTGCTGCCAGCGCTCGCGGCTGTCGCCGAGGGTCAACGAGCTCTGGGCGACACGCTCGGCGAGGCGGCGCAGGCACTCGGGGAGCGCGCTCGCCACCATGGCGTCGAACAGCCCATCGTTGTAAGCCACCATCCAGGCAAACTGGAATTCGATGGGCAGCGGCGCCAGCCGCTCCTGCTTGAATAATTCGCGCAGCACGCGGCCACGGCGGATTCTGGCTTCCATCGAAGCCTCCAACTGCGAACCGAAGCGGCTGAACACTTCCAGTTCCAGGAACTGGAGATAATCGAGCTTCATGTGCCCCGCCTCCTGCTTGATGCGCGGGTGCTGCGCCTTGCCACCGATGCGTGATACCGATTTCGTGACATCTATGGCGGGCAGAAAGCCGGCGGCGAACAGGCTTTGGTCGAGATACACCTGGCCGTCGGTAATCGAAATCAGGTTGGTGGGAATGTAAGCCGCGATTTCGCCCTGTTCGGTTTCCACGATGGGCAGCGCCGTCATGCTGCCGCCGGTATGGGCTGGCGCCAGATGGGTGGACCGTTCCAGCAGGCGGGAATGCAGGTAGAAGATATCGCCGGGATAGGCCTCGCGCCCCGGCGGCCGGCGCAGCAGCAGCGACAGCTCGCGGTAGGTGCGGGCATGGGTGGTCAGATCGTCGTAGACCACCAGCGTATCCTTGCCTTGCCGCATCCAGCCTTCGGCCACGGCGCAACCGGCAAATGGCGCCAGATACTTGAGGCCGGGCATCGCCGTGGCCTCGGCGACCACTACCGTCGTATGTTCTATCGCGCCCGATTCGCGCAGCACTTCGATGGAGTTGGTCACGCTCGAACGTCGCTGTCCGATCGCGACATAGACGCAATAGACATCCTTGCCTTTCTGGTTGATCACGGTATCGAGCGCGAGCGAGGTTTTGCCCACGCCGTTGTCGCCGATAATCAACTGGCGCTGTCCCTTGCCAATCGGGATCACGGTGTCAATGATCTTGTTGCCGGTAAACAGCGGGCTGTTCACGAAGTCCCGCGCCACGATCGGCGGCGAGAGCACGTCCAGATCGCGGCGCCCGTCGCATTCCGGCGGCGAACCGCCATCCAGCGGCGCGCCGAGCGGGTCAATGACCCGCCCCAGCAGGCCATCCCCCACCCCGATGCCAAGGCGTTCGCCCGAGCGGTGAGCGAGCGCCCCGGCGGACAGCGCAGGTGTCTGCTGCAGCAGCACCGCGCCCAGCAGCTCCTGTTCCAGATGGAATACCAGCGCCCGGCTGCCGTCCTCCAGGTTCAGGGTCTCGTCCATGGCGGCAGACGGCAGGCCCTTGATCCAGGCAATGCCATCGCCGATCGAAACGACCCGGCCCTGCTCGGTCAGATGCAGCCCGAAGCGATACTGGCTCAACCGGTCCCGCCCAGCGGCCGGGCCAGAAGGGATGCTCGTGTCATTGACCGGCATGTGGGGCCTCGGCAAAAAACCTCAGCTCATCACGCAGGTTGCAGCGCAACACCCAGGGACCGATGCCGATACGCAATCCCGCCATCAGCTCTTTATTCTGTATGAAATCACAGGCTACAGATCGTACCATCAAGCCGGACAGGGTCTGCACAAGACTGTTGCGCTGCTCCGCAGCCAGCGGGTAGCCGCTGGAAATCTCTATCTTTCCTCCGGCTTCCTGACAGGCAGCGCGCAGCTTCCGCAGTTCCGGGTCCGCCAGGCGCGGCAAGTCCTCCAGTAGCACTCCGCGTATTTTTTCCTCCACTTCGACGCCGGCAATGCGTGACAGCAGGCGCGCCACAAACCGCCCGCCCTCGGCCAGGGCAGCCTGCTCCAGCCGCTGCCGCATTTCCACGGCGCGCCGCTGTTCAAGCGCGCGGGCCTTTTCGCGTTCCTGGTCGAGAGAGGCCAGCAGCGCAGTCATCATCCGGGCACGCTCCGCGTCCAGTTCTTCCTGCAGCCGCGTCCTCGCCTGTGCCTTTTCATGCGCCCACTCCGCCATGCGGCTTTCATACTGTTGCTTGAGCGCTTGGGCGTCCGCTTGCCCCACCTGCGCGTCGGCCAGCGTCTTTTCAATCGCGGCCTTGCGCGCGGCGATGGCGCTCATGACCGGCTTATACAGAAACCGCTGCAGGATCCACACCAGGACCAGAAAGTTAATGATCTCGAGAGCGAAGGTTGTCCAGTCGAATTCCATACACAGTCCTCAGCGCGAAGTCCGTTGCGCAACGGCGCCGTCTTGCCCCGACGGCGCCATTACGGCTTCAGGAGATATTCGAGCAGCGGATTCCGGAACAGGATGATCAGCACCACCACCAGCACGTAGATCGCCAGCGATTCGATCATCGCGAGACCGATGAACAGTATCCGCATGATTGTCTTTTCCGACTCGGGCTGGCGCGCCAGGGCATCCAGCGCCTGGCTGATGGCGCGCCCCATCGCCAAGCCCGGCCCCAGGGCCCCGATGGCGATCGCCAGCGCGGCGGCGACGGTGGAGGCAGTGGTAAACCACGTCATGTCGTTCATTTGCTACTCCTTTTCAGGACTGGATTTGAGTTGTTGCGACTGGATCGCGCCAGCCACGTAGATCAGCGCCAGCATGCCGAAGATGTACGCCTGCACCAGCGCTTCGATGATGTGCAGCATCAACACCGGCACCGGCGCCAGAAAGCCCGCCACCAGCAACACCAGCAGCGCCGCCATCTGCAGACTGAAGATATTACCGAACAGGCGCACCGCCAGCGCGATGGTGCGGGAGATTTCGCTGATGACGTGAAACGGCAGCAGTATCGGGTTGGGCCGGAGATAGTGGCGCAGGTAGTTCCAGAATCCACTGGTGCGGATGCCGTACCAGTGAACCGCGAGGAATACCAGAATGGCCAGGCCCGCGGTAAGTGACAGATCCCCGGTAGGAGAGCGCACCCCGGGAATCAGGCTCGCCAGATTGGCCACGACGATGAAAATCCACAGCGTGGCGATGAATGGCATGACCTGACGGAAATGATCGGGCAGCACAGCGCGGATGGCATCCTCGATTGCGGATACGACGCCCTCGATCACGACCTGCCAGGACGCGGGAGCGAAGCGCAGGCGCCGCGTGGCCAATCGCGCGGCGATCCCCAGCACCAGCATGATTGCCCAGGTCGCCACGACCGTATTGGTGATCCGCAGCGGACCGATGCGGAACACTTCGGTTATAAAGGTCGCCGAGCTGGCCATGTTGATCCTCTCATAGCACTTCATTTACTCCCGCACGAAGAAATAAACGTTCACCGCGCCGATCACGACGCCGAGGAAGATCAGGCTCAGGGTCCAGCGCATCGAATAGCCTTCGACCAGGCCGTCGAGCCAACTGCCGAGATAGGCGCCGCCGATTACCGGCAGCACGAACAGCAGACCGAGGACACCGATGTACGCGGTTTGTGCCAGCAGCGTGGGGCGCTCCTTCTCCGCCCGCTCCATGCGCCGGGCCTGCTTCTCGACCCTTTGCTCGAGCTCTTCCCGGTCCGCAGGTTCGCGGGTCATATCATGCCTCTCAGGTCGCGCTGCATGGACCACATGCGCTTCAGCATTTCGTCTTCCAGGCGATTCAGACTTTCCCTTATAGACAGCAGTTTCGCCTCTTCGGTCAGCAGTTCCTCCCGCAACGCCGCGCTGATGCGCTTGTAGTCCGGATCGTGCAGGTAGCGCCGCGTATTGACGTACAGCTCGTTGTCAACGAAATAGAGCACCGCGCCCGGCAGCGCCAGATACCGCCAATCCCCGTCCGTGGTACGAAAGCGCGCCAGACCAGTCGCCAGACAGGTCATCATGCGCGCGTGTCCGGGCAGGATGCCGAAGCTGCCGGAGTCGTCGGCCGCCACGAAGCTGACGGCGTCGTCAATGCGCTCGTACTGCGTGCCGCTCTGTAAATGCAGGACGAAAGTGTTCATCACTGGGTCGCCTTCATGGTGCCGCGCATGTAACAGCGGTCTTCGGGCACGTTGTCGTATTCTCCGCGCAGGAAGGCCTCGCAGTCATCCAGGGTGTCGGCCAACGGCACCGATGCGCCAATGATTCCCGTGTGCTGGGCCACGACGTGAAACGGCTGGGTCAGGTAGCGCTGCAATTTGCGCGCACGCAGGACGATGATGCGGTCGCTTTCCGACAACTCTTCCATGCCAAGCATCATGATGATGTCTTCGAGCTCGCGATAGCGGGCGAGGTGCGTGCGCACACCCTCGGCGACGGCGTAGTGGCGGTCGCCGAGAAAATGCCGGTCCATCATTTTGCTGGTGGAGGCAAGCGGATCAACGGCGGGGTAAATGCCCTTGGCGGCCTGGGCCCGCGACAGGATCACCGTCGTATCCAGATGGCCGAGAATCGCACTCACCGCCGGATCGGTCATGTCGTCGGCGGGGACGTAGATCGCCTGCACCGATGTGATGTCGCCGGCGGTGGTGGAAATGATGCGGTCCTGCAGTTCGGCGACTTCGGTCATCAACGTCGGCTGATAGCCGACCGTGGCCGGCATGCGTCCGAGCAGGCCGGAAATTTCGCTGCCGGCCTGGACGAAGCGGAACACGTTGTCCATCAGCAGCAGGACTTCCTTGTGCAGGGTATCGCGCAGATATTCGGCGTAAGTGAGCGCGGTCATGCCGACACGAAAGCGCACGCCCGGCGACTCGTCCATCTGGCCGAACACCATCAGCGTCTGCGGCATGACACCGGCGTCCTGCATCTCGCGCCATAGTTCGTGCCCCTCGCGTATGCGTTCACCGACGCCGGCAAACACCGATACCCCTTTATGCAATGCCACGATGGCGTGCATGAATTCCATGATGAGGACGGTCTTGCCGACACCGGCGCCGCCGAACAGGCCGGTCTTGCCACCGCGAACGAACGGGGCCAGCAGGTCAACGACCTTGATGCCGGTTTCCAGAATTCCCTTGGCATTGACGGTTTCATGGAACGGCGCGGGTTTCGCGAGAATGCCGCGCGTTGCCTCGACGGCGAGCGGCGGACCGCCGTCCAGCGGCTGACCGAAGATATTGAGCAACCGCCCGAGACACTGCGGCGATACCGGGACCTGCAGCGCGGCGCCGGTGTCGAACACCGGCATGCCGCGCTGCAGCCCGCTCGTTCTGTTCAGGGTGATCGCTCTGACCCGCTTTTCATCCAGGTGCTGATGCGCTTCGAAGGTGTAGGTTTCGTGATCTATGGTGGCGAACAGCGCCTGGTGCAACGGCGGCAGGTAGTCGCAGACGATGTCCACTACTGGGCCGTGGACCTCGCAAATCGTGCCGATCTTGACGCTGTTCTGCCTGAGCCGGGCCTGCGACTCGATCCGCGCCGCGAACTGGTTCAGGCAGTCGGCGGAACAGAAGTAGTAGGCGCTGCCGGCATGGCTCAGTTTGCCGGCCGCAGCCTCCTCATCTACCGTCATGCCGCAAATCGGATCGGTGGCCATATTCATTCATCCGCGCGTGAGGGCTCTCGTTGCTGCGCGCTTCCGACCGGCGACCGTGGTTTCACGTCTTTGCCGCGAGTTCCCGCGGATTTGCGGGCGGTCCGGAGCAGAACCCCTGGGCCGGCACATCCAGCGCGCTGTTGAATTTGCTGGAGAGGTTCTGGAACGCGACCAGCCCCGTCAGTTCCACGACGGCGTCCTCGTCGAAAAACTGTCGCAGGCGTGTCCATCAAATCGTCATCCACCTGACGCTCCGTACAGGTGATGGCTTCCACATATTCCAGAACGACCTTTTCCTTCGCCGAAAAGAGATCGCTGCCACGCCAGCCGGCAAGTGCCTCGGCTTTCTCCATCGACCCGGTGCGCCGGGTGAGGAGAAATGCGTTGATGTCCATGCAGAAACGGCACCAGTTGATCTGCGAGACGCGCGCGGTGACCAGCGCGCGCAGCACCGGGTCCACGCGAGCGCGCCTGCGTTCGAAAGCACCGTAGAGCAGCGCGACTGCGGCGAACAGCGGGGGGACCCTGGCCCACAGCAAGCCGGGCAGCAGCACCTGGCCGTATTTTCTCTTCTGGTTCCAGAAGAACGGCCGCAGATACCAGGGGTATTCTCCCAGGGGTTTGGCGGAAACTCTCATGCACGCTTCTCCAAGTCTGCGGATGCGTTGGGTTTGGGGCTCCAGATTATCGAAAACCCATTTCAGTGTCTGGATGAAGTATCGAGCCCCGTTTCCCGGGGATAAAATTCGAAGCTGCCCGAACGAATTCCATTAATGTCAAGATCTTCATCAATTCAATGTAACAAACGGTAACCCGAAACCCGAAGCTGGCTGCGGACTTGTATCATGCCACGTACCGGGAACTGTCCCACGCTTTTTCTGCAACAAGAAAATCAAGCGTCCCCAGAGCCGTTGTCAGGCTACTTGTGACGGTCACCCCCGCAAAACCCGCCTCCTTCATGATCTGTGGCAGGCGCCCCCTGGCGTTGTCACGCGTTACTTCGAAGCCGTCGAGCATGCGCACGAGGCTGAATGCGAGGCACAGCGCGACATTCGACGGGCTCCCCCAATCACAGACTTGCAAAGCACCGCCCGGACGCAGCACCCGCAGGACTTCCCGCAGCGTGCGCATCTTGTCGTCCGGATTGAGGTGGTGAAAAAACAGCGACGAAAACACCAAGTCGAACGCAGCGTTTGCGTAAGGCAGCGAGGAGGAGAGGCCCTCATCGAACTGGATGTCCAAGCCGGCGCCTTGCGCTTTCGCGCGCGCGAGCGCAAGTATTTCCGGGTCGCCATCCAGACCGATGACGGATACTTGTGGGTGCCGCTTAATCAGGATCGCCATGGTTCCGGTGCCGCAGGCCAGGTCAAGCACCTTGTCGTTCTCACTGATTTGAGCTTGCTCCAGCAGTTTTCGCCTGAACACGTTTTCCCGGGTGGTCAAGGCGACCACCGCGTCATAGAAACGGGTTAAGCAACGATATTTCAGGGCCGGAACGTATTGGTTCACTTGTTCGTTTATTGTCATTTAGTGTCTTCACCTATTTGCTTCCGCGCAGATGTACTCTGGATTTGCTGTGAGGCTCAACGCTATTACTTGCCCTCTATGGTTGCATACACGGCCACCTGCCCTTGGTCATCGACGCTCAGGACCTGGTATTTTGCTGACGGCACTGATCCCATTCCGGGCGATCCGGGAACCATGCCGGGCACAGCGATACCTTTGATGTCAGCAGGTTCTTCGTCCAGTAATTTCCGGATCAAATCCGCTGGCACATGACCTTCAACCCAATAATCACCCACCATAGCGGTATGACATGAGCGCACTTCCTGTGGCATTCCCAATTTCGACTTGATGGTGGCTGTATCGTGCACCATTTCTACCTGAACCTTGAAGCCATCCGCTTGCAAATGCTCCACCCATTGGCTGCAACATCCACAGGATGGAGATTTATAGACGGTAATCTCAGTCGTACTTCCTGGCTTGGCCGTCTCAGCTGCCCACACCATGCTGCTGGTATTTCCTGCAATCAATGCCGCCGCGATCAGCATGACTGAGAATCTGGATAAATTGCGTTTGAACATCTTCTTGCCGATAAAAATATTTTTCATGGTAATCTCCTTTCAAAGGGTTTAAATCATCGCTCACTGAGCATTCTGCAACCTGTATCTAGCCTGCATTCAAATGTTTCCCGCCGTCATTCCACTCTTCTATCCAGGCACATAGGAGTTTGGATACAGCGGCCGGTGCTGATGGATATCGCCAGTAGGGCGTGATCGAGTGGCCTGACGTCGAGTACTCATATTGGCGTCTCCAAAGCAGTGGCCGGCGATCCGTAACGGTTGATTTGACGGCGTTTGACCAGAGCGTAGACCACCGGAATCACGACCAGGGTGAGTACGGTTGAGGACACCATACCGCCCACCATCGGCGCGGCGATGCGGCGCATCACCTCGGACCCGGTGCCGGTGCTCCACATGATCGGCAGCAGGCCAGCCATGATCGCCACCACGGTCATCATCTTCGGTCGCACGCGTTCCACCGCGCCTTCGACGATGGCGGCGGTGAGATCGTCCAGGCTCAGGCTTTGCCCCTGTGCCTTGCGTTTTTCGGCCAGCGCTTCAAGTGCATGATCGAGAAAAATCAGCATGACCACGCCGGTCTCGGCGGCCACGCCGGCCAGCGCGATGAACCCAACGGCCACGGCGACGCTGAGGTTGTAGTCCAGCGCCCACATCAGCCATACGCCACCGACCAGTGCGAACGGCACCGACAGCATCACGATTACCGATTCGGTGACGCGCCGGAAATTGAGATAGAGCAGCAGGAAGATCAACGCCAGCGTCACCGGGATGACGATCTTCATCTTGGCGATTGCCCGCTGCATATACTCGTATTGACCGCTCCAGGTCGCGTAGTAGCCGGGCGGGAACGTGACCGACCTGGCGACGGCCGCTTGCGCTTCCCGGACATACGCACCCAGGTCGCTGTTGCGGGTATCCACAAAGATATAACCCGACAGCAACGCGTTTTCTGTGCGGATCGACGGCGCGCCCTTGCGTATCGATATGGTCGCCAGTTCGCCCAGCGGGATCTGCGCACCGTCCATGGTCGACACCAGCACATCCCGGCCAATGCCCTGAGGATCGCCACGCAGCTCGCGCGGATAGCGCACGATCACGCCGAAACGCTCACGGCCTTCGACCGTGGTGGTCACCAGCTCTCCGCCCAGCGCCGCCGCGATCACGTCCTGCACTTCACCCACGCTCAGGCCGTAACGCGCCAACTGGCGCAAATCGGGTTCAACATCCAGGTAATAGCCGCCGGTCAGACGCTCGGCGAAGGCACTGGCGGTGCCGGGTACGGTGCGTACCGCACTCTCGATCTCTTTGGCGAGGCGTTCCATTTCGGCCAGATCGGCACCAAACACCTTGATGCCGATGGGCGTGCGGATGCCGGTTGCCAGCATATCGGTGCGCGCCTTGATCGGCATCGTCCACGAGTTGGCTACGCCGGGGAACTGCAGCGCCAGATCCATCTCGGCGATCAGCTTGTCCACGGTCATGCCATCGCGCCATTCGTCTTCGGGCTTGAGGTTGATGACGGTCTCGGACATCTCCAGTGGCGCCGGATCGGTGCCGGTCAGGGCGCGACCGGCCTTGCCGAACACCGACTCGACCTCGGGAAAGCTCTTGATGATGCGGTCCTGCTGTTGCAGCAGTTCGGCCGCCTTGGTCACCGATATGCCCGGCAGCGAAGCCGGCATGTAGAGCAAGGTGCCCTCGTTGAGGGTCGGCATGAACTCGCTGCCCAACCGGGACGCCGGCCAGAAGCTGGCCAGCAGGACCAACACCGCCACGCCCAGCGTCGCGCCCTTGAAGCGCAGCACGAGCGCAATCACCGGCCGGTACAGCGCGATCAGCATCCGGTTCACCGGGTTCTTGTGTTCGGGCAGGATCTTGCCGCGCACGAACAGCAACATCAGCACCGGCACCAGCGTGATCGAGAGCAGGGCGCCGCCGGCCATGGAGAAGGTCTTGGTAAAGGCCAGCGGGCTGAACAGTCGCCCCTCCTGCGCCTCCAGCGTGAACACCGGCAGGAACGATACGGTGATGATCAACAGGCTGAAGAACAGTGCCGGGCCGACCTCGCGGCAGGCATCGATGATCAGTTGCAGCCGCGACCGGCTGCCGTCATCGCGTTCGATGTGCTTGTGCGTGTTCTCGATCATGACTATGGCCGCATCGACCATGGCGCCGATGGCGATCGCGATGCCGCCCAGGCTCATGATGTTGGAGTTCATGCCGAGCATGCGCATGGCGATGAACGCAATCAACACGCCGACGGGCAGCATGACGATTGCGACCAGCGCGCTGCGGACGTGAAACAGGAAGAGCACGCACACCAGCGCCACGATGAGACTTTCCTCGAACAGCGTCTTGCGCAGGGTGGCGATGGCGCGGTGGATCAGGTCGGAGCGATCGTAGACGGCGCGGATGCTCACGCCGGTGGGCAGGCCGGCCTGGATCTCGGTGACCTTCTGCTTGAGGCCATGGATGACCGAGAGCGCATTTTCGCCGTAGCGGGCAACGGCGATGCCGGCCACGACCTCGCCTTCGCCATTGAGTTCGGCGACACCGCGGCGTTCATCCGGTACCAGTTCGACACGGGCGATGTCGCCAATCAGCACCGGGGTACCGCTTTCGGTCTTGACCACCAGGTTCTCGATGTCTTCGATGCCGCGCAGGTAGCCGCGGCCACGCACCATGTACTCGGTCTCGGTCATCTCGATGACCCGGCCGCCGACGTCGAGATTGCTCTGCGCGATCACCGCCGATACGCGCGCCAGCGGCACGCCGTATTGGCGCAGTTTGCCCGGATCCACCGTGACCGAGTATTGGCGCACGAAGCCGCCGACACTGGCGACTTCGGACACGCCAGGCGCCGCGACCAGTTGGTAGCGTACGTACCAGTCCTGGATCGCACGCAGTTCATCGAGCGACTTTTGCTTGCCTTCGAGCGCGTACTGGTAGACCCAACCGACACCGGTAGCATCCGGCCCGAGCGTTGGCGTCACGCCCCTGGGCAGTTGCCGGGAGGCGAAATTGAGATATTCGAGCACGCGCGACCGTGCCCAGTAGAGGTCGGTGCCGTCCTCGAAAATCACGTAGACGAACGAGGCGCCGAAGAACGAGACGCCACGGACGACCTTGGAGAGCGGTACCGCCAGCATCGCCGTGGTAAGTGGATAGGTGACCTGGTCCTCGACCACCTGTGGCGCCTGGCCCGGCACTTCGGTGAATACGATGACCTGCACGTCGGACAGGTCCGGCAGCGCGTCCAGTGGCGTCTGCATCACGGCGTAGATGCCGCCGGCGGTGAGGGCGATGGTCATCACCAGGACCAGGAAAACATTGCGTACCGACCATTCGATGATTCGCGCCAGCATTTCAGTGCTCCTTCGCCTGCTGGTCGTGGCCTTCGTCGCCTGCTGGCGCAAGAGCGGGCGGCGGGGTGGCCGGTTGCTCGCCGTGGCCACTGTGCTCGGCGGGTACCAAAGCCGGTGTGACTTGGTCTTGTCCGACCGGTGGCGCGGCTGCCGCCGGTGCGGGGAGCGGTGTTCCTGTCGCGGTGTCGGTTGTGGAAGACGGCGTGCCGGGGCTTGCCCCATGACCCTGATGCGCGCTCAGGCCGTCCAGCGCCGACTGCAGTTTGCTTTCGGCATCGATCAGGAAGTTGGCCGAGACCACCACGAGTTCGCCTGCGCTGACCCCCTGGCGAATTTCGACCAGGTCCCCAGAGCGTTCGCCCACGACCACTGGCCGCGGCTCAAACCGGCCCTCGGCCACCTGCACCAGAACCAATTGGCGGATGCCGCTATCGAGCACGGCCGAGCGTGGCACGGTCAGCACCGCCGCAGACGTGTCCCGGGTCAGGGTTACGTCGCCAAACAGTCCAGGGCGCAAGACGCCGGTGGGATTCGGTAGCTCGACACGTACCGCCAAGGTGCGCGTCAGTGAGTTGATCACCGGCTGTATAAAGGTCACCGGACCTTCAAAGGTTTGTCCAGGCAGAGTCGGCGACTGAAAGCTGGCGCTTTGACCCAGGGTTACGCCGCCGGCGCTGGATGCGGGCACATCGGCAACCAGCCACACCTTCGACAGGTCGGCGAGCCGTAGAATCGTTTCTCCCGGAGCGAAGCGCGAGCCCTGCACGATCGGTTTGTCCACCACCACCACATCGGCCGGTGCGCTCAGAACCAGGTTGCCGGCGCTCTGGGCGTGCTCGATATGGGTCAGCTGTGCCGCGCTGATATCCCAGTTGCGCAGACGCGCCCGGGCCGAGTCACGCAGGCGTTGCATCGTGGCCGCGCTGGCTGGGTCGTTGGTCGCCAGTTGGCGCGCGGCGGTGTCCGCCACGCGATACTCGTTCTGAGCGGCCACGAGTTCAGGGCTGTAGATCGACAACAGCGGCTGGCCACGGCGCACCGACATCCCGGTCTGGTCGGCGTACAGGCGCTCGACCCAGCCTTCAAACTTCGGGGCGATCACGTACTGTCTTGTCTCATCGACCTGCACCGTCGCGCTGGCGCGGACGCTCGGCGCCAGGCCCTGCAGTCGGACTTGCTCGGTACGGACGCCGAGCTTCTGGACCTTTTCCGGAGAAATGACCACCGTCCCGGGCGTCGCGGGCGCTTCGTCGCCTTCGTAAACGGCAACGTAGTCCATTCCCATGGAGTCCTTCTTCGGTACCGGTGAAGTGTCGGGCAGGCCCATCGCGTTGCGGTAGTACAGGAGCTTGCGCGGTTGCTCGCTGCCGCCCGCCGCAGCCGGCTGTTCAGCCTCGGGCTGAGACCCGCGACCGATAAACCAGCCGGCGACCAGGGCAAGGAGGACGCTAGCAGCGACAGTGAGCCAATAGGAACGTTTCATTGTGTATCTCCATTGATGGCGCGCACGGCAGCAGCGCCCAAAAGTTCGTCGCGGGTGGCGTCCACGCGTGCCAGGTCGGCGCCCTGCCATCCGCGCAGGGCTTCGAGCAGGGTCGCGAAGTCGACTTCGCCAACCTGATAGCTCGCCAGTGCCGATTTGAAGTTCGCATCCGACTGCGGCAGCAGGGTCTGCTCAATCAGCGCGCGCTGTTCCCGGGCACTGGTCCAGCGGGCCCAGGCGGATCCGATGCGGCCTTCGAGTTCGACGCGGGCGGCCTCTGTGCGGGCGAGTGCCGCGTCTTCGAGCAGGCGCGACTCGCGCTCGCGTTCACGGCGGGCATGCTGCTGCAATGGAATATTCACTTCCAGCATCAGTTCGTAGCCATCCAGGCGATCACCGCGCTGCATCGCGCCGAGGCTCACCGACAGGTCCGGGTAGCGGTTGCGCCGCTCCAGATCCACGTTGTTGCTGGCAGCACTGACCATCGCCATGCTGGCCCGCAACGCCGGGTGCGCTCCACGCTCGAGCCGCTGCAGCGACGCGGCAAGGGCGCCGTCATCGACCACCAGCAGCGGTAATGCGGTGGGCTCAGCCAACGGTGCATCGGCCCGGCGACCAAGGACGGCGTTCAAGGCGGCTGTCGCCTCACGCCGTATCGCCAGGCGCTCGATGCGTTCACCTTGCATCGTCGTGCGCTCGACCTGCGCCCGGATCGAATCTTGCTGCGCCGCCAACCCCACGGCGTAGCGCACACCCGCGATTTCCTCGACCTGTTCCAGCAGCGCGATCAAGCGGTCGATGACGGTGACAGCTTCGCGGGCATGCCAGTAGCGCACGTAGGCTTCTTCGGCCTGAGCGAACAACTCCAGCGCGGCCGCGTCACGTTCGAAGCGCGCCGCCTCGGCCGCATTGCGCGCGACCTCGCGGGACAACTCGCGCTTGCCCCACAGCGGAAACAGTTGCCGCACCCGGTACGTTGTGACGCCGACGTTGCCGGGCAGCAGCGAGGGACTATTCCGGTCAATGTCGTCCAGTTCCATCGACCCCATGGGGTCGGGCAAAGCACCAGCCGGAAAGATCCTTGCCTCGGCGGCTTCGGCCTCGGCTTGCAGTGCCTGCAATTGCGGGTTGTTTGTGTACAGCCAGGAGCGGATGGAAGCAACGTCCTCGCCTGGCAGACGCTCAGCCGCAGCGATTGCGGGCTGCGTTACCAGCACGAGCAGCAGCAACGCGGTAATGGCGGCACGCGCGTGCCCGCGGCGAGCCGCAAGGCCATGGCCCGGCCGCGGCAAGCTCGCAAGAACCAGGGCGATGCCGCGCGCGCAAGCGCAGCGAAATGCTGCTGGCTCACAGCGTGGTGAGTGCCAAGTACATAACATGACGTTCTCCAAATATCCTGTGAACGCCAGACGGCGTTCGGGTTTATCAATCGCTTATTGACCAGGACCTGAACTTACCAGGCCCGTGCAGGACGGAATCAGGAAATGGGAGGACGGAACAAAGGTGAGGAATGACTGGGCGCAACTGCGCCTGAGGAGGTATTGCGGGAATAATGATGTTGCCAGATCACGCTGAATCGGGGTGTAGCGGGAATGCTCAAGGTACTTGCGCTACAGAAACCGCAGAGCATATCGCTGCTGCAGCCTTGTGGCGGTTCCGTTTGCCCGGAATCACAACATGTTTGGTCGCCGTTATCCGTTGCTGGCATTTGATGTGCGCTGGTATGTCCTGTTTCCATATCACAGCCACCCGCCTGCACCGGCGGGAGCATGATTGCAAGAACAAGCAACAGGACAATAAACTTCATTACCATTCCAGATTCATACGGCAGAAATCTGCATTCAGTATGACGGGAACCAGCAAACCATCACGTGACCCCGGTCATGCTACAGCCATTGGGCTGTACATTGTCTATTTAGTTCAATCATATCCGCAAAAACTTCCCCGAATTCAGTAACACAGTCGTTCTCTTGACTTCAATCAAGACAGCAGGACCAGGGACAACCAGGGCCAGAAAGCGATCACCGCTACGCACGCCAGCAGGAACAGGAAAAACGGCAGGGTGGACAGGTAAATCTCTACAATGCTGCGCTCAAAGCGGTAGCTGGCGATAAACAGGTTAAGCCCTACCGGCGGCGTCAGGTAGCCCAGTTGCATGGCGGCAAGGAACACGATGCCCAGGTGAACAGGGTGCACGCCAAATTGAATCGCCACGGGAAGAATGAGGGGCACGACCAGCACGGTGGCGGAAAAGATGTCCAGGATGGCGCCTAAAACCAGCAGGAACAGCAACAACAGCAGCAAAAACGTGAATTCGCTGTTCACCCAGGCGCCGACCAGAGCGAGCAGTTTCTGCGGTATTCCGGCATCGATCATGTAATTGGTCGATGCCAGTGACATGCCGAGAATAATCAGGATACCGCCCACCAGCATCATGGAATGACGCATGATGCCAGGCAACCTGCGCCAGGGAATTTCGCGCAGAATCAATACCTCCACAATCAACACATAAAGCGCTGTCACTGCTGCCGCTTCGGAAATGGCGAAATAACCGCTGTAGATCCCGCCCAGCACCACCACCGGCAACGGGATTTCCCATTTGGCGTCGCGCACGGCGGCGCGCACCTCGGGCCAGGAGAAATGCGCCAGCGGCGTCCGTTGTGCGCGGTTTTTCCACACGCTGTAGCCGGATAAGGCCAGCAACATCAGGATGCCCGGCAACAGGCCTGCCCGGAACAGGTCCTCGATGGAAATTTCCGCCACCACGCCATACAGAATCAAAGGCAGGGAGGGAGCGAACAGCAGGCCCAGGCTGCCGGCCGATGTCACCAGGCCGAGGTTGAATTTTTCCGGATAACCGGCCTGTTGCAGCGCCGGGAACAACAAGGCCCCGAGGGCGATGATGGTGACGCCCGATGCGCCGGTAAATGCGGTAAACAGCGCGCACGCTGCCAGCGAAACAATGGCCAGCCCCGCGGGCATCCAGCCCAGCACGGCCTGTGTCAGCCGCACCAGCCGCTGTGGCGCGGCGCTCTCGCTCAGCAGGTAACCGGCAAAGGTAAACAGGGGGATGGCCAGTAAAATGGGCATTTCGGCGATGCCGTAGAATTCTATGGCGATGGCCTGCAAGTCGATGCCTTGCTGCTGATAGCCCCACATCGCGCTGGCTGCGATCACGGCGAACAGGGGTGCGCCCAGCAAGGCCAGTAACAGCAACACGATGGCAATGACCGCACCCACGGCGCTTAATCTGCGGGCTTTCTTTGCCGCATCCGCAGCAGGCCGCCAACCGTGAACAAGCTGTAACGCCAGGTGATCAGTGCAAAGCCCAGCGGCAACACCAGTTGCAACAACCATGCCGGTACCTGGCCCAGCAGCACATCACCGTAAGCATACGAGCTGCGCACGAACTGCACGCTGACGGCTGTGACCATGCCGCACACAGCAGCAGCGAAAGCGTGGACGAGAATCTTGCTGATGGCCGCGAGTTTATCCGGCAGCAAGCGGTCCAGTACCGCGATATTGATCTGTTTGTCCTCGCGGCTGGCCGCCACGGCGCCCGCCAGCGCAATCCATAGCACCAACATGCGCAGCAGCTCATCCGTCCAGATAAAACCCACGTCGAACGCATTGCGCAGAAGAATTTGACCGGCGGCCAACAGGATCATGCCGCTGAGGATGGAGACCAGAACCGCATCTTCCAGCAGCCGGCCGGCTTTATCAGCCAAAGCCAGCCATGTACGTCGCGCAGTCAAGGTTGATCCACTGTCTTCACCCGCCCTTTGCCGCTGCGATAGTCATCCAGCAGGTCTTGCAGTTGATCCAGCAGCGCCAGGTCGAACACACCCGCCTGCGCCTGCTCACGATGTGAGCGGGTGACCATTTCCCGCCAGGACTGCACTTCCGCCTGCTCCGGCTTCACCAGTTGCAGGCCACTTTCCTGCAATGCCTGCAAGGCATGGTCATTATCGGCCATGCTTTTTTCATCGAATTGGCGATAGATCCGCTCCATGACTTCGCGCACGAGGGTTTGATCCTGCGGTGGGATACGATCAAAGGCCTTGCGTTCAATCAGGATGGCGGCATAGACGTAAGCCACCGGCAAGTCGGTGATGTATTTCAGCCGGGTATGCCACTGCAACACCACGGCGCCGACCGGCGATACCGTCACACTGTTCAGCAAATCCGTCTGCAGCCCGGTCATGACATCGGTCAGGGGCATGGTCACCGGCGCCACACCCAGGGCTTTCAATGCTGCGTACGATATCTCATCCCCTTCCGGTGTCCACACTTTCTGGCCACTGAGATCGGCCAGCGAGCGCAGCGATCGGTTGGACATCATGTAGGCAAAGCCGCCACCGGCAAAGCCGAAATTCACATAGCCGGCATCCTCCAATTGTTGCCGCAGCACGGGGTCGAGTTTCGTGCGCACGTACATTACTTCATCGGCGTCGTTGAACATCATGGGCAAGGCGTACAGGTCGGCATTCTTTTGGAAATTGGACATCGAGCCGGAAGTGAATGCACCGCCATGCAGCTGGCCAGAACGCATTTTCCGCTGTACCTGCTTGTCGTTGCCTTGCACACCACCACCGTAGAATTTGAAGGCCACACGGCCATTGCTGCGTTGCTGTATTTCGTCCGCACCCGCACGCATGTCATTCATCCAGGATGAACCTTCCGGCGCAATCGTTGCTATCTTGAGGGTTTGGGCATGCACCGGTGCAGTGCCTATAAGCCCCCAGAAAATCACCGCCAGCATGAGTCTCGTGTTCATGGAAATATCACCGCCATGGAAAAAATCGTGTTCAAAAAAAGCCATCCGCGCTGTCCAGCAGCTGCCGCGCCTGTTTCTGCGCCAGGGTATTGAACAGGGTGTAACCCTGCAGGACGGGCTCGGCGTCGATTACCTCGTGCAATAAACGGTCGTGCAGTTCGCGGTCATATAACGGACGTGCATAATAGAGTGCGCAATCGACCTTGATGCTGAGATCATGGCCCGCGGAAAGTTCCATCGCACGCCTGAAATGGGCCAGACCGGAGTCGAAATCCCCCCCCAACGCCGGCGGGCGAATGGTATTCATGATGCCGAGATAATGTTCCACCTCGGTTTCTTTATAGCCAGGACTCAGTTTCTGCACCGCCAACAGGCTGGCTTCGACCTGGGGCAAACGCGCCAGCGCGGAAAAATCATCACTGTGCGCGCGAATGTAGGCGATCCAGCTGAGGGCAAAGGTATACAGGGCTCCCGCGTCTTTTTCTCGCAGCTGCCCCAGCCGGATAACAAAATCCTGGTACGGCAATTCCCAGATACCACATGCGTCCTTATTGGCGGCGCAGAGCGTGCGCCGGCCATAGGACCGCGCCCTGCCGGTAAGGCGCTTCGCGCGCTCGGGATCATCGACGAACACCACGCCATAAGCAGCGTATAACTCGGCCGCAGCGCCCAGAACTGCCTGATTGTGCGGCGAACCTTCGACAAAACTGTCCAGCATCAGCAAGTAGGCCGGCGCCCCGTCGCGCACGATATCGGGATCGTCCTGGTTCATCATGGCGACGGTCAGGTTGCTGGCCAAACTACTGCCGGCAGAGGCAACCATGCTGGCGCAGCCCACCAGCAGAACCATGGTCAGCACTATCGACAAGGCCGGCAGGAAAACCAACCGGACTTGTTCAAAGCATGTATTTTTTGCCGGCCGTCGCGAAAAGATTTTCCAGCTCACAAATTCTCCCTGTCGCGTCAAACGATCCGGACCGTGGCGGCTATTGTGCCAGCTGCAGTGATATTTCGCACGGGCGCAGACGAACCGTATGGCAAAATTGACAATGAGCGTTGCGACGACTACCCTGCCCCTGTTACTGCGCAAAAACTTGTTCTTGTTGGTTTGCAAAACATCACATTCGGTCATTGCGGTTTGGATAATTGCCAACTCACTTCTTTATTCATGTCCCGAGTTCATTTGATACTGGCCCTGACCTCTATGCCCCTCAGGTCACAGCATGGCCGCTCCGGGAGTGACTCTACCACTGGAGGTAAAGACATCATGCGAGTTTTAAAACGTTTCTCCCTGTCGATTTTAATCGGACTGAGCGGTTTTGGCGCCGCGCAAGCCGAAATTAACCCGGTCGAGTACAACGCGGCGAAAATTCCCGCCGCAGCAACAAAGTCCGCCGTTTTCATCGTGCAGATGAAAGCGGATCCGGCCGTCGCCTACGCAGGCGGTACAGGCAACCTCAAGGCCACCAAGCCCGGCAAGGGGCAGAAGATCAATCCCAATAGCGCCAACGTCAAGAAATATGTAGCTTACCTGGATTCGACGCATGACCAGGCGCTGGGTTCCGTCGGCGCAAGGGAAAAGATCTACAGCTACTACTACGCCCTGAACGGGTTTGCGGCGGTTCTCACCGCGGCGCAGGTCGACGCGTTGCGGGCGCGTGACGACGTCGTGCAGATCTGGCGCGATGAAATCCGCCAGCCGACTACCGACAGCACGCCCGATTACCTCGGCCTCACCGGTGGTGGCGGCGTCTGGGATCTTGAGGGCAAGGGTGAGGACATCATTATCGGCATGATCGACACCGGCGTATGGCCGGAACACCCGAGCTTTTCCGACCAGGTCGATTTTTCCCATGAAACCGGCTCCAACGGCAAGAAGAACCTGGCTTACGGTCCACCGCCGGCGACTTGGCACGGCAGCTGCCAATCGGGTGAGCAGTGGTCGCAGGACCTTTGCAACAACAAGCTGATCGGCGCGCGCTACTACGTGGCCGGTTTCGGCCACGCCAGTTCCGGCATCCTGCCTTCGGAATTCCTGTCGGCCCGCGACAGCGACGGTCACGGCAGTCACACTTCGAGCACCGCCGGCGGCAACGAGGGCCCACTCAACACGCTGAACGGCCTGCCCGTCAGCGGCATTGCTCCGCGCGCCCGCATCGCCGCCTACAAAGTGTGCTGGGACGATGAAATCGATCCCAATGGCGGCGGCTGCGCCAGTTCGGACTCCGCGGCTGCCATCGACCAGGCCGTGGCGGATGGCGTCGATGTGATCAATTTCTCCATCGGCGGATCCAGCACGTCCTTCGCCGCTCCGGATGATATTGCCTTCCTGTTCGCGGCTGATGCGGGCGTATTCGTCGCCGTTTCCAACGGCAACGACGGACCGGGCGCGCAGACCACCGGCACGCCGGCCGGCGTGCCCTGGGTTACAGCGGTCGGCGCGGCCCAGGACGATGAAGTGTTTGATTTTTTCGTCACCGTTAACGCGCCTGCTGGCATCGCCGGCGACAAGACCGCGCTGGAAGGCGCCGGACCCGTGGTGCTGGCCGACACCGGTGCGATTACCGACGACGTGACCTTGACCGATCCGCCCGACGGCTGCACCGCACTGAACGCCCCAATATCCGGTATCGCCTTGTCGATACGCGGCGTGTGCTCCTTCAGCGAAAAGTACAACAACGCGGCGGCCGCCGGCGCCAGTGCGATCATCGTCTACAACGATGGAACCCTCCCGGACCGTTTCGATCCGATCGTAATGTCAGCTCCGGGCACCACGATCCCGGGCGTGATGGTGGGTTTTTCGGACGGCGACGCAATGGCCGGTGCTGTGGGTGTCAATGCCACGCTTGATCCCGCCAGCGTCGTCTCCGCCGACAATCGTATCGCCGGCTTCTCCTCGCGCGGGCCGAACGGCGGCGCGCTCGATGTGATCAAGCCCGATGTGGCCGCGCCTGGCGTGGGTATCATTGCAGCCGAAACCCTGCAAGCAAACGCCAACGCCAGCGGCGGCGTGCCCTACCAGTCCATCAGCGGCACCTCGATGGCCAGCCCGCACGTGGCGGGCGTTTTTGCACTGTTGAAGGAAGCTCATCCGGACTGGACGCCGGCGATGGCCAGGTCCGCGCTGATGACCTCGGCGCGCCAGAACCTGAAGAAGACCTTTGGCGATGAAGATGCCGATCCCTTCGATATCGGTGCCGGCGCGATTGTGCCGGCCGGTGCGTTCACGCCGGGCCTGGTGTACGACGCCGGATTGTTTGATTATGTGGCGTTCACGTGCGAGAACAATGTTCAGATCTTCAACGACGCATCCTGCGCCTTCGTCACAGGGTTAGGTTTCCCGACCGACGGCAGTGACCTGAACCTGGCCTCGATCGGCATCGGCGCTTTCATCGGCGGTCAGACCGTGACCCGCACGGTGACCAGCGTGTCGCCCGACGGCACCGAGTTCACCGCTTCGGTCGAAGCACCTCCAGGCATTGACGTGGTGGTCGATCCAAGCGTGTTCACGCTGAACGAGGGCGAGACGCAGACTTTCACGGTTGAATTCACCGCCAACGGCGCCCTGGTGCCGGGTGAATGGACCTTCGGCGCGCTGACCTGGAACAATGATTCCGGACAGACGCCGGCGCGCAGCCCGATCGCGATCCTGCCGGTGCTGATTGATGTGGATGAAGAGGTGGATGGCAGCGGCACCGACGGCTCGGTGGATATTCCGGTCACCTTCGGCTACACCGGCGCTTACACACCAGTCCTGAGCGGCATCGAAGAAAGCCTGGGCATCGTTGACAGCGTTGGCACCAGCGAACCGCTCGATGCGTTCTGCTTCGACCTGCCGGCGCATACGCATTTCCGTTTTGCGACCTTCGATGCGGATACCACCCCGCTCGGGGCCGATCTGGATCTGCGGCTGTTTTACGCCGACGACGGTTGCGCGGGCGTCAACCCGCTGGTGTCGTTAGGGTCCAGCGGCGGCGCAACTTCCGAAGAGGTGGTCGATGTGGTCAATCCCCCGGCCGGTGGTTACGTTGTCGTGATCGACTACTTCTCCTCGCCGACAGGCACCATAGCTTACACCGCCTGGGTGCAGCCGGTCTTCGGTGACAACGCCAACGCGGTAATCTCAGCCGCGCCGGCGTCAGCCGTGGCCGGGGCCAGCGAAACCGTCACGGTCGATTACACCGGCCTTACCGCCGGGACGCGTCACCTCGGTGTCGTGCAGCACAACGATGGCGGCGGCGAGATCGCCCGTACCATCATCGACATCGATACGCAATAAGCACGCGCCCCTGGCGCCGCCTGCGGCGCCAGGGGCAAACGCTCAAACCTGAAAAAGCCCGCGCAGCCGCGCGGGCTTTCTCTTATTGCATCCATCGAGGAGGATTCAGCAGGACATTTGGAGACCGAGATTACTCCCCATACGGTATCCAGATATTCTTGATCTCCGTGGCCTTGCGCAAAAACACTTCACCCTGCCCTTGTTCCGTGCTTTCCCAATCGTGGAATTTGCCATAGTTGACCCAGGTGCGTTTCATCGTCGCGGCCGCATGTTCCTCCACCAGGCGGCTGCCTGCGGCCGTGCCCCAGTACCACAAACCCTCGATGTCGTAATGCCGGGCCAATACTTCGGCCAATACGTCCTGGTTGCCGGTGACAATATTCACCACCCCCCCGGGCAGGTCGGAAGTGTCCAGCACCTGGTAGAAATCGGTGGCCAGCAAGGCGTAATGCTGTGAGGGCACGACCACCACCGCATTGCCGATGGCAATGGCCGGCATCACGGTGGAAACGAAACCCAGCAGACCGGCCTCTTCCGGCGCAATGATGCCGATCACACCCAATGCTTCCTTCATCGCCAGCGTGACATTGCGCCAGGGCGTGGCATGCACCTGGCTATCGTATTTATCCGACATGGCCGCATAGGTGTAAATGCGATCGATGCACAAATCCAGTTCGGACTGCGCTGCTGCTGCATTTTTCCCGCTCAATTGTATGATGCGGCGGATGAACTCCTCGCCGCGCGCGCTCAGGTTTTCCGCAATGTAGTACAGGACCTGGGCGCGGTTATGCGCGGTGGTTCCACTCCAGCCGCTGGCGGCACGCGCCGCTTCCACCGCGTTGCGGATGTCCTTGCGATTGCCGGTGGGGATTTCCGCGATCACACGGCCCTGGGCATCCATCGCGGCGCTGCTGTAGCCACCATCCGGTCTGACCTGTTTGCCGCCGATATACAACTTGGGCGTGCGGTCGATGTGTGCTAGCGCTTCCCGGCCGACAAACTCCGCTGGAACGAAACGTGGCAATTGCTGCACCGGCTCGGCGCTGAGGCGGTCTTCCCACAGCGGCTTGAGATACTCGTAAATGCCTTCCCGCCCGCCTTCGCGGCCGAAACCCGACTCGCGGTAGCCGCCAAAACCCGCGGCGGCATCGAACATGTTGGTGCAGTTTACCCACACCGATCCTGCCTTGATCTGCGGCGCCACATCCAGGGCGAGGTTGATGTTTTCCGTCCACACGCTGGCCGCCAGGCCATAGCGGCTGTTGTTGGCCAGCAGGACCGCCTCGGCCGGAGTGCGAAAGGACATGGAAACCAGTACCGGCCCGAAGATCTCTTCCTGTGCCAGCGTGGCAGAGGGCTGTACATCGGTCAGCAAGGTCGGCGGGTAATAGCAGCCTTTTTTGGGCAATTCGCATTGTGGCTGCCATTTGCCGGCGCCTTCTTCCACGCCCAGTTCCACCAGCTTGCTGACACGGTCCACCTGGCTGGCATCGATCAGGGCGCCCATATCGATACTTTTATCCAGCGAGTCACCCAGCACCAGTTTGGCCATGCGTTTTTTTATTTTTTCATGCAGGCGATCGGCGACGGATTCCTGCACCAGTAAACGCGAACCGGCACAACACACCTGGCCCTGGTTGAACCAGATGGCGTCGACCAGGCCTTCGACCACGCTGTCCAGATCCGCATCCTCGAATACCACGAATGGCGACTTGCCGCCGAGTTCCAGCGTCAGTTTTTTGCCCGTGCCGGCGGTGGCCTTGCGCAGGATGCGTCCGACTTCAGTGGACCCGGTGAATGCCAGCTTGCCTACAGCGGGATGCACGGTCAGTGCCTGGCCCGCCTTGTGGTCACCGAGCACGAGGTTGAATACGCCAGGCGGCAAACCAATGTCACAGCACATTTCGGCGAACAGCACCGCGGTGGATGAAGTGAATTCCGCGGGTTTGAGCACCACGGTATTGCCCATGGCCAGCGCCGGCGCCACTTTCCAGGCCAGCATGAGCAGGGGGAAATTCCACGGGATGATTTGCCCGACCACACCGATCTGGCGGTAGCCGGGAAATTCGTTTGCCATGACCTGGGCCCAGCCGGCATGGTAGTAAAAATGCCGGGCCACCAGGGGAATATCGATGTCACGTGACTCGCGGATCGGCTTGCCGTTATCCAGGCTTTCCAGCACCGCGAACAGGCGGCTGTTCTTCTGCACATGTCGCGCCATGGCGTAGAGGTAACGCGCACGGCCGTGTCCGCCCAGAGCCACCCAAGCCTCCAGCGCATCCGCAGCGGCCATAACCGCCCGGTCTACATCTGCCGCGTTGCCATCCGCTACCTCGGCCAGCACCTCGCCGGTGGCGGGGTTGCGGGTGGCAAAATACTCACCCGAATCTGGCGCCGACCACTCACCGGCGATGAAGTGATGCAGCGTTTCCTGGTGCCGGCGCAACCACAGGCGCGCCTCATCCGGGCTTTCCGGCGCCGGCCCGTAATCCATGGTGGTGAGTATTTCCCGTACTGACATGCTTGGATTCCTTCTGCAGGTTCAAATACCTGGGGGTTCTAGCTGAGCGGATGCCTGAACTGAGCCGAATAGCTGCCGGTAAGGTGATGTTCCAGCTGGCGTTCGATGTCAGCCAGCAGGCTACTTGCACCAAAACGGAATAAATGTGGTGTAAGCCACTGATTACCCAGTTCTTCTTTTATTAAAATCAGGTACTCCAAAGCCTCCTTGGCCTTACTGATGCCGCCCGCCGGCTTGTAACCGATCAGATGTCCGGTCATTTCATGGTAATCGCGGATGGCCCGCACCATCACCAGACTGCAGGGCAAGGTGGCATTGACCGCTTCCTTGCCGGTGCTGGTTTTGATGAAATCGGCCCCGGCCATCATGCACACCCAGCTGGTCTTGGCCACGTTGCTCAGGGTGGCCAGTTCACCGGTGGCGAGGATGGTTTTCAAATGTGCCTCGCCGCAGGCCTCGCGAAAGGCCCGCACTTCCTGGTACAAGCCTTGCCAGTCACCGGTAAGCACCCTGGAGCGGCTGATGACAATGTCGATTTCCGCGGCCCCGGCTTTTACCGATTCCCGCACTTGCGCCAGTTTCAGGCTCAGCGGTATCTGACCGGCCGGGAATCCGGTTGAAACCGCCGCCACCGGAATGCCACTACCCCGCAGTTCCGCCACGGCCGTTGCAATCAGGTTGTGATAGACACAAACCGCCGCGACCCTGATACCCAGATCGGCCACACCCAGGCCTTCGAGGATGTCCCGCCGCACCGGACGCATGGCTTTCTGGCACAGGCGCCGCACCTTGCCCGGCGTATCGTCCCCGGCCAGCGTCGTCAGATCGATGCAGGTAATAGCCTTGAGCAGCCAGGCGGCCTGGTAGTCTTTTTTGATGGAACGGCGTTTACCGATGGTGGCGGCCCGTCGCTCCACCGCGCTGCGATTGATGCGGATACGCCCGAACAGATCGGGATTGAACGCCATCCCCGGATTTCGCTCCGGCTCGCGCCCGGCGATGGGCCGGACATTACTTTCTGTGCTTTGCGTCATCACCCGTGCCTGTTTCAAATCTTCCCGGGACACCAGTATAGTGGTCCGGGCGGCGCAAGTGCAGTCCTGGGTGATACCTGTGCGGCGCCGTTGCCGGCATGCTGGGCGGTTTCCTCACCAGCATGGTGATTCAATCCCGTGCATACCGACACTTTTACTGATGGCGCCCGTGCCAACCGTGAGTCTGTGGCATAATTTGGCGCCAAAAGCATAAATGAAATCACCGGTTTCCCCGCTATAAAGCACGAATATCCATGGAGCCGATAATGCCCAGAATCGTTCGCAGCCTGCTGGCTACACAATGAATTCGGCGCAACTCCATAACCCAAAGACGGTTCTTGCGCAGCTTTTCCCTGTCTGATCTGCTCTGTCAATTTGCCTTCTGGTTCGGCGTGGTGGTCGCCACGCCGGTCTTTGTGGCGGCGCACAATCTTGGCGACCTGGTGCTGTCCTTGAATAGGATCGTCGGCATTTTGGCGGCTGCCTGTGCGCTTCTCACCACCCTGAGTTACCTGCTCGGATCACTCGCCGGTTCAAGGCTGCAGTGGGGCTTGAGCCGTATTCTGCTGGCCATGGCGCTGCTGTCGGCCATCCAGGGTAACGTGGTCAACGATCAGTTTTATTACGGGGCATTCAACGGCGAACAAGCGCTGTTCCGTTCCTACGGTTGGCTGTTTTATGCCGAGTGGCTGACTTATCTGCTGCTGTTGGCGCTATTGCTTTACCTGCTGTTGCGGTTGAGGAAAGTGCCGCTGTGGCTGCCGTTGTTGCCGCTGGTCTCCTTCCTGTTTTTGTTATTGCCGCTGCTGGTTTCACCGCCTACCGGCTCGGGTGAACAAGACGACACCCGTGACATCGATCCGTCGGTGTTCGCATTTTCCAGCATCGGTAATCTGATTCACCTGTTGCCTGATGGCTTACAGGGCGACGTCGTGCGCGAAGCCCTGGAAAAAAATCCAAAACTGGCGGCACGGTTTGAGGGGTTCACGCTGTACACCAATCACCTGGGCCTTTACCAGTCCACGGCGCCTGCCCTGTACACCATACTGACCGGCCAGCCGTTTGAGCTGGAAAAAGGCCATGATGCCACCCGGGTGAAAAATGAAATAGCCGACAAGTCCTATCAGAAGGCCCTGTTCGACCAGGGGTATCAACTGGATTATGTACCCATTGGCAGTTATGTCTGCCCCGAATACGTTTCCTCATGCCACCCGCGGCCATTCAACGATATGAAAGCGCGGGGTTATTTCCGCCACCACACCGACGATGTGGTTTATTCCTTTCGCCTGCTGGCCGACCTGTCCCTGTTCCGGCTGGTGCCGATGTTCCTGAAGGAAAAAATCCATGATGATGGCCACTGGTTTCTTTCCGACACCACCATGGATGGCTCCTCGCCGTGGCCGGACCCGGTGCTGCGTGAATGGGTGGAGCGCATGACCATTGTCGATGATCGCCCCGTGTACAAGTGGTATCACTTTATCGGCGGGCATATCCCACCACATTGGGATAGGGACTGTGGCTATCTGCGTGAGACGCGCAAAGACCGGGAGAGTTACACAGCCCAGACATACTGCATCCTCAATGAAATCGCCCAATTGCTCGAGCACCTGCAAGAGCACGGAATATACGATCAAACGGCCATCATCATTTCCAGTGATCACGGCCATAATATCGCTCCCGATGATCTCGTGGCGCCGCCACTGAACGGCGGACTGTATCCCGGCATGCTGGGATCCGGGCGTCCCACCTTGCTTATCAAAAGAAAAAATGACCGTGCCGCGCTGGTGTTCAGTACCACGCCGACCAGCCTGATCGATGTCGCGCCCACCGCACTGTCACTGGCCGGGCTTGCCAGCGATCAACCCGATGTGTCCGCTTTCACCGGTGTCGAGAGACGCGAACGTTATTTCACACCCTTTTCGATTCCAGAACTCTGGACTGGCAACCCCATTCCCTATGTCCGCTACCGCGTGGATGGGCCGGTCAATGACGGCAGCGAGTGGCGCTTGACCGGCATACAACCCTTTGCGCCAGTCCCAAAGGCCTATGAACGGGTCAACTACAACACGGCGTACGGTTTCATGCTGGGAGCCGTTCTGGATCCCCAGCAAGCAGACAGCGAGGCAGCATGGATTATCGGGCGGCAGCTGGCGTTCTTGCTCAATTTGCCGGCGTCTGCGAACCCGCGCGCGTTGCAACTCACGCTGAATCTCCCCGGCTGGATAGACCACCAGGACTTCACCCTTGCCGTCAATGGAATACCTTCAGGGCAGAATCATCATGTGCAACAGGGTAAAGACTACTGGCAAACCATCGACGTGCCATTGGATTCCGCCAGCTTGGTCGAGGGCAATAATTTCTTCAGCATTCTTTTCGATCGAACCTATCGGCCGCCGGAACGGGCCGACTGGAGCGCCGCGGCTTTGTTGCAATCGATCCGCGTCGTGGACCGGACGGACAAATTCAATCAGTTTGAAGCGACCGGCGGCACCAGTAAAGATGGCGTCGCCCCTCGCCAAGAGTCAGCTGTCGCTCAATAGTGAAATACTGCTGTAGTGCATGCCCGAGCCCCTCCCGGCTGTAATCAGCATAATTGTCAGCCTTGTTTCGCAGCAAAGTTTTCACCTTGTCATCGTCGCGCGAGACATATTCGATGACCAGGTTAGACGTCAAGCCGGCCAGCCAGGCAATGAATTCTTCCAGCGGTATATTGGCCGTGATGACGACATGGTGGAGCAGTGCCAGGCAGAGCACAAGGTCGGGGGCGGCGCGGATTTTCAGTTCGCTGCGTTCGCGGTTTTGCCAGCCCCAGTTGGGTGATGGGTCGGCGACATTCTGCACCAACGGCAGAATATTGCCGCCACCGGCGGCTTTCAGTTCACGGTACAGGCGTTCGACCGCGAAATGATCCAAGTCCATGGCCACGACCAGCCCGGCGTGCGACGCAGCGATTTTTGCAAACTGGCCGGTGTTGCAGCCGATGTCCCAAGCCACTCGTGGTTGGCTTTCGGCTGCACAGTCTGCGATGAAAGACTCCTTAAGTTCGTGGTCGCCGGCACTGTAATTATGGAATTCCGCATAAGCGGCCCATTCCGACCCATCGCCTTGCCATTTCATCCCGGTGACCAGTTTTCTGATGCGGCGGACATTGGCCAGGATCATTTCCCGGTTGAAGCCTGCTGATTTGATGCTGGAGCGCACGTTTTGCTGCGTGCCGCCATAGCGGCGGTCGAATCTGGATTGCAACCATACATGGCTGAATACCCCCGGGCGGAAGCGATCGCGCAAACTGAACAGGCGCGCCGCAGTCTGCACGTCGACCCCGTCGATGGCAGCGCGCATGAACGGCTGAAAATGTATGCCTTTGTAGGCTTGCAACATCAGCGGGAACAGGAACATCTCACAGAACTGGCGGTAGCCAGCCCAGGTCGCGCCACTTTCAAGTGGGATAAAAGAAGCGATATCAATAAATACCGGCTGGCCGCCGACGAACTGGATGTTATACGGCGTGGCATCCTTGAGAGACATATCCTCCGCCATGGCCGCCTCCAGCAAGTCAAGCTGCAGCAAGGCTGCATCGCGCAGCATGCCGAAGGTCCATTCATAGGGATACGTGATGATCGACACGGGCACGCCCGAGGCGCTGATTGAAGCGAGCGAATATGTGCGCACCATCGAGCAGCGGCAGGGACAGCGCGTCGCCTGCCTCGAAGAGATCGCCTTTCGGGCCGGATGGATCGACGCTGCGCAGGCGCTCGCCGCCTCGTTAAAACTCTCCAAAAGCGGCTATGGTCAATATATCTCGCAGGTGCTCGCCGAGACGGAGCGGAGTACTCGCCGGTCGCATAGAGCGGCGAAGCCGCGGCGCGGCGCAGCTCAGCGGCGACGATTTTGGGATCGAAGCGACGCCTCGCATCGGCCGGCGGCGCCGAGTGACGCTGGCGCGGAGCGATGGCGCCGACGAAAGGCTCCATTCTCTCGACAGTGTCCTCGATTAGATCCGCTAGTGATGCGGGATCGAGACGCGCAGGCGAAACGATGTTGTCGAACCGGCGGCGCAAATCCTTCCCGGCGAAAGCATTGGTGATTGTCGCAACCCCGGCTTCCGCCATTTCGAGCAGCAGAATGCTCGGGTGGGAGAGATCATCAGCGAAACGCCGACGAGCGCGCGACTGAGATGGTCGGCGTAGTCATCGAGCCGGGCCTTGCCGCCAACGGTCACGTTGTCCGCAAATCAGCGAGTCTGGAAAATCCTCGCGGACGATCTCCGGCGGCCGCCCAGAATGGGACGCGCTGTTGCCAAATGACAAGCGCCGCGCAAATCAGCTCGAAGGCGTTGCGCGCGACGGCTTCCCGACCGTAGACGAGCATCGTCGGCTCTCGCGCGACGTTCGTGAGCCGCTCGCGAATGCGTTCGTTGAGATCGTAGGGAACATAAT
>CAVPUV010000056.1:0-54302 GCA_963708905.1 uncultured Gammaproteobacteria bacterium | reverse complement strand
TGAACCACACGATCAATCACGATGCCGGCATCCGCCACGGCTTGCGCCTGGGGAATGGTGCGCGGGAAGCCATCGAACAAAAACCCTTCCCGACAGTCCGGTGCGGCGATGCGCTCTTTCACCAGATCGATGATGAGGGTGTCCGGAACCAGGCCGCCCGCGGCCATGATGTCCTTCGCTTTAAGACCCAGCGGGCTGCCGGCTTTTACGGCGGCGCGCAGCATGTCGCCAGTGGAAATCTGTGGCACACCGTAGCTGCGGGAGATGAATTCTGCCTGGGTTCCTTTCCCTGCGCCCGGTGGTCCCAACAGGATAATTCGCATAGGTATCTCCTCGGCTCCGGCGCCACGCACGGTTGCGCAACGCGAGAAAGCGGGCACCTTACACAGATTCCCGAACTGCCTCAACACCGGGGCCATGCACGTGCCGCGCGCGCTTTCAGTTTTTCGCCGCGCTTTCCGGCGGGTCGCGTTCGGCCAGCTTCACCGCTTGCCACAGCGCCTCTTTCGCGTCTGCGCCAAGGGCGCGAAATGCATCGGCGTCGCCGTCCATGCGCGCCATCATCTGCTCGAAACGGCGTTCGAACTTGCGATTGGCGCCGCGTAACGCGGCCTCGCCGTCAATGCCGAGGTGACGTGCGAGATTGACACAGGCGAACAGCAGATCGCCGATTTCCTCGGTGATATCCGCCCTGACGCCGGTTGCCATGGCGGCTTCCACTTCGGCGAGTTCCTCGCGGATCTTCGCGGGCACCCTCCGGGGCGCCGCAAGCAGCCTCGCCCATCATGATTCGTGATGTTGATTTGTCCACGGCGAAAAGCCGCGCCATCCTGGCGATGATTTTCCTGCCGTATGTCTTGATGATTACCGCCTTCACTGGCGGCATGCACCTGGCGATGGATACCACCGCCGGTGAAAAGGAAAGGAAAAGTCTCGAACCCCTGTTGATCAATCCGGTACCGCGCTGGCAAATCATGAGCGGCAAGTTGATTACCACCATGCTGTTCGCCATGGCTTCACTGGCATTAACGCTGCTTTCTTTCAAGCTGGTGTTGCCGTTGCTGCCGATTGGCACCTTCGGTGTAGACCTGAGCATTACCATCTCCGCCATGGCCCTGATCCTGTTGGTGATCGCGCCCGTGGCTATCCTGGCGGCCAGCCTGCTGACCCTGCTGGCCTCCTTTGCCAAAAGTTATCGTGAAGCGCAGTCCTATATGGGCCTGGTCGTCATGTTTCCCTTGATTCCCAGCATCATTTTCATGTCCAACCCGATCAGGCCGGATACCTGGATGATGTCCATCCCGCTGTTTTCGCAGAACCTGTTGATCGGTGAGATCGTGCGTGATGAAACTGTTTCTGCAGCCTGGTATGCCTTGTCCATCGGCAGTACGCTGGTCATTGGCCTGGCACTGGCCGCCGTCGCTGCCAACCTGTACAACAAGCCCAGGCTGATTTTTAGCGGCTCCTGACAATCTCCGTCCACTCTGATATAAGGAGTGATGAAGAAGTACAATTACGCCAGGATACTTACCCCAGGTACAATAAAACCGTAACGGAACGAGGACAGAGCTCATGATTCGATATTTGCTTGGCGTCATACTGATCACCACAAGCCTGCTCGTTTGTGCCGGCGATCCTCCCCCGGTTGGCAGCACCGCCCCCGGCTTCAAGCTGCAGGACCAGAATGGTGAATGGCATGATCTGGCAGACTACCGGGGAAAGTGGCTGGCTGTGTACTTCTACCCCAAGGATGATACGCCGGGTTGTACCACCGAAGCCTGCAGCTTCAGAGATAACATCTACGCATTCAAAGCAATAGGCGCTGAAGTGGTAGGTATCAGCGTGGATGATGTCGATTCCCACAAGGAATTTTCCACCAAGTACAAACTGCCTTTCACAATTCTTGCCGATATTGGGGGTCAAACCTCAGATGCCTACGGTGTGCTTCATGACTACAAATCGATGCAGATAGCCAGCCGCCAATCGTTTCTGATAGACCCGAATGGAATTGTCGTCAAGCATTACGACGAGGTCGATCCCGAAAGCCACACCGGGCAAGTACTGGCGGACCTGCAGAAATTGATGGCTGAGGGAACACAAGCTTCAGACCAAACCAAAACCTGATCAGCACAAACCGCAACCGGGGTAATCAAGAGTAATGACTGTCAAGTATATGAATATCTATAGAAATATTTAACAGCCCGCCAACTGCCATGAACTACGCCGCCGACATTGTTGGCGTAAATTAATTCTCGCGGTTGGCATAATATGGTGTTACAGTATTATGAGGAAACGGATTTCCTGGAGGGATAAATATGGATGACACCGCCAAAGCCACTGCCAAAGCAACGCGAGGATTAGATCAAGATTCCTCGGCTACCAGTGCGGATTCAAAGAAAACCGGAGCCAATAGTACGTTTGTCGCGTACATGGAAGATTCCGCTCAGCCGCAGGTAGTGCACCAACAGGAAAGCCGGACCACTTCAGCCAAGGCACTCGATCGCTGGTTCGCGGAACGGCAGAAGCATCATGTTGCGCCGCGCTTGCTGGAAATCCCCAATGAGGCCCTTATTTCCCGTGCCGGCCCGATCAACCTGACCGGAAACATTACTCTGGTCAAGGAGGATGGCAGCGTAACCTATGCCAATCATCTCAGTTTGTGCCGCTGTGGCGCCTCCAACAGCAAACCCATCTGTGATGAGCGTCATGTGGAAATGGAGTTCCTGAACTCCGGAAGAATTCAGGAAGCCTCTGATGCACAGCATACAGAGCGACCGAGCAAGATCACGTTCTCCATTATCAAGGACGGACCTATTACCTTCAAAGGCCGTTTGCGCATGCACAACAATCTCGGGCAGGAATGCGTCAAGCAACGCGGTTCCCTGTGCCGCTGTGGACACTCGGCCAATAAGCCTTTTTGCGACGGTTCGCACGAAAAGAACGGATTCCGTTCCGGCCGCTAGCAACGACCAGCTTCATGGCCTGATCACGACCGGTCGTTGCGCTACTTCTCTGCGGGCGGCACAATCCGCCCATGGATGTTTTTCGCGTATTTCAAATCGAGGCCGCACATCGCCTTCCCCATGTTCCTGAAGGACACAAGTGCGGGCGAATTCACGGCCATTCATTCCGCATCGAAGTCCATGTCAGAGGGGAGGTTGGCGAACTTACAGGCTGGGTGATGGATTTTGCCGATCTTCGTTGGGCGTTTCAGCCTTTGTTTGATCAACTGGACCATCAATATCTGAACGAGATTGAAGGTTTGGAAAATCCCACCAGCGAAAACCTGTCGCGATGGATCTGGCAGCGCTTGCAAGACCGTCTTCCCGGACTCTGCAAAATTGTCGTGCAGGAAACCTGCAACGCCGGCTGTATTTATACCGGTAACTGAGTTACCTCCTCAAGCCAGCTGCGAATCGGGTCGAAGTGGACATAACGGAAATGGTCCGGACAAAAAAATAGGCCAAGCATAAGCTTGGCCAAAATATTGAGACTTGGAGAGTCTTTCCTCAATCGTGTCATATCGACTACAACCGCTGTTCAGGTCTGCCGATGGATGCATTCTGGAACTTTGCTGTAAGCAAGTAAATGATCTGGATCAACTGCGACGAATCCTGGCTTGACTGAGCATGGGCAACAGCAGATTCGCCTTGCAAGGCTTTCCTCTGGAATGTTCCCGGCGCACAATTAATCAGGCTTGGGCTTGAATTGACACCGGTCAATATCGAATCGGGCATCTTCCAGTAGTCTGCAAACACTGATCTGAATACAAATTGGCGAGAACATGAATCAACGAGTCCGTTTTAATCCAGAATTGGTTCAGCGATACGATATCGCCGGTCCCAGGTACACTTCCTACCCGACTGCGCTGCAATTCCATGAAGGGTTCGATGCAGAGTATTACCGTCGCTATGTGACAGAAAGCAATGATGAACTGATTCCCTCTCCTCTTTCACTATACGTGCACCTGCCTTTCTGTCGTTCGCTTTGTTACTACTGTGGCTGCACCAAGAAAGTCACCCGGCACGAAGAGCAGGGCGTGGCCTACCTGGACCTGCTTGCCCGCGAAATCCAGATGCGCGGCAGCCTGTTCGATCGCGACCGCAAAGTGACCCAACTGCATTTTGGCGGCGGCACACCCACCTTCTTTAACGATACCCAACTGGAACAGTTGATGATCCATCTGGGGCATGCGTTCCGCTTCAGCGCCGGCAAAGACCGTGAATTTTCCATTGAGGTGGACCCCAGGACCGTGGATCGGGAACGCCTTGCCCGCCTGGCCGATCTTGGATTCAACCGGATCAGCCTGGGAGTTCAGGACATCAACCCGGAAGTGCAAAAGGCGGTCAATCGAATCCAGGACCCGGAAGCAACCCTGGAAATGGTTTCTGCATCCAGGGCGCTGGGCTTCCAATCTGTGTCCATCGATCTGATCTATGGCTTGCCCTTGCAGACAACCCAGAGTTTCAGCAAGACCCTTGAAACCGTCATTCTTGCGCGGCCGGACCGTCTGGCGGTATACAACTATGCCCACATGCCGCATGTTTTTCGTTCCCAACGCATGATCAATGAAGCGGATATTCCTACGCCGCAGACCAAACTCAAGCTGATGGAACTCACCATTCAGATGCTGACCGAAGCCGGATACATCTACATCGGCATGGATCATTTTGCCCTTCCCGATGATGAGTTGAGCAGCGCGCAACGCCAGGGTCATCTGCACAGAAACTTTCAGGGCTATTCAACACGAGCAGAGTGTGACCTGATCGGTCTAGGGGTCAGCGCCATTGGTAAAATTGGTGACTGTTACGCACAGAACCTGAAAGAGATTCCACACTGGAGCGCTGCTGTCGCCAAGGGTGTGTTACCCATCTGGCGCGGCATCAGCCTGAACGCCGAGGACTGTCTGCGGCGCGCCATCATAGAATCCATCATGTGCCACGGGCGTGTCGAGTTTGGCGTTTTTGAACGTCGTTTCGATCTGGACTTTGGCGAGCACTTTGCGCCCGAGATTCATCAACTGGAAAACCTGGCTAAAGACGGCCTGCTTGAGCTCAATGAAGAGGGCTTCAACGTAACATCCGAAGGCAGATTATTGTTGCGCGCCGTCGCCATGGTTTTCGATGAGTATTTGCAGACCGTAACAATGCAACCCCGTTTCTCACGCGTCATTTAAGCAGAGGGAAACTCTGATTAATTCAGAGTTTTCGTGGTACAGGGATGTGCCGCCATTTTCAATGAGTACAACTCATTGAAAATGAAGCCAAACAAAAATCACATTTTTTGTTTGGCGTGCTCTGATAATGCATGGATGCGTTATTCAGAGCTTTCAAAGACAAATCAAGCCTGGCGAGCCCCGGAGGGGCAGCGATTTCCAGGCAAGCAGGGCAAGGTCCAGAAAATTCCATTAATTGCCCACATACGTAGAAATACGCATGTGGCCGCCCTTCTATGCTATATATAGTGCACGCATGGAGCATTAATGGAGAGTGACTCATGGAAAATGCACAAAGGGCTGATAATGTTTACGATTTCTACCGTCATCCGGGCCGTGTTCAGGTAGCATGTAGCCGCTGTACCCTGGGTGACCTGTGCCTGCCGCGGGTACTATCTGCGGAAGAAACTCAACGATTTGAACAGGTTGTGCACCGTTCACGACCGATTCAGCCGGGCGAGCACCTGTTCCGGGCTGGCGATGAGTTCCAATCCGTGGCTACCGTGCGCACCGGTTGCTTCAAAAGCTACGTTATCGACCATGAAGGCCAGGAGCAGGTACTTGGCTTCCATTTGCCAGGTGAAGTCATTGGTCTGGATGCCATCCACGCCGGCAGGCACACCGCGAATGTCGTTGCACTCGACACCAGTGCGGTATGTGGTCTGACATTTGAATCAATTTCGACCATGGCCCGCCATATGCCGGAACTGCAATCCGAACTGTTCCGCATCATGAGCCTGCGTATCAGCGAGCTTGAGTCCAGCGCCGGTGATCTCAGCGCGGATGAGCGAATTTCCCTTTTCCTTGTGTCACTTTCCGAGCGCTTTTCCCGCCGCGGCTATTCCGATAGCGAATTTATCCTGGCGATGTCCCGGCGGGATATCGCCAGTTATCTCAGGCTGGCCACCGAGACTGTCAGTCGCGTACTGGCGCGTTTCCAGAAAGCCGGAGTGTTGCGGGTAGCCCGCAAACAGGTCAGGATCCGCGACCTTGAAAAACTGAGAAAACTCGCCGGCCACAACCACGAGTGATATAAGAAGCTGCCCCGCCGCACCGGCCCGAACTTGCCAGCGACCGGCACCGAGGCCGACTGGTTCCCGATGCGGGCTAGTGCTGCGCGCCACCCGGACCGTGCACGTGGCCATGCACCCGCTCTTCCTCCGTTGCGTCCCTGACAGCCATCACCTCCACATCGAATGTCAGCGCCTGCCCGGCCAGGGGATGGTTGGCATCTACGTCGATATTGAACCGGCCCACTTTAACAACGGTGACCTGAACCGGCCCGTGGCGGGTCTTCAAGCCGACGACCTGACCAGGTTTCAGGCTCTTTGGGTTGCCAAAATGCTTGGCCGATACACGCTGTAAATTGACCGGTTTCCTTTCCCCATATGCTTCAGCGGGCTCGACCGTAACCTGCAAGATGTCGCCAGCAGCCTTACCTTCCAGTGCCTTTTCCAGACCAGCAATAATGTTTCTGGAACCATGCAGGTAATTCATCGGTTCCCGGTCGCGGGAAGATTCCATCACTTCCCCGCTCGAATTGGTCAACGTGTAATGAATCGAAACAACCTTGTTTTTTGTGATCGTCATGGCGCCATTCTGCGAGTGTGTGAAGTAATGGATTGTACCCCCGGTATCCTGTCATGCGCCTTGTGGATTCTCACTGAGTTGCGCCTTGATCCAGTTGCGTACTTCGTCCTGCAGTATTTCCAATGTGACAGACCCCAATCCCAAGACAAAATCATGAAATGCACGCACGTCAAAACCTTCGCCCAGTGCTTGTTGCGCTTCCTTGCGTAACTGCCAGAACGTGTATTCGCCAAGCTTGTAGCTGAGCGCCTGGGCCGGCCAGGAAATGTAGCGGTCGATCTCGGTAGTGACCTCGTGCAGGGACAGCGCGGTATTGGAGGACAGGTAATTCTGCGCCTGCTCGCGGGACCAGCCCATGGTGTGGATACCGGTATCGATTACCAGGCGACAGGCCCGCCACATTTCATAAGTCAACCGCCCAAAATTTTCATACGGCGTTTCATATATATCCATTTCGACGCCGAGCTTTTCCGCATACAGACCCCAGCCCTCACCGAAAGCCGAGATGTAGTCATTGCGGCGGAAGGCAGGCTGGTCTTGCAGTTCCAGCGCCAGTGCCCCTTGCGTGTGATGCCCGGGAGCAGCTTCATGCAGGGTCAATGCGGGAATGGTGTACAAGGTGCGGCTTTGCAGATCATAGGTATTCACCCAGTAGTAGCCTCCCCGGTGTGCCTCCAGCGGAGCGGGAAAATAGCGGCCGCTGGTGTAGAACGGCGCCAGTTCCTGCGGAACCGGGGCGACGCCATATGGTTGTCTGGGCAGGTGACCGAACAGCATCGGCAGACGGCCATCGATCTTTTTTGCATAGTAGGAAGCGATTGCCAGCAATTCTTTCGGCGTTTTGGCATAAAACTGCGGATCGGTGCGGAGGAATTCCAGGAATGCGGCAAAGTCTCCTTTGAAACCGACTTCCTTGATGATGGCATCCATCTCAGAGCGAATCCGCGCTACCTCTTTGAGACCGATGTCATGGATTTCCTGCGGGCTCAGATCAACCGTGGCGTAGCGCCGCACCTGCGCCTGGTAGAAGGCTTGTCCTCCCGGCAAGTCATAGGCGCCCAGGCTGGTACGTGCACCGGGTATGTACTCATCGTGAAAAAAGGCCAACAGACGTTGGTAAGCAGGTATCACGTCGTCAGAAATCACCTGTTGCGCAGCCAAAATCACCTCAACCCGCTCTTCTTCGCTCATTGAATCTGGCAGGGTCAGAAACGGTGCGAAGAAAGGACTGCTGTCGACGCGGTCGACCAATTGCGCCTTGATGGGTTCATCACGCCCCGTCAGAATCACCTGCGGCTGGGTAAATCCCAGTTCCAGGCCAGTACGCATCAGAGCAATGTACTCATCCATCACCACGCCCATCTGGTGCAGGCGCGCCAGGTAGTTACGGTAGCCCTGTGGACGGCTGAAATCGGTTTCTGCCGGCAAGCGGCCCCAATCCGTGTAGAAACCCTCGTCACTGGTGAACGGAATGAGGTAGGACTTGGTCTGGTAAGCGGCCAGAAAGTCATCGATCTGCTTGGTAAAAAGGCGATAATTGATGCATTCCTCGTGACCCAGCCGTGCGCAGGAAATCTCTTCCAGTTGCTGACGGATGTCTTCCCAGTAGGTGTATCGTCGCAGCTGATCCCGCTCGCTCACGTGGCTCAATTCAGCGTCGTAGTCATCCACTCCGGTGGCTGTAGCCAGTAACGGGAATTCTTTGAGCCGGAAGGCCCATTCGTTTTCATAAATCTGCTTGAAATGGTCTCCATCCGCAGACGCCATAAGAGATACCGGATGCGTGAAAAGTGCTATCAGCGCTGAAAAAATCACCGTGCGTGAACAGGCCATCAACATCGTTTTTATTCTCCTCGAAAAAATCAAATGCAGCATGCCGCGACCAAATCACCGGCGTCTGTTGCTGCCGGTTCAGTACGTGCCTTGCATAGCAACCACATCAGGTGACCTGAAAGCCCTGCCAATAGGGGTCGTCCGCCGGGTCCACTATGATGGTGTTGTGGCCGTAAACCCGGGCCCAACCTTCTATGCTCGGAATGATGGCGGCGAAGGATCCAACCTGGCTTGCTGCTTCGATGCGACCGGTAAACTGACTGCCAATATAACTCTCATGCACAAAATGATCACCAGGTCGCAATTCTCCCCTGGCCGCCAGCTGGGCCATGCGCGCCGATGTGCCGGTGCCGCAGGGAGAACGATCGATGGCCTGGTCGCCATAAAACACCGCATTGCGCGCAGTCGAATCGGGCTTCAGCGGTTTGCCGGCCCACATGATATGCCTGAGGCCGTTGATACGACCGTCTTCCGGGTGGATGAACTCGTAACGTTCATTAAGCCGCGCGCGCAGCAGCGGGCTGAGCTGAAGAATTTTTGCAGCGCTCAGGTCCGAGAGATCGCGGTAGTGCTGCTGCGGTTCCACAATGGCATAAAAATTTCCGCCATAGCCCACATCGACGGTCAATGAGCCACCCAGTTCCGGGCAATCCACTGGCAGCGCCCGCGCATGCAGGTAGGAGGGAACATTGGTGAAGCGAACCGAGCATACCCGGCCCCGGTCCTGCGTGTAGTGCGTCACAACCCTGCCAGCCGGCGTTTCCAGTACCAGTTGTCCGGGCGTGCGGGGGTTCACCAGACTGTTCTCGATCGCAATGGTTACAGTACCGATGGTGCCATGGCCACACATGGGCAGGCATCCAGTCGTCTCAATGAACAAGACCCCAACATCACAATCGTCACGTGTTGCCGGATAGAGGATGCTGCCGGACATCATGGCGTGGCCACGCGGTTCGAACATCAAGGCCGTTCGCACCCAGTCGAATTCTTGCAGAAAATGCTGGCGCCGTTCCGCCATGCTGTCGCCTTCCAGCTGTGGTCCACCTGCGGCCACCAGCCGCACTGGGTTACCGCAGGTATGGGCGTCGATGCATTGAAATTCCTGTTTAGCCGGCCGTGCCATCGCCATGGTCCGCCATCAAAAACGGCTAATCGAAAACGGAGAAAGATCGATATGCGGTGCCTGGCCGTACGCCAGGTCCGCGACGATCCGCCCAGTGGTGGGACCTTGTGTAAGGCCATAATGCCCATGGCCGAAAGCGCACAGAACCCGCTCGTGTCCAGGTATGGGACCGAGCACCGGCATGGAGTCCGGCATCATGGGTCTTTGGCCCATCCACTCCGTGACTTCTGAACCCTCCAGGCCGGGCAAGAAGCGCCGGGCGTTTTGCAGCAGTGCCCTGGCACGCCGGTAATCGGGCGTCGCGTCGATTTTGGCGAATTCCGCTGTTCCTGCCACGCGCAGACCGTCCCGCATCGGGGTGACTACGACGTGCCTGGAAACGGACATCAACGGGTGTGAAAGTTGCACGTTGGGATGAGCCAGCATGCTGTGGTAGCCCCGTTTCGCCACCAGCGGCACCCTGTGTCCCAGTTGCACCAGCAAGTCATTGCTCCAGACCCCGGCTGCCAACACCAGGAACTCCCCCTGCACCTGTTTGCCTGAAAGAGTCTCGACCGTTACGCTGGATTTGTCTGACTCCACCCGGCTTACCTTATCGTGCAACCAGTGAGCGCCACCGGAAAACGCGGATTCGGCGAAGTTTCTGGCCACATCCGCAGGTGAGACGACGTGCTGCCAAGTTGGGTCAAGCACGGCGATACCTTCGGCTCCCAATTGAACGGACGGCTCCAGCGCGAAGAGTTCCGAAGGCGTCAAACGCTGCGACGGCAGTCCGTGCCTGTGGCGGATATCGTAATGCCAGGCATCGGCGGCAAGTTCGGCCTCGCTGGCGTAGAGCAAGATGAGCCCTTCTGACTTACGCATTGCGCTGGCGCCGGTCTCCCGCAGAATTTCATCGAAGTCTGCGGTTACGCCAGCCATCAGTGTTGCCTGGGCGGCGATGATTTCATCGACGCGCCGGGCGCTGCCCGCACGCCAGAAGCGCCAGAACCATGGCGTCAGAGCAAGGGCATGCGCCCAGCGAATCCGCATCGGCCCGAGCGGGTCAAGCAGCCAACCCGGCACCTGCCGTATCGCTCCCGGGTAGGAAAACGGGTAAATGGAGGAAGGTGAAATACAACCCGCATTGCCGAAAGATGTCGACTGACCAGGCATTACCGGGTCGATTACGGTCACCTCAGCGCCCCGCCGACGCAAATGCCAGGCGCAGGCCGAACCCACAATTCCCGCTCCGATTACGATGCAGCGTGGTGCAATATCTGGATTCACTGTCATGTCAACCAATCCTGTCAGTACCCGCCACCAGCCGTTCCAACACAGCCATGATGGCATCAGAGGCTTTTTGCGCCCCGTTGTAGTCGCGGCGAGCAACCAAGCGCGCCATCTGCCCGTGCACAATAATCGCCTCCGACAACTGGATCTGCGCGCGGTGAAAATACCAGAATCGCCGGCTGTGACTGCGCAGGGGCGCCAGGGCGGCAGCAGTAAATGCATTGCCTGCACAATCATCCAGTAAAACATCCAGTTCGTGATCGAGGCGCAGGAATTCTTCGAACCGTTCATGGGAGATCGACATGTTGCGGGCGATGGCCGACAATCCGCTGCGCTGCTCGTCCCTGGCATTCAACGAAGCCCGGTAGACCACCAGCCGCTCCAACGGCTTGCGCGTCTCCAGAATATTGAGCATATCAGACCGGCTTACCGGCGACACCAACAGACCCTTACGGGGCATTACCTTGAACAAATCCTGGTGAGCGAGACGCTGTATGGCTTCACGCACCGGTGTACGGCCAATGTTGGTCATTTCAATCAGGTCGCCTTCGGAGACCATCGACCCCGGTTCCAATTGCAACGTTACCAGCTTCTCTTCCAGCAATGTGTAGGCCTGATGAGCCAGGCTGGACAGGTTTACAGCGCCCACGGCTTCAACGGTCATTGGGTGGGTCTGTCGGCCTGGAGTGAGACAGCCATTACAGACCTGGTCGTGATGCCAGCGCTTGTTGCAGAATCTGCTCTACCCGATTCGCTTCATTGTCACTCAATTGCAGTCGCGGCGCCCGGACGCGCGCACTGCCCACGCCCATCAGCGACTCAAGCAACTTGATCTGCTGCACAAATTTCGCACCGACATCGAGATGGAGTAGGGGTAGAAACCATTCGTACAGTTTCCTGGCCTCCAGCCACTGACCCGTCTGGACCAGATCCCAGATGCGCACTGTTTCACGCGGAAAGGCTGCGACCAGGCCGGCCACCCAACCGTCGGCACCCAGCGCAAAACTCTCGAACGCCAGATCGTCGACACCGCAGAATATGGCGTAGCGATCCCCCGTGAGACGCCGAATCCGCGCAATACGCCTGGTGTCGGCTGAAGATTCCTTGATCGCAACAAAACGGGGGTTGCTGGCCAGACTTTCGAAATCCTCGGGACTTATGTCCGTACCATAGGCTACCGGGTTGTTGTACAGCATGATGGGGCGATCGCTAGCTGATGCAACGGAATTCAGATATACCAGTGTTTCGTGATTGTCACTGGGGTACCGCATGGGCGGCAGAAGCATGAAACCATCCGCTCCGGCATCTGTTGCAGCAACCGCAAACGCACGAGCTTCACGGGTAGAAGATTCAGCGATACAGGCAATCAGTGGCCGGCCCTGGCGATTGGCTGCAGCGAAGAAACGCACCACGTCGAGCTTTTCATCGGTGCTGAGCGTAGAAGTTTCGCCCAGTGAGCCAAGCACGATGAGACCGTGCACGCCGGCATCAAGCTGAAACGCCAGGTGGCGCCCCATGGCATCCCAGTCGATGCTGTCTGTGGTCGTAAACTTGGTTGTCAGCGCAGGAAATACACCGCGCCAGTGGATTTCGGTCATGGATGAAAGTCCGGTAAGTAACTTGATATATATATGATATATCAGTTACCAGTAAAACAACAGGCCCTTCAACCTGGCTTTTCAGCCGTGCATGGTGTCCCGACGTAACAAAATGCTCATCGTCAACGACCTTGCGCCCCCAAGAGCCCCGCACTCGACGTCGTTCACGGGCCCGGCTCCCGGGCTCACCGGCCCTTCGGGCTGCCCTCGCAGCCCGGCTGTCTTCAGCGGTCGGCCGCACAGGGCATCCCGCCCTGGGCGGCCTCGAATGGACATCCTGTCCATTCGCCCGCTGGCCAGCCGCTCTGCTCGGCGGTGGGCCAAGGGGAGCCGGTCCCGTAAACGACGCCGAGTGGCGCCGGAGCAAATTTCGTTGAAGACGTCATGCCATCAGACTGACGCCCCCCTTACCGACGTCATGCCAGACTGCCGAAGGCATGTCTGGCATCCAGAGCAGCCATTCAACGCAGACTGGATCCCAGGAGTTGGCTTCGCCAATCCTGGGATGACGTCTTTCTCAAAAAGCGCCAATCCTGATGGCATGACGTCGTTAAAGGAAATCCTGATGGGATGACGCTCATTCGGTGAGAGGCCCATAGTGTCCGGGAACGGGTACCCTTGGCGGACCGGCGAGCCTCGAATAGCTTAACGGCGAGATGAAGCCAACAAATTTGACGTGAGCGCTATTATTTACTGCGCTTAATAGTGATCGAACCGTTGACGGTGTCCACATGCACCCGTGCTTCTCCCTCACCGATCCGGCCGTCCAGGTCCCGGCCGACAAAGCCCTTGTCCGGCTCGAGAGCAAAATCATCCGCGTCGATACTGCCATTGACAGTCTCGGCGTGAACTTCCGCGCTCGTGTTCTCCGGAAAATGCAAATTGATGCGACCGTTCACTGCATCAGCCTTTACCCGCTGGCCGGCCCCCAGAACAGCAAATTGCGCATCAATGGTTCCATTCACCGTGTCCAGCCTGGCATTGCCTGCCAAGCCTTCGAGCGACATTTTTCCATTCACGGTTTCAATGCTGACAGAAGCTTTTACGCCGATGATCTCGATATTTCCATTCACAGTTTCAACGCTGTCCAGCTCGGCACTGGCAGGAACCTTGAGCTCGTAATCAACGCTACCGTTGCCATCATCACCCGAGTTGAACCAACCCATGCTTCGTTTCGCGTGACGGGTTTCGATACGTACGAGATCCCCAGTCGCTTCCACATCGATTTCCAACTCATCAAGTTTTTTTTGGCTGCCGGCTTTCTTTTTGGCGATGACATGTACCTGACTGCCCGGAACGCCTTCAATGTGAACATCGCCATTGATATTGCTGAGGCTGACGCGGCCGCCTTCTTTAAGTTCAAAGTTGTACTCCTTGATTTCAGTCACATCAGCAAGCACTGATGACACAGCAAAAATCAGGCAAAACGCCAAGCCCATTGCGTACTTCATTTTTTTCTCCCGGATCGCGATGCAGTCATGAAAAATGTGTCTTGCGTTTGATGCAGGGAGTTTGATGCCAACCGATGCTAAATGGTTTAAGTCAATTGTCATATGTGGCCGGCGCGAATGTGCAGGTGTGGACAGGAACAATGGTGAAATCGGGGACAATCGCTTCAGATTGGTACATCTGGACTTGCGCCTGGCAGAGTTATCGAATACTATCATAATGTATTAATACACTAATACATTAAAATAGTGATTTGGCCATGAAACATCACGATCAGTCGCAGAAGCTCCAAATGAGGACCGCAGCTCGTTCCCTGTCCGAAGCCCTTTGCTCTCTGCACACGGCCGATGAGGTCCGGCAGTTTCTCGAGGACTTGTGCACGCCTGCAGAGATAGAAGCCATGGTAGACCGCTGGCGGGTGGCGCAGTTGCTGGACCAGGGGTTTACCTACCGTGAAATCAGTGAACTCACCCAGGTCAGTGTAACGACCATAGGCCGAGTGGCGCGGTTCATGGAGCTGGGTACCGGCGGCTATCGTATCGTGCTTGATCGTTTCAGGAGCAAAACAACATGAGCAGATTGAGAGTCGCGATCCAGAAATCCGGGCGCCTGTCAGAGCGATCGCAGGAAATTCTCAAGAATTGCGGGCTCAGGTTCGCCCAAAGTAAAGATAAACTGTTCTGGTATGGACAGGATTTCCCGGTCGATCTCTTACTGGTGCGTGATGATGATATTCCCCGGCTGCTGCTCGATGGAGTTTGCGAACTCGGCATCGTCGGCGAGAATGTTGCTCGCGAAGTCATGCTGGAACGCAATGCCGGCGATGACCTGAACTGCCGGCGCAAACTGGGTTTTGGGCATTGTCGCTTGTCGCTGGCGGTGCCGGAAAACATGGTGATCACCGACGCTACCGAGTTGGAAGGATTGCGAATTGCCACCAGTTTTCCGGCACTGACGCGGTCCCTGATGATGGACAGAGGCATCAGCACCCGGATAGTGGAGTTGTCTGGCTCTGTTGAAATCGCCCCTGGTCTTGGCACCGCAGACGCCATTGCGGACCTTGTTTCAACAGGCTCCACGCTGCGCGCCAATCACCTGCGCGAATTGGAAGTATTGTTCTGCAGCCAGGCGGCTCTATATTGCTGCTCCAGGCCTATCAGTGACGACAAGCAAATATTGCTCGATCGCCTGCTGTCACGCATTGAAGGCGTGTTGCAGGCAGCAGAGAGCAAGTACGTGATGCTGCATGCGCCACGAGACGCCATAGACAAGGTGACCGCCTTGTTGCCCGGGGTTGAACACCCCTCCATCATGCCGCTGGAGGGCTCTGATCGGGTTGCCATTCATGCTGTTTGCGGTGAAACCGTCTTCTGGGAACACCTGGAAGCACTCAAGGCCGTGGGTGCTTCCGCCATCCTGGTTCTGCCAGTGGAGAAGATGCTCGCATGAGCCGGTATGGCCTTGCAGTCACCGAATGGCAGGCGCTCGATGCCGCGCAGCAAAGGGCTTTACTGCGGCGGCCGGCCGCCGGCGATGCGCGCCTGCAGGCAATCGTTACCGATATCATTCGACAAGTGCGTGAAGGGGGGGATGCCGCCCTGGCACAGCTGACCCAACAATTTGACGGAGTGAATCCGCGGTCCTTCGAGATCAGCGCGCAAGATCTGCGTTTGGCCCGTGATTCCATCGATGCACGTCTGGCTGGCGCCATCCACGACGCCAGCAGCCGCATCCGCGCCTTTCATGCTGCGGACATACCGCTAGAGAAGACCGTGGAAACGGCGCCAGGCCTGAATTGCACCGTCACCTACCGCGCCCTCACTACCGTGGGCATCTATGTACCCGGCGGCACAGCCCCGCTGCTATCCACTGTTCTTATGCTGGCCATTCCCGCAAGGTTGGCTGGCTGCCGGCAAATCGTCATGTGTTCGCCGCCTGGAAGTGACGGCAGGATTTCCGCGCAAGTACTCGCCGCCGCGAGCCTGTGCGGTGTTGACCGGGTATTTTGCGTTGGCGGCGCACAGGCCGTGGCTGCCATGGCTTATGGCACGAGTTCGGTGCCGCGCTGTTACAAGATTTTCGGCCCCGGCAACGCCTGGGTAACCGCGGCCAAGCAGCAGGTGTCGACGGACCCCGAAGGCGCCGCCATCGATATGCCCGCCGGACCCTCAGAAGTCATGGTAATAGCCGACGCGACTGCTGGCGCGGGCGGTGGCGTCAATTTCATCAGCTGGGATTTACTGTCGCAGGCCGAACACGGGCCCGATTCCCAGGTGCTGCTGCTGACCGACAGCCCGCAACTGGCAGCGGCGGTCATTGAACGGCTGGATGAGCTGGGGCCGGCATCGCCGCGCAGCTCCATCCTGGAAAAATCACTGCGTGCGGCGCGCATCATTCAGGTTGCCGACCTTGACCAGGCCATGGCCATTGCCAACGACTACGCCCCGGAACACCTGATCCTGAACACGGAGAACGCGCGTCAACTGGCCACACAGGTGGAACACGCCGGATCGGTATTTATCGGCCGCTGGACTCCCGAATCGCTGGGAGACTACTGCTCCGGCACCAACCATGTGCTGCCCACCTATGGATTCGCCCGCGCTCATGGCGCTCTGGGCGTAGCAGATTTCATGCGGCGTATGACTCTGCAGGAGGCCAGTGCAGCCGCTTTGGTTCAGGTGGGACCTAGCGCGGAAATACTGGCTGAGGTGGAGGGCCTCGATGCCCACCGCATGGCCGTCCGCTCCCGCCTGACCAGCCTGGAAGGTTTGACATGAGCGTGCTTCGCCTGGCCCGCCCGGAGATCGTGGCAATGAAGCCCTATTCCTCGGCGCGCAAAGAGGCGCCGGCTCAAGGTGTTTTGCTCAACGCCAATGAACTGCCGTGGCCGTTGATTGACATCAGGACAGACACATACGCATTGAACCGCTATCCGGACCCACAGCCTGCCGAACTGGTCGAGGGCCTGGCAAGGCTCTATGAATTACCTCCAGATCATGTGCTGGTAACCCGCGGCAGCGATGAGGGCATCGACTTGCTGACCCGCGTTTTCTGCCGTGCGGGCATGGATGCGGTTGTGCACTGCCCGCCAACTTTCGGCATGTATCGCATCGCCGCCGAGACCCAGGGCGCAGCGGTGATTTCCGTGCCACGGCAGCCGGCAAGCGGATTTGTCATCGACATGGAAAAAGTTTTGGCGGCCGTGTTGCAGGACCCGCGCATCCGGCTGCTATTCCTCACTTCTCCCAATAATCCCACCGGCGATTGTGTGGAAGAATCATTCCTCGACGCCCTGCTTGCAGCCACCGGGCAACGGGCCATCGTCGTCATCGATGAAGCCTATGCAGAGTTTTGTCAGCGGCCATCCGCCATCCGCCGGATTGCGCGCCATCCACAACTGGTCGTTCTGCGCACCCTCTCCAAGGCCTGGGCATCGGCCGGCCTGCGTTGCGGCGCGGTGCTGGCGCAGCCGCAAGTCATCGACCTGCTGCGCCGCATCATTGCGCCCTACCCTCTGGCCAGTCCGGTTGCGGTATTGGCTGCCCGCGTGCTGCAGCCGGACATGCAGCAGCGGCAGCAGAAGCTGCTCCGTAAAATACGCGAGAACAAGCAGATATTGCTTTCCCTGCTGGCACAGCGTTCATTCATCCTCCACACCTGGCCGGGCGAGGCCAACTTCGTTTTGTTGCGGGTCAGGGACGCGAAGGGCCTGCTGGCCCATTGCGCCAGTCAGGGTGTCATTCTGCGCGGTTACGCCAGCGACCCGGCCCTGCGTGACTGCATCCGCATTTCGGTTGGCAGCAAACAGGACCTGGCCGCATTGGAACAGGTATTGGAGCAATGGGAGGCAAAGCATCCATGAGCCGGAATAGCGGCAAACGGCGTATCCTGTTCATCGACCGGGATGGCACCCTGATCGTCGAACCGGCGGATGAGCAAGTCGATTCGCTGGAGAAGCTGGAGTTGATACCGGGCGTGATTCCTGCATTGCTGCAGCTGCAAGCAGCCGGCTATGAGTTCGTCATCGTCAGCAACCAGGATGGACTCGGCACCGATTTCTATCCACTGGAAAATTATGAAATTCCTCAGCGGAAAATGCTCAGTCTGTTTGCTTCGCAAGGTATCGTTTTCAGCGCGGTGCATATCGACCCGCACTTCGAGGCCGATAACTCACCCAACCGCAAACCGGGAATCGGCATGTTGCTCGGCTATCTCAGGGCCGGCCAGATGGACCTCTCGGACAGCTGGGTAATTGGCGACCGGGAAACCGATATGGAACTCGCCCGCAACATGGGCATTGGCGGGCTGCGTCTCGGCCGGGACCATGGCAGCTGGGACAGCATTGCACGCCAGTTAATCACGCAGCCACGACAGGCGACTGTGACACGCAAAACGAAGGAAACTGATATCCGGGTGTCGGTCGATCTGGATGCGCACCAGGGAAACGAATGCAGCACCGGTATCGGCTTTCTCGACCACATGCTCGATCAACTGGCCAGCCATGGTGGTTTCCGGCTCACACTCCAATGCGCTGGCGACCTCGAAATCGACGAGCATCACACCGTGGAGGACTGCGCCCTGGCATTGGGCGAAGCCCTGGACCAGGCGCTGGGCGATCGGCGCGGCATCGGCCGCTATGGTTTCGTTCTGCCCATGGATGAATCACTGGCGCAAGTCGCCATCGACCTGTCCGGCCGCCCCGCCTGCATATTTGAAGCCGACTTCCAACGCGACCAGGTCGGCGGGCTGTCGACCGAGATGGTACGGCACTTCTTTGCATCGCTGAGCCAGTCGCTGGGCGCCGCCATCCATCTGCAGGTGCAAGGGCAGAACACCCACCACATGATCGAAGCGTTGTTCAAGGGCGCAGGTCGCGCCTTGCGCCCGGCTCTGGCACGCCAGGGATTCGACGTGCCCAGCACCAAGGGTAGCTTGTAATGAGCGTGGTCGTAGTCGACAGTGGCGGGGCCAATATTTCGTCGGTGCTGCACGCACTCAAGCGCCTGGGTGTGGATCCCCAATTCACAGCGGACGCGGACATCATCAACCAGGCCAGCCGGGTCATACTACCCGGTGTAGGTGCGGCCGGGCGGGCCATGGAAGTACTGCGCGGCCATGGCCTGGCCGACGTCATCCGGGCGTTGACCCAACCGGTGCTGGGTATCTGCCTGGGTATGCAGCTGCTGTTCGAATCCTCCGAGGAGGATGATGCCGAGCTGCTGGGCATCATCCCGGCCCGTCTGGCACGTTTGCCGGAATCGCAAAGCCGTCGGGTACCTCATATGGGCTGGAATATTCTTGCGTCTGCCCGGCCAGATCCGTTCAGTGACCCGCTGCACGGAAAATGGTTTTACTTCGTACATTCATACGCCGCGCCCGTGGGCACCTGGACCCTGGCAAGTAGTTGCCATGGCCATGCATTCAGTGCCCTGGTGCGCCAGGACAATTTCTACGGCGTACAATTTCACCCGGAACGCTCAGCGGCAGCTGGAGCCGGGCTGCTGCAGAGCTTTCTCGGCAATGATCTGAAGTGAAGGGGACTCGCATGCAACTCATTCCCGCCATTGACCTGCTGCACGGCGACGTAGTCCGGTTGCGACACGGTGATTTCAACCAGTGCACGCCCTACGCTATCAGCGCGGCCCAGCTGTCGAAAAGCTATGCGGCAGCCGGAACGGACTGGTTGCACGTTGTCGACCTGGTGGCTTCGCGTGACGGAGAGTCGGCAAATTCAGAGCCGTTGTTCAAGTTACTCGAAATCGCCCCCCAGCGTGTTCAGACCGGCGGCGGTGTACGAACGGGAGAGGACATACAGGTCCGCCTGCGGCACGGCGCAGAGCGCGTGGTCATCGGCACCATTTGCATAGCACAAACGCCACGGTTTTTGCGCTGGCTGAATGAATTCGGCAGTGACCACATCGTCAGTGCGCTGGATGTCGCCTTCGACGCCGGCGGCATACCCTGGCCACGCAGCCACGGCTGGACGCAAGGTGGCGAACGCAATCTATGGGATCTACTGGATGAATTGACGGCTCACGGCCTGCAACACCTGCTGTGTACGGATATCAGCAAGGACGGCGCCCTCGGTGGACCCAACCTTGGACTCTACCGCGAACTGGTGGAACGCTATCCCGATCTCGAAGTGCAGGCTTCGGGCGGCGTTGCCGGGTTGCGCGACCTGCAGCAATTGAAGACCACGGGCGTCGCCGCAGCCATCACCGGCAAGGCACTGCTCGAGGGATGTTTCACGGTTGAAGAAGCCCTGGAGGTCCTTGCATGACGGCCATACCATACGGCGTCGCCCGCCGTATCATCCCGTGCCTGGATGTACGTGATGGGCGAGTTGTCAAGGGCATCCGCTTTCGCGATCACCGCGTCATGGGCGATATCATCGAACTGGCCGCACGCTATCGCGACGATGGCGCCGATGAGCTGGTGTTCTATGACATCACTGCCAGCCCGGAGGGACGTCGTGTCGATGTCGACTGGGTGCGGCGAATATCGGCAACCATCGATATTCCCTTTTGCGTCGCCGGCGGCATTCGCAGCGTTGGGGATGCGGAGCGCATACTCCACCAGGGCGCAGACAAGGTGTCCATCAATACACCGGCATTGGAACGGCCTGACCTGATCAATGAGCTGGTGCACGCCTTTGGCAGTCAATGCGTCGTGGTCGGTGTCGATTCGATTCACGACCAATGCGGGTTCAGCGTGCGTTCGCACACCGGAAACCCGGATGGCATGCGCACACCCGGACGCCGGACGCTGGATTGGCTGGCGGAAGTGACGGCACGGGGCGCGGGAGAAATTGTGCTTAATTGCATGTCGGCCGATGGCACCCGCGCAGGCTACGACATAGCTCAATTGACTGCCGCTCGCGCCCTGCTGCCAGTACCATTGGTTGCTTCGGGCGGCGCCGGTTCTGTAGAGCATTTCATCGAAGTGTTTGAGCGCGCCGATGCCGATGCGGCGCTGGCGGCCACCGTTTTCCACTCTGGCCAGATTCCCATCCCGGCGCTCAAGCGCGCCTTGTCAGCCGCCGGCATAGAGGTGAGACCTTGTTGATTTCCGAGCCACAACAGGCAGATAAGCTGGCCTGGGAAAAATGCGGCGGCTTGCTGCCGGCCACCGTGCAGGACGCTTTCGACGGCCGCGTGCTGATGCAGGCTTGCATGAACCGTGAAGCCCTGGAGCAATCGCTGGCAACGGGGCGTGTGACGTTCTGGAGCCGTTCCCGCCAGAGTCTTTGGACCAAAGGTGAAACCTCGGGCAACTTCCTGATGCTCAAGTCTATCCATGCCGATTGCGATGACGACAGTCTGCTGGTGCTGGCACAGCCACATGGCCCCACCTGTCATCGCGGCAGCGCCAGCTGTTTTGATGGCGATGCGGTTATCGCGCCTGGGCTCGCTTTCCTGGCACAGCTGGAGCGGCTGGTAGCGCAACGGGACCGGGACAGGCCGGAAAGCAGCTATACCACCCGGCTGTTGAATGAAGGCACGCGGCGGGTCGCGCAGAAAGTCGGCGAGGAAGGTGTAGAAACGGCGCTGGCGGCTGTAGCCGGGGATGACGAAGAATTGTGCAATGAAACAGCCGATCTCTTATTCCACTTGCTGGTGCTTTTGCGATCGCGTAAATTGCCGTTGGAGCAAGTCATCGCTACCCTCAAAGGCAGGCATCTTTGAAAAAATATAAGGGGTGCGCATCCTCAAATGGATACACGCTAACGCGGCACATGGAAGTGCCGCCATTTTCAATGACGTAATTCATTGAAAATGAGAGCGAAGCAAAACCACGCTTTTGCTTCGCGATTCCATAACGGGCTGGGATGCCCGTTTATGGACAGACACCAAGGAAGAATCATGGGTACCGACGAGCGCATTCAAACGGCGTTATTTCTACTCAGGTTGAGCGTTTTCATCGTCATGCTGGTGTGGACGCTGGATAAATTCATCAACCCCGAGCATGCCGCGCGTGTGTACGAACATTTTTATTTGCTGAGCAATATCAGCCCCGGGGCGTTAAAAATAGTCGGTGGTCTTGAGTTGCTGATCATTTTCGCTTTCGTGGCCGGGTATCAAAAGACGCTGAGCTACGGATTCGTGCTGGTGTTGCACGCCATATCCACCCTTTCTTCCTACAAAATGTACCTGGCTGCCTTCGACAACCTGTTGTTTTTCGCGGCATGGCCGATGCTCGCCGCCTGCATTGCCCTGTTCTATTTGCGCGATCTGGATACACGGTTTACCGTGTAACAGGATCCTGGATTAACGGTGACTATGCCGAAGACAGGTGCAAGACCATGGCACGGGCATTGATATCTGTGGGTGTGCTACCGGGCGTGGTGGGATATCGCGCCGGAATCGTCATCGTGCGTGGCGATGGCGACTACCAACTGTTCGCTTAGCCACCGCTGTAACAGCGCGACCGCACGCTGCGGCACACGATCCTCTGCATGCCAACGGCATAAGCCCTCGCAAACATCGCCAAAGGTCTGGCCACCCTGAAAGGCGGCCAACGCCCAACATTCATCAGACTCGGCAGGACGAAACATCATGCGCAGCTCTTGCCGCCAGACCAGCCAGGTACGTGCTTGCAAAGACCAGTCAAAAGGTGGTGGTGCTTCCTCGGGCTTATCGTTCAGTGCCTCCCACACTTGCGGCGCCGCACAGTGCAGGCTGAGCACCTTGAGCGATGGGTGAAAGCCCAGGGTCAAGGCGGCGAAGGCTTCGGGGGCAATTGCGGTAAGTTGCTCCAAACTCACGGCTTGTGCATCGGCGGCGTCGAATGCGTGACACAGCGCCCATTCGAATTCCGCCAGTTCCGCAAGTTCGGGATGAAGGCAATACGGCTCGGTTTGCCGCAGAAACTCCGGCAGTTGCGCACCGAACCTGCGCAGCGAAGGCTGCCGCGAGGGATAGGCCTGGATGTAAGCGTGCATCAGGCTGGTGTAGGCTTCATCACCAATAAAGACATGCAACTGGTGGTAATCGGAATCCATCGCCCCGGCCAGTCGCAGGCGGTAAGCTTCAGTATAAATTCGCAAACGTGTGGCACGGGATACCCGCGGCGTGGCGGCAATCATGTCGGTCAGCTTGTCGGCTTCCGGAACCAGCACATGCTGTTGGAAACGCTGCTGCAGTTTCGTCAACCGGTGAGAAGCTCGGTGGCTAACCCCTGTCATGGAAAACTTCTCACGCCGCCTGTTCAAGTGCGACAATTTGGGCAACGTGGCGCGCATGGTCAAGCTCGGCGAGTAACTCATTCAGCGGTGGGATATGATCATCGCGCTCGATCATGGTCGAGACCGGGCCAAAGCGGCGCACGGCTTGGGCATAAAGTGCCCACACCCCATCGATGACCGGATGATCATGGGTATCGATCAGGTAGTCTCCGCAGTCGAGGTGGCCGGCCAGGTGGTGCTGCCAGACCCGTTCCGCCGGCACCCCATCGAGATAATCCAGAGGATTGAAGTCATGATTGCGGGCACTGACGAAGATGTTGTTGATGTCGAGCAGAATCAGGCAATCCGCCGCTTCCGCCACCGCGCTCAGAAATTCCCACTCGGTGAGTACCGAATGGCTATAGGTGACATAACTGGAAACGTTTTCCAGCAAGATGCGCCGGCCGAAAAAGTCCTGCACGCGCCGCACCCGCTCAGCGACATGCCGCACGGCTTCGCCGGTATAAGGCAGCGGCAACAGATCATGCATGTTGAGGCCGCCGACGCCGGTCCAGCACAGGTGGTCGGAAATCCAGCGGGGTTCGATACGTGCCGCCAGAGCTTTGACCTGGCGCAGATAATCCATGTTCAGGGGGTCGCTGCTGCCAATCGACAGCCCGACACCGTGCATCACCAGCGGGTAGTTGGCGCGAATGCGGTCGAGATAGTACAAGGGTTTGCCACCCGCCACGAGATAGTTTTCAGTGAGTATTTCGAACCAGTCTACTGCCGGCGGATGTTCAAGGATGGCACTGTAGTGCTGGCGGCGAAGCCCCAGGCCGAAACCCAGTAGTGGCCGTGATTCCCGCTCGTTCATGCTTTCTTTCCGGGTAGCCGCTTGCAACGTGTAAAGTGATATGTGGCGTTTTTACCCGCCATTCCGGGTGGCTGGAAACGGGCGCCAATCGACACCCGTTTCCAATTTCAGCGAAAAGCCAATTTCAGCGAAAAGTTTTGGAAAGGTTTCAACCTTCCAGCACTTCGCCACCTGCTTCCGCACAGGCTTCTGCGGTCAATTCTTTGAAGCCCATGCCCTTGCATGCATTCTGGCCCTTGCAGTCATTGGTGGCGGTTTTGCAGTCGCTGGTGCCTTTGCAGGAGTTGGCACCGCCGCAGTGGACTTTGGCTTCCGCAGCCGGTGCAGTTTCCTGGGCCATTACTGCGCCACTGACAAGCAGTGTGGCAGCAGCAGCGGAAAGCATGAATTTCTTGGCAAACATGACAGATCTCCTAGGTTATTGATGACATGACACGACTCGGGCCGAGTCAGCCCAATCATTTGGTTAGACCCGACTTCCGTACAGGATATTACACCACTCCTTAAGACTGGTTTCCACCACGCCTGGTTTCATGCCGTCAGCGATCGGTGCGAAAGTCAAAGCCGGCATGGGTCGCGACCGGTAGATCAGTCCCAAGTCCGACAGGTTGCTAGAGCACGTATTGCCTTTCATTTGGGTGCGCGAGCAATCACAATATCAGCCCCATGGCCAGCGACAACTTTTCCTCTCTTCCCATCTCCAGCGCACAAATTGCCAACCTGGAATCCATCGGTTATTCGAAAATGACGCCCATCCAGGCAAGCAGTTTGCCGCACGTACTCAGCGGCAAGGACCTGATCGCCCAAGCCAAAACCGGTAGCGGCAAGACGGCAGCGTTTGGCCTTGGCTTGCTGGAGCACATCAATCCGCGCTTTTTTGGCGTGCAGGCACTGGTCTTGTGCCCTACGCGGGAACTGGCTGACCAGGTAGGCAAAGAGCTGCGAAGGCTGGCCCAGGGCATTGCCAACATCAAGCTGGTGTCCTTGTGTGGTGGTAAACCTTTCGGTCCGCAAAAAGCTTCTCTGCAACATGGCGCACATATCGTGGTCGGCACGCCGGGGCGCATTCTGGATCACTTGAACAGAAAGACATTGCATCTGGACGGCTTGAAAACCCTGGTCCTGGATGAAGCCGACCGGATGCTGGACATGGGTTTTGCGGAGGCGATGACCGAAATTGTTGCCCGGACTCCCAAAAATCGCCAAACCCTGTTGTTTTCGGCGACCTACCCTGACGAAATCAAGAAAATCAGCCGCTCCATGCAGCGCAACCCGGTGACTGTTGCGGTTGAGACGGAACATGAACCTGGTGTTATTGAACAGCTTTTTTACCAGGTCAGGGCACACGAGCGCAACAACACCTTGCTGGCCCTGTTCGAACACTACAATCCTGGATCTACACTGGTGTTTTGTCATACCAAAAAGCAATGTGACGAGGTGGCCGCGCTGCTGGATCAGCACCGGATTCAATCCCTGGCCATTCATGGTGACCTGGAACAACGCGAGCGGGACCAGGTGCTGGTTCAGTTTGCCAACAACAGTTGCCCGGTGCTGGTGGCGACCGACCTGGCCGCGCGGGGGCTGGATATCAAGTCCTTGCAGGCAGTGATCAATTATGAATTGCCGCGAGATCCCGAAATCTATGTGCACCGCATTGGACGCACCGGCCGCGCGGGGGAAAAAGGCCTCGCTTTGAGCATCTTCACCGAGGCGGAGGCGGTGCGCGTCAATGCGATCGAAAAGTATCTGTCCACACCGTGTATTTGCGACGTTTACGCATCACTGGATCGCACGCCCGGATTTACACTGAAAGCGCCCATGGTCACCCTTCAAGTGGATGTGGGGCGCAAGCAGAAAATCCGTCCGGGCGATCTTTTGGGCGCGCTGACCGGAGATGCCGGGCTGCCAGGATCGCAGATCGGCAAAATCGACATTTTCGATCAGTGCAGCTTTGTCGCACTTGAGCATGCCGCATGGCGGCAGGCGCTCGATTACCTGATCAACGGCAAAATCAAAGGCCGCAACGTCCGCGCGCGCAGGGTCAGTTAGGCGCTAAGCGCAAAACAGATACCAACATGTTGTCACTCTGTATGGCGGCGTTTTTCATGCGGCGAGGCCGAGGGTATCGAAGGTGTCATGCAGTTCCTCACGCAAGCGGATGTAATGCTGGTCGATGGGATGGATATTTTTCGGAGGTCTGCCGCGCGGATGGGTGACGCCGGCAAGCAGCGGTTTGATCACCTTCTCGCGCAGCACGAGGTAGGCGCACAGGGTGCGCACGCCGCTCGGATCGGCACGGAAGCGCCGCGAACGCGCAGGCCGGTCGATGAGTTTCTTGCCGCACAGTTTGGCCAGATCGTAGGCGGCGTGGCGCGTGCCGTATTGCTGCTGGTTCCAGACGCCGCGTTCGCGCACCCGAGCCGCCACCTCGGCCACGGTGAAGCCCTGCGGTTGCGTCGACAGACCGATCACGGCATCGAGCACGTAACGGTTGCGGGCTTTATTCAGATCGATGCCCACCAATCGTCGGCTGCCGCGTGTGGTCGGTTCACTCCAGCGCTCAAACGCCCCCTCGTCGAGAAAGCTCACATGCGCAGCCTGTACGGTATTGAGAAAGCGCACCAGCATACCGCTCATGCGTTCCAGCAACACCGGCAGACGCTCGATGATTTTCCCGCAGCGCAGTTCCTTGGCGTTGTGCACCACCACCTCGATGCGCAGCACGCGCGCGCCCTTGTCGTAGATCTTCAAGGTGAGATTGCCCCAATGGACCTTGAAGACCGTCAGATCGTAGCGCGGCGCCTGCACGGTTTTGGCCACCTCCGGCCCCTCGCGTCCCCGCGTTATACGGCGCTGCGGGCGATGCGAGAAGCCGAAGATGGTTTTCAACTGCTGAAGCTGCAGTGGCGCTCGGGTACGGTCAATCAGTTTCTGATAGACCTCATCGAGCGTTGTGCCCCGTACAAACAACAGATTGCGGCTGAGCTCCAACTGGAAGACCGAATACTGGTAGGCAAAGCGACTGCGCTGTTGCTCCTCGCGCGTGAGGGCAAAGATCAGGCAAGTCGAATAGATCCAGCGTTCACACACCTCGCGCAAACGCTCGATGGCCGCTGCGCCTTGCAAGCGTGCAGCCAGACGGTTTACGGCGCCCAGATCGCTGCCCGCCACGAAGCAATTGCCGCTTTTGACGATGGTGTGGCGCCGGCGACGCGCCTGCCGCTCCACCCACTCATGGCCATTCAAGATGACCTGTGCGCCAAACGGCGGATAACCGCACATGCGTACCGTCACATGGCCCCACTGTGGGTCGATGAGGTGGAAGTAATAATGCTTCACATACGGCCACTTCTTGCGGTGGCGAACCTCGATGATGTGCCCCGCGGTATGGCGCTTGACTTCCCACACCGGCGCCGGCGCGTTGCCCGTGATCACCAGAAACAGACCGCGAAAGTTCGCCGCCTGCGGCAGATGCGCTTCCGCCAGCTCATGCTTGCGCTCGCCGGCTTGCGCTGCAATCAATAGAATCTTATGTTGGGCGCAGAAAGCACCGAGCCGCCGCGAAAACGTACCTGCCATCTCGCGCAGCTGCGCATCGTTGAGCCGGGCGTCATCCCCACGCAGCAATCGCCACCAACAGCGAAGACCTCCTCCGGTCATGCCCACCGGGAAGTAGGCGTTCAAAACAATGCGATCCATGCAGTCATAGCCGCCGTCCAGCAGCTCAGCATGGTATTCCGTAAACTCATCGAGGGTGTTCATGCCGAAAGCCTATCATCCACCACTGTCGTTCGTCACCGGCTGTTCGCCGAAGGCGAACCTCATTTTCCCAGCGCAGTCTGGGAAAATGCCTAGTTACTTAGCTTGTACACCGCGCCACTTTTCTCTACCATACGCACGCTTCGTTAAGGGTTCCTGCAATTCTATAGGCCCCCAACGGTTTTCGGCGGCCTTTTTAACCGGGTTTATCTTGCTGGTTGATGCCCACGGGCATCCGCCATCTGTTTTTGTATTTATGGACTGGACACTGTCGTGATCACTACCGCCAACATCACCATGCAATTCGGCGCCAAGCCCTTGTTCGAGAACATCTCGGCCAAGTTTGGCAACGGCAACCGTTATGGCCTGATTGGCGCCAACGGTTGCGGCAAATCCACCCTGATGAAAATCCTCGGTGGCGACCTGGAGCCTTCTGCCGGGCATGTCAAGGTGGATATCAACGAGCGCGTGGGCAAGTTGCGCCAGGACCAGTTCGCTTTTGAAGAATTCAGCGTTATCGATACCGTGATCATGGGCTATGAGCGGCTGTGGTCGGTGAAGCAGGAACGCGATCGCATCTACGCATTGCCGGAGATGAGTGAAGAAGATGGCATGAAGGTGGCCGGGCTGGAGGTGGAGTTTGCCGAACTCGATGGCTACAGCGCCGAGGCGCGGGCCGGTGAATTGTTGCTGGGCCTGGAGATTCCCGAATCCCAACATTTTGGCCCGATGAGCGCAGTGGCGCCCGGCTGGAAACTGCGCGTATTGCTGGCCCAGGCCCTGTTTGCCGATCCCGACATCCTGCTGCTGGACGAGCCCACCAACAACCTGGATATCAATACCATCCGTTGGCTGGAAGACATGCTCAACCAGCGCAGCAGCACCATGATCATCATTTCCCATGACCGGCACTTTTTGAACAGCGTGTGCACCCACATGGCGGACCTGGATTTCGGCGAGCTGCGTATTTACCCCGGCAACTACGATGAATACATGATTGCCTCCACGCAGGTACGCGAGCAGTTGTTGTCCGACAACGCGAAGAAAAAAGCGCAGATCACCGAACTGCAGGTGTTCGTCAGCCGCTTCAGCGCCAATGCGTCCAAGGCGAGGCAAGCCACATCGCGGGCGCGGCAGATCGATAAAATCCAGCTGGCGGAAGTCAAGCCCTCCAGCCGGGTGAGTCCTTACATCCGCTTTAACCAGGATAAAAGACTCTATCGTCTGGCGCTCGAGGCCACCGGTCTGACCAAAGCCTACACCGGCAAACCATTGTTCAAAAACCTCGACCTGCAGGTCGAAGTCGGTGAACGGGTTGCCATCATTGGCGCCAGCGGTGCCGGCAAGACCACCTTGCTGCGCACCCTGATGGGTGAGCTTGAGGCTGATTGCGGAACCCGTCGTTGGTCGGAGAACGCCAACATCGGCTATTTTGCCCAGGACCACAGCGCTGATTTTGCGCAAGACATGGATCTGTATTCCTGGATGGCGCAGTGGGGCAAGCCCGAAGATGACGAGCAGGTGCTGCGCGGTACCCTGGGCCGTTTGCTGTTCGCCCAGCACGAAACCAACAAATCAGTCAAAATCATTTCCGGTGGCGAGCAGGGACGGATGCTGTTTGGCAAGTTGATGCTGCAGATGCCCAATATCATGCTGCTGGATGAGCCTACCAACCATCTGGACATGGAGTCCATCGAGGCGCTTAACCTGGCGTTGGATAACTATCCTGGCACGCTGTTTCTTGTCAGCCACGACCGTGAATTCATTTCCTCCCTGACGACCCGTATCATCGACATCACTGCCGCTGGCGTGGTTGATTTCAAAGGCAGCTACGACGAGTATTTACGCAGCCAGGGTATCGAGGAATTCGCCCGGCAACGCGCAGTGAACTAAGGGGTTCAGGCAAAGCGCATTACCCCCCCACACCCATAATTTGTACAGACCAACCGTATGACGCTACATTTCACCCATGAAATCCGAAACCAGCCTCATTCGTCCCATCCGCCAGTCTGACAACCCGGCAGTGGCACAAATAATTCGTCAAGTCATGACCGAATATGGTGCGGTAGGCTGCGGTTTTTCCATCGAGGATGCGGAAGTGGACGCCATGTACGAGGCGTACCCATCACCGCAAGCAGCTTTCTTCGTGATTGAAAGAAACAAGATTGTGCTGGGTTGTGGTGGAATGGGACCACTGCAGGGTGGGGAGCCGGGCGTTTGTGAACTGCGCAAAATGTATTTCAGGCCGGAATTGCGCGGCGCCGGTCTTGGCACACGCTTGCTCGGTATCATCCTGGACGCGGCACGGGTCGCCGGATACTCGCTATGCTATCTGGAAACCCTGGAAAACATGGATGAGGCCAGGCGGCTATACAGCAAACATGGATTCAAGCCCATCCCCCACGCATTGGGACACACGGGGCACTCATCCTGCAACCGTTTTATGACGCTGACTCTTTGAGTCAGATTCCGTCACAGGGCCACCAGATCGAGACGCTGACCTGCATCCGGCACATGCACCGAAGCTCCGCAGCGTGATTCCAGGTAAGTTTTGAAAGCAGCTTGCGCAACCCGCTCGCCGTGCACCAGGTAGACCGGCGGGTGGTTTTTCATGCACTCGTACCAGCGCGTCATGTCGTCCTGGTCGCCGTGCGCCGACAAGCCGCCCACGGTATGTATCCTGGCTCTTACCGGCACTTCCTCACCGTGGATGCGCACGGATTCAAATCCATCCACCAGTTTGCGCCCCAATGTTCCGAAAGCCTGGTAGCCGACGATGATGACGTGGTTCTGCGCCGCGGGCAGGTTGTACTTGAGGTGATGAATGATCCTTCCCCCGTTGCACATGCCGCTGCCCGCAATGATGATTGCACCGGAACGGATGCGATTGATGGCCATGGAGTCCTGGGTGTCACGAGACAGTTTCAGATTGGGTAGCAAGGGCATGCCGCCATTTTCGTTCCGTAGCTTTGTGGCTTCTTCATCGTAAAGTTGGGGGTACTCCCAGTAAACTTTAGATGCCTCAATGGCCATCGGGCTATCGAGGAAAATCTGGAACCGGCCCAGGTCCCAGTCGTCGTAATGCGTTCCCAGCAGGTGCAGCACTTCCTGGGTGCGGCCGATGGCAAAGGCGGGTATCAGGATATTGCCCTTGCCGGCCCGAACTTCGCTGATGATCTCTCCCATCTCCAGCACCGTCTGCTCGCGGCTGCGGTGACGCCGATCACCGTAGGTAGACTCCATCAACACCACATCGGCTGCGTCAATGCACTCCGGATCCTGCAGAATCGGCGTGTCGTATTGCCCAAGATCACCCGAAAACACCATTTTTTTCTGACCGCCGTTCTCTTCAAGACTTAACTCGACGGTGCAGGAACCGAGGATATGACCGGCGTCGTGAAAACAGACATTTACACCCGGCGCCACCGCAAATGTCTGGCGGTACTTCATGCCTTGCATCTGGCGCATCACTGCTTCACCTTCCGCGATGGTGTACAGCGGTTTTACCTGCTTGCCGGTTTTGCGTGTCTGGTACTCCGCGTCGCGCTCGGCAAGATGCGCGGCATCCGCCAGCAGGATAGCCGTCAGTTCACAGGTGGCCTGCTGGGCATAAATCGGACCGCGAAAGCCGCGCTTGACCAGCAATGGCAAACGGCCACAGTGGTCCAGGTGGGCATGACTGAGAACCACCGCGTCCACGGATGCCGCCGCGAAAGGAAACGGATCGGCATTGCGTGCTTCGTCTTTGCGGCTGCCCTGGATCAGCCCGCAGTCGAGCAGTACGGTCTGCCCTTGTACGCGCAGGATGTGACAGGAACCGGTGACCTCTCCGGCCGCGCCGAAGAACTCAATGTCCATCCTGGCTCATCATTTGTGCCCGCACCAGGGCAACAGGCGGCCCGCCAAAAGAAAGAAAGGTATCATGAAATTCCCGCCACGCATCACGTCCGCCGCGCTCTTTGGTCCATTCCTGACGCAGCTGGCGGATCATCAATTTACCCAGCGTGTAGTTGAGATATGCCGGATCGTAAGTACCCCGCGCCGCCTGTTGCCGGGCGGTGCCTTCGTCCTGATAGGCTTCTTCCCTGAACAGTTTCTCTGCATCCGCCACGCTCATCGCGCCGGTATGCAGGCCGATGGACGAGAGAAAGCGCGCGTCGCGCAACAGAGCATTCGAGATTTGCCCAATGCGCGTTTCCGGCGATGCGCCCCTTAACCCTGCTTCCAGCATCATTTCCTCGCAGTAATGTGCCCAGCCCTCGCCAAATGCATAGTTGACGAACACCCGGCCGAAAATCCACTCCGCCCGATTGGCGTGAAGAAAATTCAGGAAATGTCCTGGCCAGACCTCATGCACGGAAGTAAACAGCAGATCGGATTCCCCGGGGATATAGGCCTGTTGCACCTCTTTGCTCCAGCTGGAATCGGGCGGAGAAATGTTGTACACGGAAGGTTGATTCTGTTCAAACGGTCCCGGAATGTTGATGTAGGCGGAGTTGGAACGCGCATACGGTGGGGACTCCGCCACCAGTGCTTCTTCCGTGCCCGGAATACTGACCAGGTTCTGCTCCACGACGAAAGCCCTGAGCTCGACCAGTTGTTCCCGTGCAGTTGCAACCGGGCCTCCGGGCGGCTTGCGATTGGCCATGCGCGCAAAACAATTACTTATGGTCTCGCCCGGCGTGAACTCGGCACAGGCTTCGCCCAGGGCCAGCTGGTTACGGTGCAGGTCGTTCCAGCCCATGGTTGACAGTTCTTCGAGCGTGATGTCCACACGCTCGGTGTCATACAGCATCTGGCGGTACAGTTCCGGCCCCAGGGCAAAATTTTCGTTGGCCGACGGGCGATTCGATTTGAGCCAGTCGGTCAGCGTTCTCATGGCTGCAATGGCGGCCTCATTGGCCTGCGTGAATTCAGCCTGCAGCGCGGCGTCTTCCACTGCAGCAAATACACCAGGAATATCATTGGCAAAGTAATCCGCCAGGCCGCCAAAGGAGCTGATGCCATACTCCAGCCGGGTGCGCGCCATGGGCATGCGCAGGTTGGCGCGAATTTGCGCAAGCGCCAGCGGGAGGTTTTGCGCATATTTTGTGTACGACTTCATGCGCTCCGCCAGCGGGGCGTAATCCAGGCTCACGTAGGGACTCGGGTCCAGTGAATCGTTCATCCAGTTAAAATAGAACGCCGGGTTGACAAAAGGCCATTCGGCTTTTTCCAGCCAGAACAGCAAGCGATCCGTGACGGCCAACAGGTATTCACGTTGGTACTGCCCCGTTGCACCCAGTTCTTCTGCTCCGAATTGCACTGCACTTTCGCGCACGGCGTGCAGGCGGTGTATCTCACCCTGAATTCCCTGTGCGCTCCAGTCTGGCAGGATGCCATCGTACTCATGCCGGCCGGCAACGACGGCAAAATGGGGATGCGCCGCGAGGAAGTCCTCGATGTATTGGCCGACGAACTGATTCCAGGCCAGCGCCGGCCCGGCCGGCTTGGCCGTGACTTCGGTTTTTGCTTGTGACGCAATTGGCGAGCGAGTGCTTGGCCGTGGGTCGGTACTTTCGGATTGCTGACATGCCGCAAGCAGCACAATATTGCAAGCTGCAAAAAGAAGGATGCGGGCTACTTTAGAACGTTTTTGCACTGGGTAACTCCTGCTGAAATGACTGGCCATTGTATCAATACTTTCTCGTGGCGCGATCAAAGCCCTGACTGCCATGACCATCGGCAGGCATGGCCGCAGTTGAGAATTTATAAAAAAAGCCCCAGCATCTACCGGAGCCTTTAAAGCAATCCATGTATGTAGTTCTTTTTCCCCCTACCTAATGCCATGCATCAGGCGGTTGATGAAGGGGGCGAGAATGAATACCACGATGCCCGCGCCCAGCAACAGCCAAAAGCTCAGTGTGAATCCATCGCGCGCCGAGACCACGGTCATACCAGCCTCGCCGCCCTCGGAGCTGATCCAGGCCGAAAACGCACCGGCCAGGGAGTTGCCGATCGAAATGCTCAGGAACCACGCACCCATGGTCAGGCCAACCAGGCGCGCCGGAGCGAGCTTGGTCACCATCGACAGACCGATGGGCGACAGATGCAGTTCGCCCACGGTTTGCAGCGCATAGACTGCAGCCAGGGTCCAAAACGGGATCTGGCTTTTATCGCTGACCAGGTAGGTGAGCGCGTACATCAGCAACGCGAAAGCTGCCGCGTTGCCGATAAGGCCGATACCGAACTTGCGCGGAATGTTTGGTTCCATGCCACGCTTGTCAAGCCAGGCCCAAAGGATCGTTACCAGAGGCGCTAACAACACGATGGCAGCTGGATTCACCGATTGGAACCAGCCTACTGGAAACTCCCAGCCGCCGAACATCTGACGATCGACAATGCCTTCTGCGAGGAAGTTGAACGACGCGCCAGCCTGCTCAAAAAACATCCAGAACATGACGTTGGCAATGAACAGGATCAGCAGTGCGAAAATACGATCGCGCTGGATGTTGCCGTCGCGGATACCGGCGCTTACCAACAAGACGCAGCAAAGGAGGAATAGCGTGCTCAGAATACCGCCGAGCCACTGATTTTGGCCCAAAAGGAAGAAGATCAATGGCGTGATCACCAGACCAGCTGCGGTGACGGCGATCAAACTGCCCCAGCCTTCACGCCCAGCCGGAGCGCCACCAACCAATCCAAGTTTGCGGCGGCCAAGCAAAAACCAGAAGTAACTGATCAGCATGCCCGCACCCGCGGCGGCAAAACCGTAGCGCAAACCAGCCGCCTGCATGTCAGCTGGATTAAGCGACAAATAGCCCATCTGCGCAGCAAACCAGCCGGTCACCAACGGCGCAAAAAATGCGCCGGCATTTATGCCCATGTAGAAGATGGTAAAACCGCGGTCTCGGCGCGAGTCATCCGGTGCATACAGCTTGCCCACCATCGAGGAGATGTTGGGTTTGAACAGACCATTGCCGACGATGACCAGGCTCAAGCCGTATTTGAATACAGTCTCGTCCGGCACCATCAATGTGAACAAGCCGAGAGCAATGAACAAGGCGCCAAGTAGCACCGAGCGTTGGTAGCCCAATATCTGATCGGCGATATAGCCACCAGCGATGGCGGTGGCGTACACCAGCGCAAGGTAGGCGCCATAAGTCTGGCTGGCGGTTGCCTGTCCGGCCGGATCGCCATCGAAGAACTGCGCCACGATGTACAAGGTCAGCATCCAGCGCATGCCGTAGAAGCAAAAGCGCTCCCAGAACTCGGTCATGAACAACATCCACAAAGAACGTGGATGGCCGAGTACATCACCCGGCGGAGGTAGAATGAAAGTATCTTGTGGTCTTGCAGCAGCGCCGCTCATGCTTTGTGTCCCCTCCTTCGATGGTTGATGGGGCTTCGCACCAGACAGAAATAGGCAAAGCGTTCCCACATATTGATGTTGGAGAGTTGCCACAGGGCTTTCGGGTGGCCGAGGATTTGGCCGGGCGGAATGTCCGGGACGTTAGACACATCGGTTTGGGTGTTCATGTGTTCCCTCCGAGTTTATTGAGTTTTCTTGAAGCGCATTACGCCAGCCCAGGGGCCCTGCGCGGGAATCGCGCCCAGCATACCAGAGGAATACAGCAGGCTGTCTGCATTAATTGGGGGGGCGTGCGATAATCGGAAAATCGCTGCAGCCGGAAAGGAAGGATCAAATAATGGACCAGCAGGCCATGCAAACATTTGTTGATGAAAAATGGAACGATGAAATCGTTCCGGAACTGGTCGAATACATCAAGATTCCGAACAAATCGCCACACTTCGACGCGGAATGGGAAGCGCATGGCTACATGGAAAACGCCGTGCAGCAGATCTTTGCCTGGTGCAAGCAGCAGGACATTCCTGGAATGCAGGCGGAAATCGTGCGCTTGCCGGGGCGGACACCGGTGATCTTCATGGAGATTCCCGGCCACAGCGCAGACACTATTTTGCTCTACGGGCATCTGGACAAACAGCCGGAAATGACGGGGTGGGCGGATGGATTGGGGCCCTGGGCGCCAGTCATCAAGGACGACAAACTCTATGGGCGCGGCGGCGCGGATGACGGCTATGCGGCATTCGGATCACTTACTGCCATCATGGCCGTGCAAAGGCAGAAACTGCCTCATGCGCGCTGTGTGGTGATCATCGAGGCTTGTGAAGAGTCCGGCAGTTACGATCTGCCGTTCTACATTGAGCACCTGTCCGACCGCATTGGCACACCCTCCCTGGTCATCTGCCTGGACTCGGGCGCCGGTAATTACCAGCAACTGTGGCTCACGGTTTCTTTGCGCGGCCTGGCGGCTGGCACATTGAGCGCCAGGGTATTGCAGGAAGGCGTGCATTCCGGTTATGCGTCCGGCGTGGTGCCCTCCAGCTTCCGCGTGTTAAGACAGTTGCTGAGCCGGCTCGAAGACGAGGCCAGTGGGCGGATATTGCCGGACTACCTGCATGCTGAAATTCCTGCGCAACGCATGGAACAGACGCAGAAAATGGCCGAGGCTCTGGGAGATAAGGTATTCACATCCTATCCCTTTACCGAGGGTACGGGTCCAATGGCGGAAAACAATGTCGAGCGCTTGTTGAATCGTACCTGGCGACCGGCTTTATCCGTAACAGGAGCAGAGGGACTGCCGCCGCTGGCTTCCGCCGGTAACGTACTGCGGCCGCACACCTCCCTGAAACTTTCCATGCGGCTGCCACCCACGGTAGATGGAGAGGACGCTACTCGGCGGATGCAGCAGACGCTGGAGGTGAATCCGCCGCAGGGGGCCCAAGTGTGCTTTTCCGCGGATCAGGCTGCGTCGGGCTGGAACGCGCCGGCCGTGGCTCGCTGGCTGCACGCATCGCTGGAGCGAGCCTCAATGGCAGCTTACGGACAAAGCGTCATGTACATGGGCGAAGGCGGCACCATACCTTTTATGGCCATGCTGGGCGATGCTTACCCGCAGGCCCAATTCATGATTACCGGCGTGCTGGGCCCCAATTCCAATGCGCACGGCCCCAACGAGTTTTTGCACCTGCCCTTCGCCCGCAAGCTGACCAGCTGCGTTGCGCAGGTTATCAGCGATCACTTTAATCGCACAGACTCTGCAGCAGAATCGTCGTAATTTACTAATCCGCACAGTGCACCGACTGGTGGCAAACCACGTCGCTGTCTGGCCGTTCGATCTGAATGGTAGGATGATGAATGCCGAACCGCGTCTCCAGTTGATGCGAAACTTCGTGCAGGAACTCGTCGTCGTCCGGCATCGGTTCCATAACCAGGTGCGCCGTCAGTGCCGTATCGGTCGTGCTCATGGGCCAGATGTGCAGGTCGTGAAGTTCCTGCACGCCCGGCAGACCCGCCAGGTAAGCGCGAACGGCCTCGGGCTGGACATCCCGCGGCACCGCATCTACCGCCAGGTTCAGCGAGTCGCGCAACAAGCCCCAGGTCGACATCAGGATGACGGCGGCAATCACCAGACTGATAAGAGGGTCGATCCAGTTCCATCCATAAAACCAGATCAACATGCCCGCCAGGACCACACCGAAGGAAACTGCAGCGTCCGCGGCCATGTGCAGGAATGCGCCGCGAATATTCAGGTCGGAATCCTTGCCGGAAAAGAAGAACAGGGCCGTTACGGTATTGATCACGACCCCCATGGCAGCCACGACCATAATGGTCATGCCCGCCGGTGCTGCAGGTGCCATCAGGCGATGCAAAGCCTCCCAGCCAATGGCTCCTACTGCCCCCATCAACAATAAACCACTGAACAGGGACGCCAGGATGGTGGCGCGCGAATAACCGTAGGTGCGGCGCGCCGAGGGCCGGCGGCGTGCCAGCGCAGCAGCTCCCCAGGCCAGCAGAAGACCAAGCACATCGCTCAGGTTGTGACCGGCATCGGTAAGCAATGCCAGTGAGTCAGATAAAAAACCAAATACGGTCTCAACAATAACGAACGCGACATTCAACACCACGCCAACCGCAAACGCCCGGTTGTAATTAGGCGGAGCGTGGTGATGCGGGTGGCCAGTGTTGCGATTCATTGCAGGCTCTGCCTAAGCCGACTGCAAGCCATGGTACAGCGTCCAGGCACCGATCAGGATGAAGCCGCTACCGGCAATGAGTGACATGGTCTTCACATTGATGAACTGGGACAACAAGGATCCAGCAAGGACCCCAATGGCGCTGGTCAGCACCAGGGCAGAGGCTGAACCCAGGAATACAACCCACTTGCTGACCACCTTGTCGGCGGCAAACAGCAGCGTAATCAGCTGGGTCTTGTCGGCCATTTCGGCAATGAATACGCTGGCGAACACAGTGGCTAAAAGTTTCCAATCCATAACGGTGATCCAGGTTGCAGCACTGGCCCATATTGTACCCGTTGTGCGTCGTGATCCGGCAGTCTCGTGGACGTGCTCATGACTACACTGATAAAATGATTCATTCAGACCGGCGTTATGTTGACGCCCCTTAAACTCGGACCCAGGCGAAATCCACGATGACCGAAACAGACACCATCTGGTTTAACGGCGAATTGCGCGATCAGGCAGATTGCACCGTGCATGTTCTCAGCCACGCGCTGCATTATGGCAGCTCGGTGTTCGAAGGCATTCGTGCCTACGAAACGCCCAATGGCACAGCCGTATTCCGCTTGAGTGATCACATCCGCCGCTTGCGCTATTCCGCCAATGTCTACCGCATTCCTCTCACCTACACCGATGCAGTGCTGAATCAGGCTTGCCGCGACACCGTGCGCGCCAATGGGCTTTCCAGCGCCTACCTGCGGCCGCTGGTGATGCGGGGGAACTGTGGCTTGGGCGTGATGCCGAAAAGAATGGACGTGGTCGATGTGGCCATCATCGCGACCCATTGGGGCGCCTACCTCGGTGAAGAAGGTCTGCGCAACGGCATTCGTGCCTGTTTCACCTCATGGCAGCGACTGGCTCCCAACACCATCCCAACGGGTGTGAAAGCCGGCGGTAATTACCTGTCGAGTCAACTCATCGGTCTGGAGGCCGGGGACCGCGGATACGAGGAAGGCATTGCTCTGGGGCACGATGGGCTGCTCAGTGAGGGTGCTGGCGAGAATATTTTCATTGTCATGCAAGGTCGGCTCATCACGCCGCCGGCATCAGCCTCGATACTCAACGGTATCACGCGCCAGACCGTCATGACGCTGGCGGCTGATCTGGCACTGCCTGTCGTCGAGCAGGCCATTGCCCGCGAGCAGGTGTATGCGGCGGAAGAGGTGTTCATGACCGGTACCGCGGCAGAAATCACACCCGTACGCCAGGTTGACCATATGACCATCGGCGCAGGTGCTTGTGGACCGGTCACACGAACCCTCCAGGACGCATTTTTTGGCCTGTTTAACGGTAGAACTCAGGATAAGTGGGGCTGGCTGGAACCACTGTAAGGGTGACAATTCTTGTCAGCTTGGCGACGTTCCGCGACAAAAACCCTGTCATACCCGTCTCATACGCTTTTACCGGCTGCAATCTAACTCTATGATTTATATGTCTTTCAAGACATAACTCCAATTCGGCCCGGATCTTGCATATATACAATCAAGCTAACTGACTGGTAGCGGTTAGCGGGAGGAAACGGAGCTCCGCCCCTCTTTGCCCAATCGGGGTTCCGCTCCTCCCTATCTGAGGTTGAACATCGCCACCTGCACACTGACCCGAGATCAGTGGGTTCTGACTCTGGGTTAGATGGAGAAAGTACCGGGAATCAGCTTGTTAACCAGAATACTTGGGGGACAGGTAAGAAAAGGATCCGACGCTTCGGGGGAAAATACAGCCCGGATCAGAACATGATGGCCGCTGTGCCGAACACAGAAACAGGACATCACTTGAAACACTTGACCCGGCGTGAGCCGGGTTTTTATTTAGTGTCTGTCCATAAACGGGCATCCCTGCCCGTTATGGATTCGCTACGCAAAAACGTGGTTTTGCTGCGCTCACATTTTCAATGACTTACGTCATCGAAAATGGCGGCACATCCGTGTGCCGCGTTAGCATGTGGCGTTTATGGACGGGCACTATTTAGTTGACGCCGGTAATGATGTAGCCCCCCGATTTCTGATCCAGGTCCATCGTAAGCAAACCGCGCGCAGCCATTTCCTCAAGTAATTTCCCGAACGAGCGAAAGCCGTGATAGCTTTCATTGAAACCGGGTTGGCGGCGCTTTAAAGCCTGCTTGACCATGGAACCCCAGATCTTGTCCTCCTCGCCACGCTCGCTATAAAGGTCATCGATGGTTTCCAACACCAGTTCGAAAGCCTTCTCTTCGCGCGCCTCCTGTCGGACTGATGTGGCCTTGTCTTCCGTGCCTTTTTCTTCCGCCCCTTTTTCTTCCGCTCCTTTCTCTTCCGCACCCTTACGCGCAGCTTTTTTCTTGCCGGGCTTGCGGCGTTCGGAAACCCGGAGCAGATCGTCGTAATAGATGAACTCATCGCAGTTGGCGATGAGTAAATCCGAGGTCGAATTCTTCACCCCAACGCCGATCACCTCCTTGTTATTCTCGCGCAGCTTGGAAACCAGCGGCGAGAAATCCGAGTCGCCGGAAATAATGACAAAGGTGTCGACATGTTCCTTGGTGTAGCACAAGTCGAGCGCATCAACGACCATGCGGATATCGGCCGAATTCTTGCCCGATTGGCGCACGTGGGGAATTTCGATCAACTCGAACGACGCTTCATGCATGTCACGCTTGAAATCCTTGTAACGCTCCCAATCGCAGTAGGCTTTTTTCACCACGATGTTGCCCTTGACCAACAAGCGTTCCAGGACTTCCTTGATTTCAAATCGGGCGAAATTGGCGTCACGCACGCCCAGGGCGATGTTTTCGAAATCACAGAATAGAGCGAGGTTTTTAGTGCTGTTTGCCATGGGTTGTCATCTGCCTGCAAGTGCGGTCAGTGGTGCGGGGGTGGGCTGGGCTGACTCATGCTTCTGGTCTTATACCTTCCTGAGATTCTCATTCTACTGGATATCGGGCAAACGCGCTCCATGCTTGCGTCAATGGATTCAACCCCTGCTCCGCCTGGTGGGAATCTTCTCATATACTACGGCCATGAACCGCCGACGATTCCTGCGACAGGTTTTTGACTGCCTGATGAAGAGCCTTGCAGCGGCCGTGGGCATGAGTTTCTCACCATCATGGGCAGCCGCAGCCGGCCGGCGAGATGACGTTGCAGACGGTAGTGGCGCGATGCCGGTGCAGCGCGCAACGGGCGGTTACCTGACGCTGTTCCTTGCGGGCGATGTTATGACGGGCCGCGGCCTTGACCAGGCGCTGCCGCACCCTGGCAGTCCCGAGATTGACGAAAGTTCCGCGCGCACTGCGATCTCTTATGTGGAACTGGCCGAGCAGGTCAACGGACCCATACCGCGACCAGTGGGTTTCGACTACATCTGGGGTGATGCGCTGGAAGAACTGGTGTTGCTGGCGCCAGCAGTGCGCCTGATCAACCTCGAAACCAGTATCACCACCAGTGACGACGCGTGGCCGGACAAGGCCATTCATTATCGCATGCACCCGGACAACACGCCCTGTCTGACGGCGGCCCACATCGATGGATGTACTGTGGCCAATAATCACGTGCTGGATTATGGCTATGCGGGTCTGACTGAAACTTTGCAATCGCTGCTGCAGGCTCATATCCGTTCAGCCGGCGCCGGGCGCAACCTGGCTGAGGCCATCGCGCCGGCCGTGTTCGACACCGGCAATGGGCGGGTATTGTTGTTCGCCGCGGCCACCCGGACCAGCGGCGTACCACGCGAATGGACGGCCTCGGCTGAGCAGGCGGGGGTCAACCGCATCGAACTGTACTATTTTTTCGTGCAGCAACTGGCGCAACAGGTCCGCGTAATAAAGCAGCCTGGCGATATCGCGGTACTGGCACTGCACTGGGGCAGCAACTGGGGCTATGAGGTGCATCAGGAGCAACGGCAGTTTGCCCACCGCGTGATCGATGAAGCCGGCATCGACGTGCTGCATGGCCATTCCTCGCACCATCCCCGCGGTATCGAGATCTACCGCAACAAGGCTATCTTGTACGGCTGCGGCGACCTGATCAACGACTACGAAGGCATTCCCAGCCAGCACGATGAATTTCGCAGTTCACTGAAGCTGATGTACTTCCCCACGCTCGATCCCGCCAGCGGCGAGCTCGTGCGCTTCGAGCTCATACCGATGCGGATGCGGCGCTTGCGGCTGCAGCGCGCGTCGGCAGAAGAAGCCAAATGGCTCACCGCCACACTGGACCGCGAAAGCCGCAAAATGGGTACACGAGCAGAACTGCTTGAAAACGGCCGCATTGAATTGACCGCCCGGCACAGCGAAACTCATGTAGGCCGTGCCATACGAAAGAAACCCTTTGAACAGGCCCAAACCGCTATCATGGATGAATGAGCTCATCCCCGGCTGACCACACACCCTATTACCGCCTGGACCCGGACACCGTCCTGCAATCCATCGACTCGCTGGGTTTGATGACGGATGGGCGGCTGCTGCCGCTCAACAGTTATGAGAACCGTGTCTACCAGGTCGGCATCGAAGACGCTGAGCCGATCATCGCCAAGTTCTACCGGCCGGGCCGCTGGACCGATGAGCAAATTCTCGAGGAACACGCCTTTTCACTGGAACTGGCCGCGGCGGAAATACCCCTGATAGCCCCCCAAGTGCATCGGGGCAAAACGCTGCACCAGCACCAGCAATTCCGTTTTGCCCTGTTCCGGCGCCAGGGCGGCCATGCGCCCGAACTGGAAGACCGCGACACCCGCTTATGGCTGGGCCGCTTTATCGGCCGCATTCACGCCGTTGGCGCCAGCAAACCGTTTCGCCATCGGCCGGCGCTGACGCCTGAACGATTCGGTGACCAGTCGATTGCAACCATTAAGACCGGCCAATGGCTGCCCCCACACCTGGAAACCGCGTTCGCCAGTCTCGCCACAGACCTGATGACTTCAATTCGCGCCGCCTGGCAGCGGGCCGGCTCGACAACGGCGATCCGCCTGCACGGTGACTGCCACCCGGGCAACCTGTTGTGGCGTGATGGGCCTTTTTTCGTCGATATGGACGATTGTCAGTCCGGCCCCGCCGTACAGGACCTGTGGATGCTGCTGTCGGGCAGTAGCGCAGAAATGCAAACTCAAATGGCTGATGTGATCGAGGGCTACCGCCAATTCATGGATTTCGACCTGCGTGAGCTGCAACTGATCGAGGCCTTGCGCAGCTTGCGCATGCTGCATCACGCTGCCTGGCTGGCGCAGCGCTGGGAGGACCCCGCCTTCCCGATTGCTTTCCCCTGGTTCGGTGAACCGCGTTACTGGGAGAATCTTGTCCTGGGTTTGCGCGAGCAATTATCCGCCTTGCAGGAACCCGCACTGGAACTCCCGTTTCGCTAGCAGCCTGTCAGTAATGCGGCGGTATCTCGAATCCTGATACTGATACCGGTCCCGCGACAGTGCCGGAGTCACCGAATTCCTTGACCCTGGCAGCCAGCCCGGCCAGTTGTTGTTTCAGTTCGAGAATCTCCCTGTCCTGCCGCGTCACGACCTGGTTCAGGTTGTCAATGACGTCTTCCTGGAAAGCCAGACGGCTTTCCAGTTCGTCCATGCGCGGGTCGGTCTCGCTGGTCACGGTACTGGATTTAGTCCCGAAACACCGATTCGAACAACAGGCGCATGTGGGCCCAGGAACTCTGGTCCGCCAGTGCGTTGTATTTGAGCGGAAGTTTGAATTTTTCCCCGTTTGCCGTGGCCGCCGGATTGCTGAAACCGTGGATGGCTGCCGGATAATTGATGAACTGATAGTCGGCACCAGCCTGCTCCATTTCCTGTTTGAATGCCGCAATGGCCACGGCCGGTACAAAAGTATCGTCTTCACCGTTATAAGCCACGACACGAGCGCGTATTTTCGTGCCTGCGGCATCAGGCGCAATCGCCAGCGGCAGACTGCCGTGGAATGAAGCCACGGCGCCCAGGTCCGTACCATAGCGGGCCATGTGCAATACCACACCGCCACCAAAACAGTAACCTATGGCTGCCGTTTTCCGTGGATTCACGCTCGGATGGGCCTTGAGCTGATCCAGTGCGGCATTGAACCGCTTCCTGCCACCGGCGAGATTGTCCAGCACCGCGGTCATGAACTTTTGCGCGTCCTGCGGATGCTCAGCCGTCTTGCCGTCGCCATACAGGTCAATTGCCATGGCGGTATAGCCCAATTCAGCCAGCATGTCCGCCCGCTTGCGTACATAGCTGGTGCAACCCCACCATTCGTGCACCACCAGCACGCCCGGACGCTGGCCCGTCATGCTGGAATCCCAGGCCAGATAACCTTTCATGTTTACGCCATCGGCGCTGTATTCGATTTCCTGTGATTTAATTTCTGCCATTGCCAGACTCGCGTTTAAAGTTAAGAAAGCTCTGAATAATTCATCCATGAATTATCAGAGCACATCCCTGTGCCAAGGAACCTCTGAATTAAGCTGGTAGAGGAGCGGGTTACCCCAACTCCCCCCCGTTTAGAACCCATCGTGCCCGATTCAGGCAATGGGCTCAAGACAAGGCCTTCAGGTGGTTGTATGACATCAGAATAGCCGATGGTAAACCACGGCGTGTGGAAGCGGATGGGCGCCGGTAAAACGCTCAAACGTCTCCCATGTAAACGACCGGCGTTGGCTGCGACAATTGAGCCAATGAAAGGCGATCCGCCGTACCTTATGCACGAACGTCATAACCGCCCGGATGTTGAAAGACACGCCGTAGTAGCGGATATGACCGCGTACCTTGGCGCACAATAACGCCCAGAACTGTTGCGTCGTACACTGGCTGCGAGTCTGTTTCGCCCATTGGTAAATCGCCTGCAACTTGCTGCGTAATCGTTTGCCGCTCGTCTTCACCTTTACCAGCGGTTGGCCTCGGCGGCTCACCCCCCAGTAAAACGTAAAGCCCAGAAAATCAAACACCGCTCGCCGCTCCTGCTGTTTGCGGGCCGGCCAACAGAACGGCACCATCTGTGTCTTCGCCTCATTCAGCACCAGGCCAAACTTGGCTAATCGGCCAGATAGGGCCTTGCGAATGCGCTCAGCATCGTGGCTGTACTGGCAGCAGATAACCGCATCATCCGCGTACCGGAATAGCGCCACTTCACCTTTGCAATGCCGCTTCACCGTCGTCTCAAACCACTCGTCCAGAACATAGTGCGCGTAGATGTTCGCCATCACCGGGCTGCAGGCACTGCCTTGCACAACCCCTTCGTTGCTCACCCACAGTTCTCCGTCCCTCAATATGCCTGCCTTGAACAGCCGGCTGAGATAGCGCAGAAACCGTCGGTCGCTAACCTTCTGGCTTATCATCTTAAGCAATCGGTTCTGATCGATACTGTCGAAATAGCGTGCCAGATCAACATCGATGACGCATTCAATCTCGTGCCGGTACAGATATTGGTGCAGAGCCCTTACCGCGTCGTGCGGCCCGCGTCCTGGACGGAACCCGTAGGAACAGTCCAAAAACACCGGCTCGTACACCGCTTCAAGCACCTTACGCACCATCCCCTGTACCACCTTATCTTCCAGCGAGCTGATGCCCAGCGCACGCGTCGCACCCGCTGCTCCGGCCTTCGCAATCCGAACCTCTCGGACCGCACCCGGCCGGTAGCCCATGCGCTTCATGCGCCCCACCCACTCGGTCAGATTGCGCTCGAGATCTGCGCCATACCCAGCCTTCGTCATGCCATCCGCTCCCACCGCTTTCCTTCCATCCAGCGCATGAAAGCAGCCGGCAAGGCTTTCCTGTGTGAACAGGTGCATCACCGTGTCGAAACACTTCGATGCGTCCCTTGCCGACAACCACGCTATCCGCTGAAGTATCGTTTCCGCCGTTGCTTGAGCCTCGGTTGGACTCACGGCGTTTCCCTCCAGCGGGCAGCCTTGCCCAGGGTCCTTCCCTTCACGCGCATTACCGCGCTTCATCGGTACTATGACCCATCTGACTTCCTGGCCCTCTTCTCGACGTCCTCACCTACCAGGCTTGTTCGTCGATACTGCCTTCCTTCGCAGAGTTGCCAGGACCTCCCACGTTCACCTGTCTGCTTTATGTGCATGCCGTGCTCTCTGCCCCCGGGATCGCCATAGCTCACTGCCCTGATCGCGTGACCTACGATGTTGCCTTCTGGCTCTGATATACCATCGGCCAACCCAAAATAGGAATTAACGGGAGTCAATCACTTCAACCTCTCGGTTTACGGCCTACCCACTCTCTGTCTACGCTTGACCCGCATCGTTATCGATGCCAGCCCAAGACTCGATACCGGGTGTGGTGGGTCACCACTTCCCAAACGGGACTTTCACCCGTAAGCTAAACAAGCGCCTCGTGGCGCACATCAGAGTTTCCTTAATGGTAGAACAAGTATAGCCCGGATCGCCGCATCACCTCACTCCACCATAGCAGGCCATTGCACGTTTGCGGCGGGCAAGCAAGAATAGACCCCAATCAGGAAGGCAGCCCATTGAGGACAGGAAGATGAGTGATTCAAAACATAACGAAATCCGCATGAATGCCGGCGGCATGTACCGCGAAGAAACGTTCACCGATAACGCGGTTGGTACATTGCGACGGCTCACCCCGGTCACTTCCGGCGGCGAGACCGATAACACCCGCGCGACGCAGTACATTGGTTCCACCCAGGTCATGACCCAGGCCGGCCCCCTGCCGCTATCCTTTGCCATTGAGGCGGGCTCTTTGACTGAAGCCATCGCTGCATTCGGCGAAAGCGCCATGGCCGCATTTGCCAAGACCATGGAAGAGCTGCGTGAAATGCAGCGCCAGCAGGCCTCGTCAATTGTCGTCCCCGGAGCGGGAGGCAGTGGCCTGGTTGGTGGCAATATCCGCAGGCGCTGAGCGGATTGCTCTGTCGGGGGGATTTCGTCATCCATAAAAGAGAATTTTACTGTGTCCTTCTCCTGCTGCTGCTGCTGACGTTCGGCAGTTTGAACTTGGCGGCAGAGGAAATGCTGTGGCGTAAAGTCGATGCGGAAAATACCGTGTTCATGGAATTGCCGGATGGCCGGGTCGTTATCGAACTGAACCCGGTATTCGCCCCGAAAACCGTCGCCCAGTTCAAGCGCCTGATCCAGAGCCGGTTCTATGACGGTCTGAGCTTTTACCGTGTGATCGACGGCTTTGTTGCCCAGGGCGGTGATGGCAGCGACCTGGGCGAGCTCAGCGAAGTGCCATTGATCGACGCTGAATTCGAGATCGACGGGTCGGATGATCTGCCGTTCGTGCCGGTACAAAAGCCTGACTTGTTCGCCGCGGAGACCGGTTTCATCGATGGCTTCGCAGCGGCTCGTGATGTCGAGCGGGATAAAGTCTGGCTCACGCATTGCCCGGGGGTTGTCGCCATGGCCCGCAATGAAGACCCGGACTCCAGCCGTACTGATTTCTATATTGTCATTGGCCAGGCGCCACGTTACCTCGATCGCAACCTGAGTATTTTCGGACGGGTGGTGGAGGGCATGGAAATCGTGCAGCGAATCCGGCGCGGTCCGGCCGGTAACAGTGGGGTCTTTCAGGACGACACGGCCAGCACCCGCATCCGCTCGATGAAACTGTCAAGCGAACTTCCCGCAGAAGAGCAATTGAAGGCCTACGTCATGGACACCAACAGCAAAGCCTTCGACACGCTGCTGGATGATCGCCGCAAGCGCAAACAGAAATTCTTCCACCATCAGCCCCCACGAGTACTGGATGTCTGCCAGGTTCCGGTAGGTGCTCGCCTCACCAAATAAGCAAAAACCACTGTGCCAGGCGTTGCTTGTGCCGGCCAGGATGCACCGGGTTTATACTGGGCCCGCACGATTCCCTCAATCTGCACAATATCCGTTCTGCTCTTGATGGTTCTGGCGTGGTCAAAGGCATAAAATTTGGCTGCATTGCATTTCTGTTCTCGGCCTGCCTGTCCGCTGGCTGGTCCGGGGTTTTTAACCTGCCGAACGAGATCTGGTTGTGGTGGAATGCCGAAGCCCTGGTGATGTATCTGGTGGGTGGTGCCGTGCTGGGCTTTGTGACCGGGAAACTATCCCCGGCATAAGACGTATTTTTGCGATTCGACCAAATGGCTGGGCCCGGAACAACGGGTCCGGCCAACTTGAATCGCATAACACTCCCCACGTAAGCTCAGACCCGTCAACGGTACTGACAACCCGGACCTTTCCTGTTTGAATGCCCTTCACGGTTCAAACCATGATGCCCATACCGATGAAGCGTTTTTTACTGCCTTGCCTTTGCGTCTTTGCCGCACTGTCCGGCTCCGCCATTGCGGCCACGGGATCGGGCGGCGTAAATGCGCCAGAACAGCTGCATAAACCCTACCTGATACTGATTTCCATCGACGGCTTGCGCTGGGATTACCCGGAGCTTTTTCCCACCCCGGCCATGCACCGCCTGGCAGCCCGGGGCGTCAGAGCGGACGGCATGGCCCCACATCGGCAGAAAACGCCGCGGCCATTGCCCGCGTGGACAGCCATATTCAGCTGCTGGTCGATGGCCTGGCCACTTTGCCGTACGGCGACCGGGTCAATATCGTTCTGGTTTCCGACCACGGCCAGTCTGCCTTTAAACCCGATACCGTTCCTTTTATTGTCTCCGACCATTTCGACCTGTCGGCAACAAATCCCGTGGACGGTGGTACCTACGTCTTCCTTTATTTCGATCAGCCGGATCACGATCGGGCCGTAGCTTTACGTGACGGCATCAACCCCATCTGGGATTGCGGCCGGGCCTGGCTGCCGGAAGACACGCCCAGCGCCTGGCAGGTCGATAACAACCCCCACTTCGCGGACGTGTTTTTGCTGGCCGACCCCGGCTGCGCTGTGCTTTCCTCGCCTGCCAGATCGGCAAAGATCACCCGCGGAGATCATGGCTGGCCACCCGAAATGCCCGAGATGCGGGGTATATTCATGTCGTCAGTCCTTGTGCTCTTCCGCTTCTTCGGTAATCTCGTCCCCTGCCGCGGTCATGTCTTTGCCCACGCCAGAGACCGTATTGCATGCACTGATGTTAAACAGGAACGCGGCCAGTAACGCGAGGACGGAAATCTTCAGAAAGTACTTGTTCATCTTGCTCTCCAGGGGATGCCGGGGCGTGCGTTGATGTGCTCTGCCTTGATCGGAGTGCCGGAACTGGCGCTGCTCATGGCGAGCCACGGGGTCAATGTTTCAGGACCTATGCTACGACTCCCCGAACGGGACGTCTGTACGCTGTCGCACGCAGGCGTCGTCCGCCCCTTTGTCCGGACCGCTGCCTCAATCGATAACGAAGCTGACCCGCATGATTACCCGGTAGCTGCTGATGCGGCCTTTCTCGACGGATATTTTTTGCTCGGAAATCCAGGCTCCCTTGACGTTCTTGAGCGTTTTCTCGGCGCGCTTGATACCCGTCTCGATGGCATCCTGGAAGCTGGTTTTGGAGTCGGAAGAAATTTCGATGATCTTGGCAACAGACATGTTGACGTTTCCTTTGGACATGTTGGCGATTCCTTTGGTTGTAACCGACGCCGGGAGCGGGTCGGTAAAATAGGCCGGGGGCCGGCTAGCACTCCCCCGGCAGTATGGCTTTCAGCGGATATCCGGTCAGCCATGGCCAGCGTTCAGCCACGGCAGCCCGGGGGTGGTAAATCAGCTGTTGTGTTTCGAAGTTCTGCGGCGGAGAGTCAAACCCAGGCCACCAAACAGTGACATGAGACCACCCAGCGCGATCAGCGGAAGCGGACCTGCAGTGCGGGGAAGCTCTGACGCGAGTGGCTCTGACTGGGGTTCGGCTTGTGCCAGCAGTGTGGGCTCCTCTTCAGGAGTTGTTGCCACGGCGACTTCCGTATCATCGGTGCGTTTAACGATGGTCACCAACTTTGTCCGCGGCGCGACCGGATCCACAGAAAAACCTATAGCGTCTTCAGGAACATAGAAGCTCAGGATCTGACCGCGACTCAGATCGGAAAAACGAACGTCCTGGTTGTCGATGTGCACGCGCTGACCGGGCTCTGGCATCAAGGTGACGCGTCCCAGTTCCCTGTTGGACCGGTTAACGAATTCCGTATCGAACGATCCGTCGTTGTTGACTTCCTGGAATTTTCCTTCAAAACGAGCCCATCTTTCGCCGTTGACGACGATGACTGTATGGCAGGCTTCAGCGGCCCATGGATAGGTGCCGACAAACTCCTGGTTCCAGTTCATTTGCTCGCAACTCGCCGCATTGTCCGCCGGGCGGTCGATATGAGCCACATCCGTGTTTTGTTGGGCCATTGCGCTTCCCGTCCAGGCAAAACTGGCCAGCATGAGCACTGTTCCTGCTCTGATCGTTGTATATGCTTTCGTGTTCACTTTGTATCTCCTGAGTTGGTAAAACATGGGATTCCGTCCCTGGAGGATTTCATCCCGCTGGGTTGGAACAGGCCCTTCCCGGGCCTGAGTTCTTCACTGCAAGGCCACCGCGCGCACGATGTACCGCTGAGGCGCATGGCCAACAAAATAGAACGGATAGCACGTCACCAGTGTGACTGCGGCGGTCTCGGTGGCGGACAGCGATGAAGTGTCCCCGGGTTCCACGATGGAGATCTCGGTAACGCGGTAGAGCCTCTCCTGCGTAATGCTTTCCAGTTCCAGGACATCGCCCACAGCCACGTCCTTGAGAACGCGGAAGTAGCCGTCGCGATGAGCGGCAATGGCGATGTTGCCGCCATCGTCGGGCGCTGCGGTCCCTTTCACCCAGCCCGCGCCCCGGTTGAGGTTGCGTTCGGTAGTGTCCGAGTAAACGGGCACTTCAAGGCCAACCCGGCCAATGCGCAGAAGCGCGATCGGCAGCGACTCCATATCGGGGGACACCGGCATTTCATATTCCTGAGTACCCACCCACTCCTGCGAAGCCAGTGCCGGTTGCGATGCTACGAGCACGGGTGACTCCGAATCGGGCCAATCGAGTGAGCGGGGCGTCACGAAGTCCGGGTAGGGAGAATTTACTTCTGCACGCGCCTCGACAAAGGCCTTGATCCCCTGCTCCCGCTCGATTTCACCGCCGATACGGGCGCCGAAGTAGAACGCGAGCATGGCAACACCGGCCCCCCAGCAGGCGATCTCCAATACACGGCCTGACCAGTGGCCGCTCACGGCCGTAACAGCAGAGCGGGTCTGGGCAGGAAACCGATTGTGCAACCGGAGCGGATCACTGCTGTGCTGTTCCCGATGGTGAGGCTAGGATCAACACTTTAGCCCCGACCTGGAACAACGGTCTGTGCGCTGGCGAACGCGCCCTTCCATCAGGTGTACACGTTGGCGGGGGTCTGGCTTGGGATGAGAGATGGCTAAACCAGCGAAAGCAGCGAAACCAACACTGCTAGCGCAGCGGCTGGTACCCATGCCCGGTTGAATGCGGGTCATCGACTGAATCGAGGATTCGCCGATGCCCTCGAACTCCCGCAACCGCTTGTTTCGCCCTTCCTGTTCCGAACGGGCGCACAGGGCTTGATACTGCCAATCTTAAAGAACGACCTGGGTTCTGCGTATCCAGTCACATTACATCATGCTCATGGTGTACTTAAACGCTGGCGGCGGGATCTCATTGACACAGACATGACCGGGATGTACATTTCATCTGTACAGATCAGGAGTACCCCATGAAGCAAGTCAAGGTCACCGAGTTCCGTGCCCATTTACCGGAATATCTCCGCAAAGCCCAAAACGGCGAAACGATTACGCTGCTGTCGCGCGGGCAGCCCATTGCCCGGCTGGTGCCGGCAACCGGGGTCGTGGAGCAAGCCCGCGAGCGGCTTGTTGCCTTGCGCAAACTTGCCCGTATCGGCGACATCGTTTCTCCCGTCGAGGCGGAATGGAGCGCCATGCGTGATCGTCCTTGATACCAATGCCATCGTCTTCGATGCATTGCAACCGACGCGCCTGAGCCGGAAAGCGCGCAGTCTCATCGAGCAGGCGCATGCTCAGAATGACCTGGCATGCTGCGACATCAGTCTTTGGGAAATCGCCATGCTGGTGTCGAAGGGCCGGTTGGACCCGGGTGTGCCAGCATTGGAGTTCATCAAACTGGCAATTGCGGCACGCTCCATTCGCGTGCTCAGCATAAATCCGGAGATTGCTGATCTTTCCGTGTCTTTCGGCGTCACGCCCGGTGCCGATCCCGCCGACCGATTGGTGGCAGCGACCGCCATTTTTTACCGTGCCACTCTGATTACCACGGACAGCGATTTGCGAGGTGCGGGTCTGCCCATTGAGGTCATCAAATAACGGTGAGATGTACCACATTGTTTGCGCTGCTTGTTGCGCTTATTCGACGCCAAATTGCAGCGCGGCGAGACGGGCATACAATGGGTTTCCGTCAATCAATTCCTCGTGCGTGCCAATCGCCTGTACCTGGCCTCGGTCCATCACGACGATGCGGTCGACTTTCTTGACCGTGGCCAGCCGGTGCGCGATCACCAGCGTGGTGCGGTTGTGCATCAGACCTTCAAGGGCCTGTTGCACCAACTGCTCACTCTCGGCGTCCAGTGAACTGGTGGCTTCATCCAGCAGCAGGATCGGCGGGTCTTTCAAAATGGCCCGGGCGATGGCGATGCGCTGCCGCTGCCCGCCGGACAGGCGCGCGCCGCGTTCGCCCAGATAGGTGGCATAGCTCTCGGGCAGTTCCCGCAGGAAACCATCCGCCGCAGCCAGCATGGCTGCCTGCCGCACTTCATCATCACTCGCGCCTGGGCGGCCGTAGCGGATATTTTCCATTGCACTGTCACCAAACAGAACGGTCTCCTGTGGCACCAGCCCGATCTGGCTGCGCAGTTGCCGCGGATCCAGCCGGGAAATATCGATGCCATCGATCAGGATGCGCCCGCTGGAAGTATCGTAAAACCGCAGCAACAACTGGAATGCCGTGCTTTTACCGGCGCCGGAAGGCCCCACCACCGCCACCGTTTCGCCTGCGGCGACCTGCAGTTCGAAATGGTCCAGGGCTGATGTTTCACGGCGCGAAGGATAGCTGAAGCTGACGTCCTCGAAGTTGATGCCGCCCCTTACCCGGGCCGGCAAGCGCAGGGGTTCCGCCGGTGCGGCAATACCCGGTTCGGCCAGCAACAATTCGGCCAGGCGTTCCATCGCGCCCGCGGCCCGCTGAATCTCGCCCCACAGGCTGCTCAGCGTGGCTGCGGCCAAACCCACGAACATCGCGTACATCAGGAACTGGCCCAGTTGCCCGCCCGTCATGGTACCCGCCAGCACAGCGCGGGAACCCAACCACAGAATCAACGTGATGGCGCTGAACACCAACGCAAAGGACAAAGCAGTGAGACCGGCATTCATACGCAAGCGGCGCACCGAGGTCCTGAAGCTGGCCCAGACCGACTCGCGATAGCGATTGGCCTGCAAATCTTCCAGCGTGAAAGCCTGCACGGTTTGCATCGCATTCAGCGTCTCCCCGGCCAGCGCGCTGGAGTCCGCGATGCGGTCCTGTGACTGGCGCGAGAGCTGGCGGATTTTGCGCCCGACGACGATGACCGGCAGCACCACCACAGGAATTCCAAGCAGGGTGTAGCCGGCCAGTTGCGGGCTGGTCAGTACCAACATCACCAGGCCGCCGGCCAGATTGAGTGAAGAGCGCAGCGCCATGGACAAACCCACACCGGAAATGCTCTGCACCAGGGTTGTGTCCGTGGTCAGGCGCGACAGCACCTCGCCGGTGCGGGTGATTTCGAAAAAAGCCGGGTCCATACGGATCACCCGTGAGTAAACCGCGTTGCGGATATCAGCCACCACGCGCTCCCCAAGCCAGGTAACGAGGTAGTAACGCAACGCGGCAAACAGGCTGAACACCAGCGCGGCAGCCAGGAACCAACCAAAATAACGGTTGACGGTGCCGACATCCTGCGCGACGAAGCCATTGTCGATCAGGTATCGCAAGGCGATGGGCAACACCAGCATGGCGCCAGAGGCAATGAGCAGAGATACGATCGCCGCCAGCAATACCGGCTTATAGCGGCCGATGAATGGCGGTAAGGCGCGCAGAGGTTTCAGAGATTTTGCTTTGGGGCGCTCGCTACTGGTACTCTCAGCCACGGTGTCGACTCCTCACGGGACGGGTGACCTGTCACATGGGGGCAACTGTGGGCTGACGAAAGGTCGCTGACGGGCGCGAATTTGTTGCCGGCCGGACAAACCATCCTGCCGGCTGGCCAGATTCATTTCTTCAGTGCGATTTTCAGACGCTTGTAACCCTTTTTGATTTCTGCACCGAGCAATTCCAGGGCATCGCCCACGGATTCAGCGCTCTCAGCCAGCCTGGCCCTGCTGGAGAAACTCTGCCACTGGGTTTCCAGTTCTTTCCACTCCTGTTGCGCCTCCATGGAGGCGAGATGCATCTTAGGATCC
>CAVPUV010000055.1:0-14401 GCA_963708905.1 uncultured Gammaproteobacteria bacterium | reverse complement strand
AGCGACTGGTTTTTCATCGTAAGCGGGATGCCATTGAAGCTCACCTCACGGTTGTATTTGCGGCTTTAGCTATTAGTAGGAATATTGAATATCAGACCAAAATGAGCATCAAGCAGTTTGTAGCAATACGGTAACTGAACGAGTAAACGATAACACTACGTATTGCTACCGGGCTCGCCGCCGCGCACGCCCCAGGGATAAGTCAGCCAGCGTTCATCGTGCACCGATACGGTGCCGTCAACGAGAAAACGGTAAGCCACCGACAGGCCGTTGCCGCCGCGGTGCAAACCGGCACCGCCGGAATCGGCAATGGTGTCATAGCGTTCAATGCGCAGCGGGAAATAGGCTTCGATAAACTCATTGGGCACGTTGGTGAAGCCGGGCCACAGCGAGTGACCGTCCGGGCCATCACCCACCGGGCGGCCCGGGATACCGCCGAAGCCGATCTGGAACAATTGGAACCACTCGCCCTTTTCGTCATAACCGGCGTAGAACAGGTGCGGCGAATCGGAAAATCCGGCCGCGTTCATCGCATCCGGCGCGCTCTGTCCCAGCAGGCCGCCCATCACATCGAAAATGCGGCCCAGAGCGTGCGTACGTCCCGACAGCGCGGCAGGGAATTTTGGCTTGAGCAATGTACCTGGGGGAATGCGCACTTCCACCAGTTCGTAGAAGCCATCATTGAACAAAATTTGTGGATCGATCAGGTTGATGGTGAAGGAGCCGAAAAACATTTTGAACATGTCTTCGTTCAGGTAAAAGTTGATCGAGCTCTGCGCCTGCGGATCGGTACCTTCGAAGTCAAAAATGGCCCTGGAACCCTCGCGCCACATCTTGCAGCGAATCTTGTATGGGCCCATGCCCACGCCATCGTCGCAGACGTAATCTTCAAATACCCGCGGTTCTTCAGGAACGATCATTTCGATGATGGCCTTCATCGCCAGGTAATTGCGCTCCAGCATGATTTCCATGGTTGAATAGAAAATATCGTCGCCAAAACGCCGGGCAATTTCCGCGCAGCGTCGTGCCGCGGTTTTGCAGGCCGCCACCAGCGCATTCAGGTCGAAGCGATTCCATTGCGGCGTGCGAACATTGTGTAGAATCAGTTCCAGCACATCGGACTGCAGCACGCCCTGCTTGTACAGCTTGGTCGGCGGAATGCGGATACCTTCCTGGTAAACCGTTTCCGCCCGGATGGGGATGGAGCCGGGCACCATACCGCCGTTGTCCGACATGTGGCCGAACATGGCCGACCAGGCAATGTGGCGGCCGTCCTTGAAAATCGGCACCAGCACGATCCAGTCGGGGAGATGCGACACGGCTGCATTGCACATGTAGGGATCGTTGGTGAGTATCACATCACCCTCAAGCAGATCGGCGTCATAGGCCTGGGTGAAGCCATGAATGAAGGAGCCGAACTGGCCGACCACCATTTTGCCATCGCGATTGGCAATCATCGGGAAGCAGTCACCCTGTTCGCGGATGCCCGGACTCATGGCGGTGCGGAACAGCACGGCGTCCATTTCCACACGGGCATTGCGCAGCGCGTTCTCGATGATATCGACAGTAACCGTATCCACCTCGATGCGGCTGAAGGGTGCGTCGTTGGTTTCAATGATTCTGGCTGGCATCTTACTTGCCTCCTGCTGCCGCGGCCGTGATCAGCAGATTGCCGATCGCATCCACGCTGGCCCGATAGCCCGGTAATATCACGGTGGTGGCATCCATTTCGCCAATAATCGCGGCGCCATTAACCACCATGCCCTCGTGCAACAGACTACGGTTATAAATGACGGCATCGTGCCATTGCCCTTCATAATAAAAACGCGAGTCATGCACTTTGCATTCCTGCAGACTGGCGCCTGCCTTACCCACAGGCACTTCGGCGATGGCCCTTGAGTGGGCCCGCACGATGGCGCGGATCATCACCAGTTCGTGGTCCTCACCGAGAGCGAAGGTGAACAATTGTTCATGCTCCTGATCGAAGCGATCGGTTAAAAACGCAAGACCATTGTCCAGCAGTTCCTGCGCGGTAAATTCCATCGTGATCTGGAAAGCCTGACCGGCATAACGGATATCCGCCTGGTAAGTCACCTGCTGTTTATCCGGCGCAATTCCGTCGATATTCAGGGACACCGCTGCACGTTCACGTAATTCTTCGAGATCAGCCAGCAACTGCTGCGAAGTCAGGCCGGCCGCTTGCGCCACATAGGTACGCGAAGCCTCATCCTGCACCGCGGTGGTGGCGTCGCCGTAAGCACACAGCACACCGGGGCCGGGGGGCACAATCACTGGCCAGGAATTGGTCAGGATACCCATCGCATTGCCGTGCAAAGGACCGGCACCGCCAAAAGCGATCAGGGCGAAATCGCGCGGGTCGAAACCCTGCTCGACCGAAACCAGCCGCAAGGCGCCAAACATCGATTCGTTGACGATCTTGATGATGCCCTCGGCAGCCTCCATCAGGCCAATGCCCATGGCGTCGGCAATTTTTTGTACCGCCACCTCAGCTGCGGCTTTGTCGATGGCCATGTCGCCGCCCAGTTGGACGTCGGAGGGCAGATAGCCAAGCACCACATTGGCGTCGCAGACGGTAGGTTCGGTGCCGCCTTTCATGTAGGCCGCCGGTCCCGGCACCGCCCCCGCGGATTGCGGGCCGACACGCAGGGCTTTGGTCAGCGCCGGCACGAAAGCGATCGAGCCGCCGCCGGCGCCAACGGTGCGTACGTCGACGGAAGGCGCGCGTACGGTCACGTCGCCCACACGCGTCTCACGGCGAATGCGCGCCCTGGCCTGCTGGATCAGGGCCACATCAGTAGAAGTGCCTCCCATATCAAAAGTCAGAACGTCGGCATAACCAGCGCGGCTGGCGAACCAGATTGCACCGGCCACGCCGCCGGCAGGGCCGGAAAGCAACAGATTGACCGGGGATTCCGCTGCCGCGCGCGACGAAGCCAGGCCGCCGTCCGAACGCAGAATGGAAAGCTGCACCCCATCACCCATGCGCTCTTGCAATGATTGCTGCATATTATTGATGTAGGTGGAAACCTCGGGATGCACATAGGAATTCACCACTGTGGTTTCGGTGCGCTCATACTCCTGCATTTCCGGCACCACGTCGGAGGAAATGGAGATCGGGCAACTTGCCGAATACTTCACGCGCCACCTCACGCGCCTGGCGTTCGTGTTCACCATTCACGTAGGCATTGATGAAACAGATCGTCAGCGCCTCAACCTCACCTTTGGCATGCAGTTTCTGCAGGCTGATCCGCAGCGCTGCGGTGTCCAGGGGGCGCACGATCTCACCATTGGCAGCAATGCGCTCTTGCGCTTCGATGGTGAGTTCCAGCGGCGCCAACAGGGGCTTCTTGACGTAACTGACCCAACCACCCAGGCCACCAGGGCAGAAAGACCGCGCCACCTGCAAAACCTGCTTGAAACCACTGGTGGTTACCAGCCCGACACGGGCCCCCTTGCCGGTCAGCACCGCGTTGGTTGCTACCGTGGTTCCGTGCATCACCCGGTGGATCTCCTTCGGATCAACCCCGGACTCATCACAGATTCTCGCCACGCCGTTGAGCACGCCAATCGAAGAATCATGCGGCGTGGAAGACACCTTGGCGGTATGGGTCGCGCCTGTTTCTTCGTTGATCAGCAACAGGTCGGTAAATGTACCTCCCACATCAACGCCCAAGCGATAACTCATGGTTTACTCCAGTTACCTGATGTGGATCCGGGACAACAGGCCCAGTCCCTATTCGCCGCCAGAAAAGTCATTTTTTTGCGGCGTGTTCCAGCTGGCGCTGCAACCAGGGCATGGCGCGCCCACCGGGCGCGGCGCCGGTCAGATTCTTCGCCACCTCTGCTGCTGCCACCAGGGCCCGCAGCTCAATGCCGGTATCGTAGCCCATCTGTTGCAGCATCATCGCCACATCCTCGGTAGCCACGTTGCCTGAAGCGCCGGGGGCAAACGGGCAGCCGCCCAGACCACCTATGGACGAATCAAATTTACGAATACCTGATTCCAGCGCCGCGAATACGTTGGCCAGGCCCAATGCGCGGGTATCGTGAAAATGACAACTGAGCCGTTCGCTGCCGTGATGACTCACCAGTTTTGCAGTCAGCGCACGCACCTGCCCGGGATGGGCCGCGCCAATGGTATCGGCGATGACCATTTCGTCAGCACCGAGTTGCAGGAACTCATCGGTGATACGTTCCACTTCCATGGGATTTGTCGGACCATCGAATGGACACTCGAAGGCCACGGCGATCGCGGCGGAAACCCGGACACCATCCTGCCGCGCGCGCCGCAGGATATCCGCAGTCACTTCTTCCGCTTGCTGTTTACCCATGTTCGCGTTTTTCTGCGCCATGCCTTCGCTGCCGTAGAGCACCATCGTTACACTGCGCGCACCAGCCGCCTTTGCGAGTTCGTAGCCTTTCATGTTCGGGATCAATACGGAATAGCAGGCGTCCGCGACAACCGGCAGGCCGGCGAGTACCAGCTCGGTTCCGGCCATCGCCGGCACTGCTTTGGGTGATACGAAACTGCCTACTTCGATGTGTTTGAGTCCAGCCGCTATGAGGGCCTCAACCAATTCCCGCCGCTGCGCCGGCGTCAATACCCTGCGCTGATTCTGCAGTCCATCGCGGGGGCCAACATCATTGATGATCACGGCTTCACGCATCACGCAACCGCTCCCTGCTGCCATAGTCGTTCAATCTTCTGCGCATCGTATTCCAGCAGGGCTGACAGTATCTGCTGTGTGTGCTGTCCCACCAGGGGCGCCGCGCTGAATGACTCTTCGTTGCTGCGTGACAGCTTGATCGGATTACCGGGGCCCTTGGTGGATTTACCGCCCGGGTGTTTGAGATCGACCACCATATTGCGGTGCAGGATCTGGGGATCGCTCAGGGCCTGGCTGAAGCGGTTGACCGGCGCGCAGGGAACGCGCAAGTCTTCCAGTCGTTGCAGCCAGTATGCAGAGGTGTTTTCGCCCAGCAGAGTGTTCAGGCGCTCATTGATCAGGTCACGGTCCTGCCAGCGGCCGGGCTGGGTGTCATATTTCGGATCCTCGAATTCGGGGCAGTTCACCACCTGCTTCAGGTTTTGCCAGAAATTGTCGCTGACGACCGCGATGACGATAAAGCCATCGGAAGTGCCGAATGTGTTGTAAGGCACGTGCACGAAGTGTGAATTGCCGATCGGACACGGATCTTCGCCCGACAGGAAGTACATCGTCGCCATGTAATTCAGCATGGAGACCTGGCAGTCCAGCATCGAGATATCCACATGCTGGCCACGGCCACTGCTGTTGCGTTCGTACAAAGCCGACAGGATACCCATGACTGCGAACATGCCGCCGCCCAGATCGCCGATGGGTATACCCGAGCGCACCGGATGCGCCGGGTCGGCGCCGGTAATCGACATACCCCCACCAAAGGCCTGCGCCACCTGGTCGTATGCCGGCCTCGTGCGCTTGGGTCCGTCAGAGCCAAAGCCGGTGACGGTGCAGGTAATGATAGCGGGGTTGATGGCGCTCAGGGTGTCATAGTCAATCTTGAGCCGTTCGGGCACACCGACCCCGAAATTGCTGATGACCACGTCTGCCTTGCGCACCAGGTCATGGAATACCTCGCGGCCGGCAGGTGACTTGAGATCGATCGCAACACTTTGTTTATTGCGGTTGAGCGTCAGGTAGTATGCGCCCATGCCGTCCAGGGAATATTCGGGATGACTGGCCAGAAGCTGGCGTGTTCCTTCGCCCTTGAGAGGCTCCACTTTGATCGTTTCCGCGCCCAGATCGGCGAGGATCATCGAGGCATAAGGGCCGGACAGCATGTGCGTCAGGTCAAGAATTCGAACACTGGAAATAGGCTTGGCCATGTACCCTGACACACCCTCAGTCTGAAATGTGATAATGTTATACTAATAATACTTTTAAATGCAATTCCGTTATCCGACTATTTGCTATAGCATTATGTCATTTGCAAACGCCGGTTCATTCAATGCTTGAACTCCAGTCGATATTCAGTGAAAAACAACGGTTGGCGCTGACTCCGGATTCCCCCACTCCGCTGTATTTTCAGCTGTACCAGCTGTTAAAGACCTGCATTATCAATGGTACTTTTCCGCAAGGCATGCAGTTGCCGACGGAAAAAGAACTGTCGTTGGAATTCGGCGTCTCCAGGATCACCGTCAAAAGGTCGCTGGACGAACTGGCCCAGGAAAATCTGGTCGAACGGCATCGCGGCCGCGGCACCCACGTCATATTCCAATTCGAGCCAGCTCCCATCCAGGCACCCATGGTGGGCATGTTGCAGGAAATCGAATCCATCGGCAGGAACTCAACCGCCAGGGTGCTGGATTGCGAAATGCTGCATCCGCCACAACGAATCCGCGACGTACTGGGCTTGAGCACGACGGACAAAGCTCTTTTCCTGGCGCGTGTCAGGGATCGGGACGGCATCCCATTCGGTTACTACGAAAGCTGGACTGCAGGCGTGAAAATGCCACGTAACCTGGGTGCATTCACGCACACGCCACGCATGTCCTATTTCCGCAAAAATGGCCTCAAGGTCAGCTTCCTGCAGCAGGTGCTCAGTGCCGAAGCTGCCAACCGTGTAGTGGCGGCGGCGCTGGCAGTTGAACCCGACACACCTGTGTTGACCTTGACCCGGATTGCATTCAAAGACCGCCGCGAATTAGACCACGCGGCGGATTACCTGCGGGTCTACTATCATCCCGGCCGCTTCGAGTATCGAATAGATCTGGATCTTGAAAGTTAGCCCTTTGCGCTCCGGCTGCAGCGGAACGGCAGGCTGCCATTAAAAACCGGCTACTGTCTGGTTTCAAGCAACTGGATATTGATACCGAAAAATTCCGCGGGGTCGAGATCCAGCAGCCTCCACCCTTCAAGGCCTTGGCGGGCCTCATCCTGCAACGCGCCCAAACCCTTGGCCGAAAAGTTCGCGTGCGCTGACCTCCAGGCTATCTACCTCACATGACAACAAGAAGAAACCCTCTCCCCGCTGTGCCAGATATCGTCCGGCAATGCTCTTCGGGTCTACGGGCTGAACCAGAACCAGCCAGACGTCCGCCAGTTTGAACCGCACCAACTCAACCCCGCGGTGCGGCAGACTTTCGACCACACCAGGGGTGACTCCCAGCAGTTGACCAAAGCGCGCCGCTGCTTGGGCAAGGTCGCGCACGATGAAATTGATGTGGTGGACACGCTTTATCATGCTACTGGTTCTCCGCTGCTTCATCCTTCAAGTCCCAGGTCTCAGTGTGTGGACTGCCTGGCGTTTTTCTCGCAACAAAAACACCACCGCGAAAGCAGCTCAGAACGGCGCCAGGTGCTCCAGTACGTCACCAGGCGTACCGGGCATCGAGTAGAAAATCATCGCCAATGTGAACCCGGTGATGATCGACAACAGAACGCCAGCCTGACGACGATGGGACAATGTACCCGATCAGGCGCTGATGCTCTATCTTTGCCATTCAAACACTTCCGCCGGAAATCTTTGACGGGGCAGGAAGTTCCTGCAAGAGTAAGCGGACGGCAGCCAGGGCGGTCATATTTTCAATGAGCCAGACAAAGCAGGAACCCAGCAAAGCGGCGGACTCATGTCTCCTCGATATGGGCCGTAAAGCCGGCGTCGGCCTGCACTTCACGTCCCTGCCGGGACCACAGGGCAGCGGTGACATCGCCGATGCCGCCATGGCATTCATCGACCTGCTGGGAAAAATGGGGATTGGGGTATGGCAGTTCCTGCCCACCGGGCCTACCGCCTACGGGGATTCCCCTTACCAGCCTCTGTCGGCCTTTGCCGGCAACCCTCTGCTGATCGGCCTGGATCCGCTGGTCCGGCTGGGTTTGCTGCAGCCGTCGGACATTGCTGCGCTGCCGAGCCTGCCTGAGGCGTATGTGGATTACAGCCAGGTCATACCGGCCCGGCACGCCGTGCTCCGCCGAGCGGCAGAGCGTATTTCATGCGCGACGCTTCCCCGGTCTGCGAACCGCCTATGAAGAATTTCGGCATCGTCATGGTGACAACTGGTTGAACGACTATGCGCTGTTTCGCCTGCTCAAAACCCTGCACGGGGAAAGAGCCTGGCCGCACTGGGACAAACCGTACCGGCAGCGCGACCCTGCCGCCCTGCACACCATCGAGGCCAAACATCTTGAGGCCCTGAGTCTTATCAGGTTCACCCAGTTCCTGTTCGACCATCAGTGGCATAGTCTCGGTCAGTACGCCAGGGAGCGTGGCATACACCTGTTTGGCGACATGCCGATGTATCTCGCGCTGGACAGCGCAGACGCCTGGGCGCACCCGGAAATGCTGCTGCTCGATGCCAACGGCCGGCCATCCAGCGTCGCTGGTGTACCGCCTGATTACTTCAGTGACAACGGACAACTCTGGGGCAATCCCCTGTACGACTGGGCTTATCATGCGCGCACCGGATATCGCTGGTGGCTGGACCGGATGCGGCATGCCAGCCAGCAAACGTCATTGGTCCGGGTGGATCATTTCCGTGGATTCGAGTCGTTCTGGTCGGTGCCTGTTGGCGCGCAGACGGCGCGCAGCGGAAGCTGGCAGCCGGGACCGGGTGATGCGCTGTTTGCGGCAATGGAGCAGGCGCTCGGCCGGCTTCCCATCGTCGCCGAAGACCTGGGCGTGATCACGCCCGCAGTGGAGGCGCTGCGGCTGCGCCATGGCATTCCCGGCATGAAAGTCCTGCAGTTCGAAGTCAGCGATCCCGATTTCGACCTGGATGACATCGACAGGAATTGCGTGTGTTACACCGGTACGCACGACAATGACACCACGCTCGGCTGGTTCCACGGCGGCCAGGATGATACCCGCAGCGCAGAGGAAGTGCTTGAAACCCGGGCTAATGCACAGCGTTTGACCGGCGGAACAGCGCAAACCATGCACCTCGACATGATCCGGCTGGCCTTTTCCAGCCAGGCCAGCCTGGCGATTGCACCCATGCAGGATTACCTGGGGCTGGGTTCGCAGGCGCGGCTCAATATCCCCGGCACCACGCTCAATAACTGGCGTTGGCGCTTGCGCGCGGAGGATTTGCTGCCCGGCTTGCCGCAGCAGGTGGCCGAACTGATTGATGACGCCGGCCGCGCCGGGACATCTCCATGATGCAGTCAGGCCAGGCGGGGCCAGCCGGCGCCCGGTGCATTGACGGCGGGGTCAATTTTGCGCTGTATTCGGCCGGCGCCAGCGCCGTGGAGTTATGCCTGTTCGACCACGAGCAGCGCGAGACCGGCCGCTTTTTCCTGCCGCAACACACGGGCGGCATGTGGCATGGCTACCTGCCCGGCTGCGCAGCAGGCCAGCGCTATGGTTACCGGGTTCATGGCCCCTGGTCACCGGCTGAGGGCCTGCGCTTCAACCCGGCCAAGCTGCTGCTGGATCCCTATGCGCGCCGGCTCGAAGGCCAATTTCACTGGTCGCCGGCGGTGTTCGATTTCGTGCCGGGCGGGGCGGATGACGACTGGCGCAAGAATGAACTCGACAGCGCGCCTTTCGTGCCGCGCTGCGTGGTCACCCCGACCGCTGCACCTGGGTCATTCAGACGCCCGCATATTGCGTGGGAAGATGTCATCCTCTACGAGACCAACCTGCGCGGCTACACCATGCGCCATGCGGGCCTGGCGCCAGCCGAGCGCGGCAAGTTTCGCGGCTTGAGTAACAGGCACAGTCCTCGACTACATCAAGTCCCTGGGCGTGACTTCGCTGGAGTTGATGCCGCTGCACGCCTTCATCGACGAAGCCGTGCTGGTGCATCGCGGACTGCGCAATTTCTGGGGCTACAACAGCATCCACTACTTCGTTCCCGATGCCCGCTTTGGCTGCGCGGACGCCATCCGGAATTTCGCGAAATGGTACACGCCATACACGACGCCGGCATCGAAGTGATCCTCGATGTGGTCTACAACCACACCGGCGAAAGCGATGAGCGCGGGCCAACGCTGAGCTTCCGCGGCATCGACAACCTCAGTTATTACCGTACGCAGCCGGATAACCCCGGCCGTCTGGTCAATGACACCGGTTGCGGCAATTCGATCAATGCCGATCATCCGGCCGTGCAGGCGCTGGTGGTGGACAGTCTCACCTACTGGCACCGGGAAATGGGCGTCGATGGCTTCCGCTTCGACCTGGCGACCGTGCTGGGCCGGACGCAGCAGGGATTCGATGCCGCGCATCCACTGCTGCAGCGCATCAGCCGGCAGCCGGAATTGCGTTATGCCCGGCTGATCGCCGAACCGTGGGACCCGGGCCATGACGGCTACCAGCTGGGTCATTTCCCGCCACCGTGGGCGGAGTGGAATGATCGCTACCGCGATTCGCTACGCCGCTTCTGGCGTGGCGATGCAGGACCAGCTGAGCGAATTCGCCCGGCGCATCCATGGTTCTTCCGATCTGTTCGAGGCCAGCGGACGGGGACCTTGCTCCAGCCATCAATTTCGTCACCAGTCATGACGGTTTTACCTTGCAGGACCTGGTGAGCTATGAGCAGCGGCACAACCAAGCCAACGGCGAAGATAACCGTGATGGTCATGCGCACAACTTCAGCTGCAACCACGGCATCGAAGGGGATAGCGATGACGCAGAAGTCAAGCGGGCGCGCTTCCAGCACCGGCTCAACCTGCTGGCGAGCCTGTTGTTCTCCCAGGGCACGCCGATGATTCTCGCCGGCGATGAATTCGGCCATACGCAGGGTGGCAACAACAATGCCTATGCCCAGGACAATGAAACTGGCTGGCTGGACTGGCGGCTGTTGCAAACCAATGCGGCATTCGTCAACAAGCTCCGCCAACTGACCGGCTTACGAAAATCATTACCGCTGTTGCGCCTGCCGCACTACCTGCACGGCAACGGTCCCGCTGAATCTACCGGGTACGACATCCAATGGCTTAAACCCGTTGGAGAGGCCATGCAATCCGACGACTGGCCCGAGTCGAGCCAGGTCACATTGTTACTGACCCGACAGGTGAACGAGCAAGAGCACCGGGCAACGGCCAGACTGTGGCGATTTTCTTTAATGGCGCAGCGGAAAACACCCTGTTCACTTTGCCACAACGCGCGGATGAACCCGGCTGGAATCTGCGGTTCTACAGCGGCGCCCTGGAGTCCACTGGCTTGTGGTCCTTCGCGCTGGCAACTGGAAGGCCAGACCCTGGCGCTGATGGAAAGATCGTGGTGAGAATCAGCAGGGAAGCAACACAGCTGTTATCGTCATACCCGCCGATTTGGCGCTATAATTACTGTGCGCGTGACCACGTGACTATTTTGGGGACACAAAATACATAAAGTCAGCGTTAGAACAAAACGGATTGCGCCAGTGGGCCCGCATGGTATCGGTGTTTTTCAAGGTAGTTGTCGCGTCAATCGTTTTCATCATGCTGCCCTTTGGCATTCCATTTCCGGTCGCTCTGGGTTAAGCGAGACCAGCAAGCGAAGCGCCGCAGGTTAAACGTCCGGTGCAAGGCATGGTTCGGCGTCATTCCCCTAGACCGCGGGTCTGCTGCCGCGACTTGAATGCCACACTGACAGGACTTCGAGGCGATTTCGTCGAACACGGTAGTAGACCCAATACCGGATCCGATCAAGATGGAACCGGCGCACCTCCGGTGAACTTGCTTCGTTGACCCGGACTCCGATGTCTGGCTGCACAAGCAGAAGATTGAGAGCGGCTTGTAGATCCTGACGTACGGCGCCTGGAGCTGCCGGCCTGTTGAGCGCCCACCACTGGACAATCCGTTCGATCTCGCGAGCAGCGCGTCGCGAGACGAAAAGTTCAAGCGGCATTCTTACCCGTAACGATGCAACCGAGCAAAGAAATCGTCGCCCGGAATCATCTCTCCTCGATCGGCCTCGGCAATACCGGCTTCGAGCTCGGCTAACTCTTCGGGAGAGAGGTGAACCTCATCTTCACGCTCACGGGTGAGGATGAAGACCTCGGTTCCCTCCTTGAACTCCTGATCGTCCACGATGATCGTGCCCTTGACTACAGTACCTGTGGCGATTTTCATGAGCAAATGATACTCCGGACCTGCACCGAATGCATAATTGACGCCGAACGCCCATGTTAGGCGGCCGTTGGTAGACATCCGCAGCCCATTTCATTGCCGCGCTTGGGACGGAGCCGCGAACACCACATTTCCGTTCTGAATCACAAGGTCGATCGCCCGTGTGTTCACGATGTCTTCAAGGGGGTTCCGCGAGACCAGAACGAGGTCCGCGCGCAAACCGGGAGCGATCGATCCGAACTCGTGCTGGCGCCGCAACGCGCGGGCGGCATTCGACGTAGCGATCCGAATGACTTCCAGCGGCGGGACGCCGGACTCATTGAGCAGCTTCAACTCGTCGTGCAGACTCGCCCCCGGTACGATCCAAGGGGTAGGAGTGTCGGTGCCCGCGACCAGCGGAACGCCGCCGTCGTACATCTTCTTGATGAGACCGAGGAGTAGAGGCCACGACCTCTTCGCCTCCGCGAACTGCGCCGGTGTCCAGTCCCGTGTGAAGCCACCTGCGGCCCAGCCGGCTCGGAGACTCGCAGGCACGTATGCCAGATCGGGATTCTGCGTTGTCCACCGCGGATCATCAGCCCAGAACTTGGTAAACATAGTCGCCATGAGCGTCGGGTCCACGAAGATCTGGTGTTCGACGAGCGAGGCGATCATCTCGTTGATCCGAACCTCATCGAGGTGCTGCAACCAGTACACACGTGCGAATATGCCTTCCGGCATGGACGCCCGCGAGTCCTCCTTGATGTAGGCCGCTGACCAGGGTGCGGCGTGTTCGAGTCCGTCGATACCCAGCCGGGCGGCCTCAGTCCACGTCGTACTCTGCAGGTGTCCGATAACAGGCAACCCGAGGTTGTGTGCTTCGTCGATCGCAACCCCTACGAGAGACGGCGGCATCGATGAGTAGATCTTGATGAAGTCCACTCCGGCGAGCGCTTGCCAACGGATCTCATCTCTGACATTCGTTTCATTGTGCACGGGCGCGAACCCGGGCGGCCTGAAATTCGAATTGTTGAGAATGCGACCGGCGGTGAAGAATTGCGGTCCGATGACTTTTCCTTCGGCCAGAAGGCACCGCAGCACAAGCGCGTCGGCGGTGATTGCCCCGGTTGATTTTGCGCGGCAGGCCGCGGGAGGCTTGGAACAAGGCTTCGATGGCGGGCGGGGTGAAGAGCGGTGCTTCGGCGCCGGCGAGACGCAGTCGGTGGGTGAGATAGTGTTCGAGTTCGTCGCGGCCGAGGCCGGTGAGGTGGTGGCGCACCACCAGGCGTTGGTTGAGGGATTCGTGCACGGCCATGGCGAGACGCCGGCGCAGTTCGGTCAGTCCGACCAGCAGCAGACACAAGCGGTTATCGGCATCCATGGCGAAGCTGGTGAGCAGGCGCAGGTCCTCGAGCACGTCGTTTCTCAGGTGCTGGGCTTCGTCGATGATCAGCACCGGTAGCTGCTTGGCTTCCTGCACCAAGCGGGTGATTTCGTCGCGGATGGCGCGGCGGGCAGTGGCGCGCGACCGCTCGGTGGGGAGCCCCAGTTCCCAGGCGATGGACTTGTACATGTCGAGCACGTTGCCGGTGGACAGGGAGACATAGTGGACGCGGTAGAGGCCGGGGTGCAGGCCCGCCGTGACATGGCGACAGACGGTGGTTTTGCCGCAACCGACCTCGCCGGTCATGAGGCCGATACCGTGCAGTTCGATGAGATGTTTGAGTCGGGCTTCGGCTTCGCGGCGGGCGTTGGAGGCGAACAGTTCATCGGCCTGCAGGGTGTTTTCGAACGGAAAGCGGGTGAAGGCGAAGTGGCGCAGATACATCAGTCGGACTCCTTTTTGATAAAGCCGCCGAGGGTGAGGCGTGACGGCGGCGGCTCGGGGGCGTGGGTGTCGGTCACCAGGCGCCAGGAGGGCCGGTCGCGGCGCACGGCGGTGTTGGCGTAGGCGTCGAGCGGTGTGGCCTGACCGCAGGCTTGACCCTGATGCAGCACGGCGATGGGGCGCGTGGGCGGTGCGGCGGGATCGTAGCGCAGGATCACGGTTTCGCCGACCAACACGGCATCGACCTCGTAGGCGCGGCCGTTGAGGCTGACGGTGCGGTCATTCAAGACGCGGCGTTTGACCTCGAACAGGAATAACTCGTCGATATCGGCGGCAGGGAAGCGCACTTGATCGCCGCAGAGCGCCCATTGCTCAAGTGGCGTTCTGCCGTCGAGTCCGCGATGCGGGGTGTGGTGATACTCGCCCTCGATGAACGCCCACAGGCGCCGGTTGAGGGTGTCGAGACTGGCGCTATCGGCGGCGCTGAGTTGGCTGAGGAGTTGCGCCCGTACGGTGCGGAACCAGCGTTCGATTTTGC
>CAVPUV010000054.1:0-6290 GCA_963708905.1 uncultured Gammaproteobacteria bacterium | reverse complement strand
GTCATCATCGCCTACACGCTGGTGGGTGGCTACAAAGCCGTGGCCTGGACCGACCTGGTGCAGGGCGTGCTGATGCTGACCGGATTGATCCTGCTGCCGATCGTGGCCATTCACGCCGCCGATGGCTGGGGCAACGTGTTGACCAGCTTGCGGGCTCAGGATCCCGGTTTGCTCAGCCTCTGGGGACCGGAGGGCAAAAGCATGGCCGCGCTGGTCGCCATTGCCAGCTTCCTCGCCATCGGCTTGCCGTTCATGGGCGTGCCGCAACTGATGGTGCGCTTCATGTCGGCGCGCTCCGAGGAGAGCCTGGTACCGGCAATGACCATTTCGGTGATCGTCATTCTTTGCTTCGACGTCGGCGCGGTGCTCACCGGCATGGCCGGCCGCGCCCTGTTTCCCGGGCTTGCGGACCCCGAGACCATACTGCCGCTGTTGTCCACGGAACTGCTGTCGCCACCACTGACCGCCGTAATGATGGTCGTCGTGCTTGCCGCCATCATGTCCACCGTGGACAGCCTGCTGATTCTGGCTTCCTCCGCAGTGGTCAGGGACTACCTGCAGAAAATCCGCCGTTCGAGCGCTACGGACCAGGCCCTGGCCAGGACCGGCAAATTTGTCACGCTCATCCTTGGCATGATCGCTGTGGTATTCGCACTGCAGCAAAGCCCGTTGATTTTCTGGTTCGTTCTGTTTGCCTGGTCCGGTCTTGGCGCCGCTTTCGGCCCGGTACTGCTGTGCGCGCTGTGGTATCCCCGCACCAACCTGTGGGGCGCCATCGCCGGCATGCTGGGCGGTTTCCTCACCACCATGGTGTGGGTGCTGTGGTTCAAGTCCATGACCTACGAGTTGCTGGAGATCATTCCGGGCTTTATTGTTGGATTGTTTTTGACCATCGCGGTGAGCCTTGCTACCGGAAAGTCAACTGCACGCACTGCAAATTGAGTTTGCGGTGGCGGGTCACCCGGCTTTCCTCACCCACGGGCCCTGGTTCCCGCGCTGCAATCGATCCGCGTCGTGGAGAAGACGGACAAGTTCAGCCAGTTTGAAGCGACCGGCGGCACCAGTAAAGATGGCGTCGCCCCTCGCCAAGAGTCAGCTGTCGCACGATAGTAAAATACCGCTGCAATGCATGCTCGAGCCCTTCCCGGCTGTAATCAGCATAATGGTCAGCCTTGTTTCGCAGCAAAGTTTTCACCTTGTCATCGTCGCGGGAGACATATTCAATGACCAGGCAAGGCGTCAAGCCGGCCAGCCAGACAATGAATTCTTCCAGCGGTATATTGGCCGAAATAACGACATGATGAAGCAGTGCCAGGCACAGCACCAGGTCGGGGGCGGCACGCATTTTCAGTTCGCTGCGTTCGCGGTTTTGCCAGCCCCAGTTGGGTGATGGGTCGGCGACATTCTGCACCAAAGGCAGAATATTACCGCCACCGGCGGATTTCAGTTCACGGTACAGGCGTTCGACCGCAAAATGATCCAGGTCCATGGCCACGACCAGCCCGGCGTGCGGCGCAGCGATTTTTGCAAACTGGCCGGTATTGCATCCAATATCCCACACCACCTTGGCCTGGCTTTCGGCAGCGCAGGCGGCGATGAAAGACTCCTTCAACTGGTGGTCGCCAGCGCTGTAATTGTGGAACTCCGCGTACCCGGCCCATTCCGAGCCATCGCCATCCCATTTCATCCCGGTGACCAGTTTTCTGATGCGGCGGACATTGGCCAGGATCATTTCCCGGTTGAAGCCTGCTGATTTGATGCTGGAGCGCACGTTTTGCTGCGTGCCGCCATAGCGGCGGTCGAATCTGGATTGCAACCATACATGGCTGAATACCCCCGGGCGGAAGCGATCGCGCAAACTGAACAGGCGCGCCGCAGTCTGCACGTCGACCCCGTCGATGGCAGCGCGCATGAACGGCTGAAAATGTATGCCTTTGTAGGCTTGCAACATCAGCGGGAACAGGAACATCTCACAGAACTGGCGGTAGCCAGCCCAGGTCGCGCCACTTTCAAGTGGGATAAAAGAAGCGATATCAATAAATACCGGCTGGCCGCCGACGAACTGGATGTTATACGGCGTGGCATCCTTGAGAGACATATCCTCCGCCATGGCCGCCTCCAGCAAGTCAAGCTGCAGCAAGGCTGCATCGCGCAGCATGCCGAAGGTCCATTCATAGGGATACGTGATGACAGCTACAGGCTCGTGTTCAAGAAAGCCGGCCCAGTGATCGCGCACGGCGGAGGGCAGCGGCACGTCTTGCGGGCGACATTCCCGGCTGGCCACCAACCGCCCTGATGCCTGGAAACTGCGGTAAAAAGACGTGTTTTCCAGTTGCCTGAAATTATCCAGTGCGGTCTGGCTCAAACCACGGAAAATACGCCCGTCGCAGCGATAGATACGTCCCTCGCGATCACGGAACGATCCCGATTCCGCCGTGAAATCCGGCGCAGATGTCACGTCAATCCGATTTGCCTGCGGAAGCGGATTTCTTTCCCCAACCGATGGCGAGCTTGATACGGTGCCAGAAAATCTTGAGTGCAACACCTACGGCAGCGATACCGCCCAGGATGACCTGCAGCAGCATGCTGCCGGTTCCGGGGTCCAGGTAAGCCCACACATTGGGTGTGAGCAAAAGAGCAAAAAGCAACAATGCGACTATCGGTTTTTTCATCGGTGTCATATTTCCGTGCAATTGAAGGCTACATATCATCCTGGATTGAGCAGTCGAATGAAAGCCTCTTGAGAACAACCTGGAGCGTTAATCAAGAACAGACAGTGCTTTGATTTTATCAAATTGCATATTTGAACAAAGCTCTATTCAGTGTGCGTATAATTGAACCTTGGCGATGAGCGCCGACAAAGTGTTTACTCAGCGATGTTCAAGCGATTGCAAAATCCCCTAAGAAGAGCCTATGGAGCGAATCAAGAGATCAGCTCAGCGTATCCCAACGGGCACTTTTATTCACCAGTGGTCGATCCAGCCGAACTGCTGACTCAATCGGCCAGAATCTGGCCATCGGAGCCGCCGCATATTCACGGAATCGATTTTAACCGGCAAGCGCATGAAACCGTTCTTGATATCTGGTTTCCCCGCCAGATCTCCCGGTACGACTACCCCGAGCTTAACGGCGAATCTCGGCATGATGAAAAGCTTTTTTACACGCGTAACCCACAATTTAGCTGGCTGGACTGCAGAACCTTATTCGTATTTTTGAATGAGATCAGACCTGCCCGCGTAATCGAGGTGGGTTCCGGCTTTTCGTCATTGCTGGTTGCGGACGTGAACCGTAGGTTCCTGGGCAAGTCCTGCGATTTTCAATGCATAGAACCTTTCCCCAGGGAATTCCTTGTTTCCGGGGTTGAGGGTATATCGGAATTGATAATCAAAAAGGTACAAGATGTACCGCTCGGCTATTTTGACTCTTTGAACGCCGGAGATATTCTCTTCATAGATTCGTCGCACGTGTGCAAAACAGGAAGTGATGTCAACTTCTTATATTTCGAGGTTCTGCCGCGACTGAAATCCGGCGTTTTTATCCACATACACGACATCTTTCTTCCTTGGGAGTATCCGCGGGAGTGGGTCATTGAAGAGAATAGAAGCTGGAATGAACAATATCTTCTAAGGGCGCTACTCATGTATTCAGATTCATTTAAGGTTTTCTTTGGCTGCAACTACGCCTTCTGTAAATATCCAGAGAAAATCATTCGCGCACTCAATTTAGCTTCTGGCACAGGCTTCGGTGGAGGCAGCTTCTGGTTGACTAAAGTCTAACTTGCAGCTGATCGCCTCATTCCAGGGCAATACTGATTAAGGCTCCGCGGTCGAGTAGATATTCAGCCTGTAAAAACTAACGCTTAGTCTGCGCCCACTCTTGGAATCCGGCTCCCTGACTTGGGAAAATTCAAGCAGTAAATCTGAGGTAGGTCTGGTAATTATTCTTTTTGGTACAGTCACAGTCACATGCTGCACACGATTATCCAACCTGCGTGAGCCTACTAATTCACCATTCAGATTTATGCTCATTACCTGATGATTCAGACCGGGTGCTGACAGCACCTCAAACTCCAGTGTTACATCCGTGCCAATAGGCAGCGTCAAGAACATCTCAGCCTTGTCAGCAGTCGACCAGCGTTTGCTGATCCCGGCGTCACTGACTTCGGGATAACTCCACCCTGTGCCGAATATTTCCGGTTGGTCTTGATCGGAAAAACTCACATTTGCAACCTGCTGAGGTTCTTTTCGAGGCGTTTCCCGTGACCAGGACGACTCGAGCCAAAGCGGCCCGTTGATCGCGTACTTAACGATACCTGGTATGTGGTCCAGTCCCCAGTATTCATGTTTGAATTGATAGTAGTTATAAATCCTTTTGCGCGAGGTGGTATCCATGTTAATGAGATTCGCGCCCTCTTTAATGGAGCACTCTTGCAACGCTTCACATACTGTTCTGGGAATGTCTGTCAGTTGAGCCTGAACAGTCGACTCACGCAGGGAACCGTGTTCATTTGGAAACTTAATGGCCAGGACTGGATTTGCGCCACCAATTAATCGCCCAAGATCACCCGGTTTTACCCCATGTTGTTGTGCATAAAGGCTTGAGAGGTCATCAGCACCATAAATGCTACCGGCTCCTGTGTCAGCCATAAGTATGATCATGGAATTGTCATAGACTCCTGTGGTCTTCATTTTCTCCATGAGAATAAAAAACCAACTCATGGCACAGCGTATCTGCTGGGTCATATGCGCCCGATCAAGCACCTTTGTTACGCCTATAAACTGACACGCATCGTCAAACATATAGGGTGGGTGCGAGTTGAACAAATGTATGAATTTTGCGGTTGGTGGGCCGTCGTCTGCCCATAGGTTTTCTGTGATGAGTTTTAACACCGTGTTGCCTTGATATATCCGCTGTTCAAGGCCGGAAAGGGGGACATCGTTGCGAATTCGGGTCACCGGTCCACTGGTGCCGTCGAACACCCACTGTTTCGACAAACCTGGCATCGCACGAAAGAGGCCGAGATCAGCCAATCTGGACGATTCCTCTTCAGTTACTTCGCGTGCGTGAAGCAACAGGCGTTCCTGGCGCCCGCAGGTGCTAATCTCCCGCGGGCAAGCTCCTGCTATGGGATTGATGATGTCCACTTGGTAGCCGTTCTGAGCCAATTTTGTCAGGAATGACCCTTCTCTTACGCCGAGATCGTAGTACTCTGACAGGGACATATTGCCGTCGTAACCCTTGCCAGAGTGAAAAGCCGGCATGGTTAAATAAGTCGAAGGAGCCACCCCCAAGGTATCGGGGTAATACAGAAATCCATCCAATTGGTCATCGACCTCCGGGTCCTGCTCAACAATTTGCTGCAAAACATCAGATTGAAACGTATCCATCAGCACAATGAGCAAGTTTTGTTCGCTGGAAAAACGGGAGATGTCAGTCACACTCGCAGATTCCCAGCGGCCTTCCTGATTCGTATTTGCTGTGTAGAAATTCACTGCACCGATGACCAATAGACCGACGCCGATAAACATTACGGCGTGCGTGATCTCCCGTGGCCATCGCCATATCCCGATGGCACATAAGACCAGTGCCAGGCAAAACCATGCGCTGTGAAGGGCCAGTATTCTGGTGTGCGCTGACAGATCAAAACTGGTTCCATCGAGCATGCCAAAGTCCCCCACCAGAAATACGCTGGAAACCCACAGACCAAGAAATGCGCTTCCAAGGAAGGTGGCATAAATTTTTTGCCAGGTTGGTGAGGGGATAAGTACCGGCAAAAACAGGATTGTGGCCAGTAACAGCCCGATTGGAACAAGGTTTTTTAGAAGCAACGTTGGCGTGGATATAAACTCCAGCGGATTTCTGCAATATATTTCTGAGGGCAGAAAAATGAATATTAAAATGCTGCAGAAAAGTGCAGCCAATATGGCCAAAGTTCTTGCACTTTCACAACTCATGCAACCGCACCCGGTTTTTCCAGCCTCAGGCTGCCGTCAACACCTGTCATTTTGTCTGGTTCCTTCTGGGTAATATTTCATTCTTCGTGATTTTTCCGTGATTGGAACTGGGCCTGTTGCGAGGGAGACCGACCAGAATAATGCGTTGAACCAGAATCCTGAATGCGGTCATAAAAGCTACTTGGGTATTGCTTTCAGTTGGCTCGAAGTTTATGGGTGGCGTAGAGACTATCATTAATATTTCAAAACGGTTACAGGTTTCACATCATCCCGGATCAGGCGGAAAATTAAAAGCCCCATGGTAAGATGGAGATATAAAAAATATTTGCCGACTTG
>CAVPUV010000053.1:0-122365 GCA_963708905.1 uncultured Gammaproteobacteria bacterium | reverse complement strand
GGTAACTGTAAGAGCCCCATATACTCTCCCAACCCCGTCTGGCCAACGGGAACATGGATGTCCTGAGTCGCTTCCTGAGTCGCTTTCTCTTGATCTACATTAAGTTACATAAAGTGTAACTAAATGTAGATCAATAGCAGGACTAATCGTCCTTTATCTGGCGTCATCCCGTCAGGATCGGAGCTTTTTGTAGAAAGGCGTCATCCCAGGATTGGCGCTCTTTTTAGAAAGACGTCATCCCAGGATTGGCGCAGCCAACTCCTGGGATCCAGTTTGTGCCGTGCAGGGTTTTCTGGATGCCAGACGCAGCTTCGCTGGTCTGGCATGACGGCGGTTAAAACTCTTTTCTGGATCTGGCATGACGGCGGTTAAAAACGTTTGTTGATCTGGCATGACGGCGGTTAAGACTTTGGCATGATGGCGGTCTTGACCAGGCACGCTACCGCCCTGCAGTGCCGTTTCCGGCTCCGCATCATTCCGTGTAGCAGGCCACTCTCGGCCATCCATGGCCTTCGCGGCACCGGTGCATCCTTGCACAATGGCCACTCTCGGCACCGGTGCGTCCTTGCACAATGGCCACTCTCGGCCGAAAAACCTGATCGCGCGCGAGCGCGCTCCTGCATTTCAATCGAGCTGGCTTGTTAGCCCGCTTTTTGCAACAGCAGGCAGTCCACCTTGACGGTTATTGGCCGGCCCATCATTTCGATCAACAACAACGCGCGCTGTTCTCCGCTGCGGGCCTGGAACAGGCCGTTCACGCCCGCCAGCGGGCCGTCGAATACGCGCACTTGATCGCCGGGCTCGACCTGTACCGGGTCCAGCCTGACCAGTCCGGTGCCGGAATCACAGCGGCTGCGAATCGCGCGGATAACCGTTTCCGGAACATGGGCCAGCTCGCCGCCAAACCTTACCAGGGTGCTGACGCCCCGCGTGGAGCGCACCGGGCCCAGGCTTTGCTGGCAGGCTGCCGCGTGCAGGAACAGGTAACGGGGAAACAAAGGCTCGATGCGCAGTTTTCTTTGCGAGCGCCGCTGGTAGGGATTGATGGCCAGCGGCAGGAAGCAATGAAACGCCTGCCGCTGCAGGTGTTCCAACGCGATGTGCTCCTGCCGCGGCCGGGTGTAAACCGCGAACCATTCCGGCTGCTTATCCATCACGCGTTTCGCCCCCTGATGACCGCTGCTGTGCACCATATTACCGTATGTTCAAAGGTTGAACAAATAATCACCCTGGCTCAGGGCCACAGATGGCGCTGATGGAAAGTCCACGATGGCTCTGACCGAAAGCTCACAGTGGCATCGACTGCGTTGACCAAGGTCAGGATCACACCCGATTTCGTCCGGGCCTGGATTTGGTTGGGGTTATAACCCGGCACGATCCGCTGGTATTGGCAGCCATACCCGATCTCGTCCGAGCCCGGATTTAGTTAAGGTATATCCCCAGCACGATCTGCTGGTATTGGCAGCCATACCCGATCTCGCCCAAGCCCGAAATTAATTGGGACTGGCTATATCCCGCTGTCCTCGCGGCAGAGACAAGGTCGCTTTCGGGAAGCGCAAAATCGGTTCCACCGGGTAATGGGTGACGTAGGCATAGCTCTGGGCGCGGCAGCTCTGCACCATCTCGTCATCCGGCGGCGCGCTGCCGGCGGGCAGGTCCGTCCGAGCGTACTTCCCGGGCAGGAGAGCGTAGACGCCGTCACGCAGTTCATCCTGACCTATGCCCTGCATGCTGGCGGCGATATTGATGTCGGTGCAACCACATTCCCAACCGTTCTTGCTCTGCAATGCGGCGGTCTGCCCGGTGATGGCGGCCACCCGTCCGGCCATGCGGTTGATCAGCTCGGCCTTGTGCTGTGGCGGTAGATCCGGGGTGAACTCGCGGTTCTCGGGCAGGCCGGCGATGCCGCCATACAACGCGATCTGCGAGCACGAGCACATCTCGGGCACCTCGAGTATGGCATCACGCACTTCCGGCCGCTGCCGCTCATCCAGCCGTTCGTCCACCCACAGGCCGCCATCGGTGCAGTTGCAGTCGCGCTTGATGGCCACATTGGCGACGATCTCGCCGGCGCGCTCGGGACTCAGTTCCACTGCCGCTTTCACCGCGTTGAAGGTGTCCTGGCAGTCCGGCCAGGCGTTGATCACCGCGATGGTGACCTGCACGATGTCCCGCGTGGCGGGATCGGCGCCCTCCGGATTGGCGCTGGCCAGCCGGTAGATCCCGCTGACGGCCTCAGCGGCGGACAATGCCTGGTCGCTGCCGGCATGCTCGTAGGCGCGGTCGGCAATGGCCTGCAAGGCCAGGCCGCTGTGCAGATCCTCGCCGATGTTCCGGTCATTGTCCTCCGCGGCCTGCAGCGGCAGGCACGCCGCCAGCAGCGCACATGTGGCCGCATGACGGTATATCCGGGTCGATAGTCGGTTGCTTGTGGCGATTTTCTTCATGCTCTGATCCTTCCTGTTCATTCATTCACTACTTACGATACCTTTTGCCTGGCATGCCAGTCCGTGCAGTACGCCTCGATCTGCGGCTGTCCGCTTTCAATGGCACACAACAGGTCCGCGCGCCCGAACCCGCGCACCAGGGCAAACACCTCACGCGGCTGGACGGTAACGGCAGCGGCCAGTTTGCGCTGTACCCGTGCGCGCGGTTCCTTTCCCAGTTCGTCCCAATGCCGCAGGCCTGCTTCGAGCAGCCGCAACTGCACCCGCGGTTCCCACGGCCCCAGTTCGTCGCTGCGCGCCAGCGCGAGGTGGAACTCGGCATCCACTTCGCCCAGCTGGTCCTTGACGCCCAGCAGGCTGGCCCAGCTGTACGGCCACAGCGGGCGCACCGAGATCGCCCGCCGATAGTAGTCCGCCGCGGCGTGCAGCAGCGTGCGCCGCTCGGCCCCCACCACGCCGGGCTGGCTGGCGCTGAGTTCCCGCAGCTGCCCGGCCAGGTCAAGGTAATCGGGGTTCGCCGGGAACCGCTGCAGCGCCCGTTGCACGCGCCGGCGCGCAGCCTCGACTGCGTCCTGGCTGACCGTTGCGGCCGCCAGCTGCGACTCGGTGATGCTGCGCGCGGCGAGGAATTGCCAGGCGGCATCGGCACGCACGACAGCTCCGGCAAACACGACCAGGGAAACAGCAAAAAGCAGCAGCGCCGCCGGCCAATGCTGACCCGGATCCGGTGCAAATGACAAATTAAACTTCAACGCCATAATATTCATCGTAATGGCTGTAACCAAAATAGCGCTGATAGCGGCCATAATAGCCACGCCCGCCGGAGGTGACCTGGTTCAGCACCACGCCCAGCATCGGCGCATTGACCCGGCGCAGGCGTTTGAGCCCCTGCTCGGCCGCCGGGTAGGGCGTCGCGTCCGCGCGGACGACGTATAACAAGGTGTCGGCCAACTGCGCCACGACCAGCGCATCGCTGACCGCCAGTGCCGGCGCGGAGTCGATAATGATGACCTCGTATTCCTCCTGCAATTGCCTGAGCAGGCTCTTGAAGCGCTGCGAAGACAGCAGTTCCAGCGGGTTTGGCGGCACCCGGCCGGAAGGGATCAGGTGCAGTCCGCCCTCCTGCTTCTCGACCGCCTCCCCGAACGTGGCCTCACCGGTAACCAGCGCCGCCAGTCCGGGCCGCGGCTCCGGGATTTTCTGCACCCGGTGCACCATCGGCCGGCGCATATCGGCATCTATCAACAGCGTTTTCTTCATCTGGCTCAGCGCATGCGCCAGGTTGATCGCCAGCGTGGTTTTGCCTTCGCCGGGAATCGAAGAAGTCACTGCTATGATGCTCTTCTTTTTATCCAGTGCTGAAAACATTACCCCGGTGCGGATGGTGCGGATGCCCTCGGAAAAAGCCGAGCGCCCCTGGTCCACAAAGTGGCTCATTGGCGCCAGTTTTCCGCCCTTCTCCACCTTCAGCTGCGGCAACATGCCCAGTACCGGCAGCCCCAGCCGCCGCTCGACATCCTCGGAGCCCTTGAAGGTGTTGTCCAGTTTATCCAGCAGGAAAGCCAGCCAGGTACCCAGCAACAGGCCGGCCAGTGCGCAGATCAGCACCAGGCGCGGTTTGTTGGGCCGCACCGGGGACATGCCAGGGCGCGCGTATTCGATGATGATGGCATTGATGTTCTGCGTGCCGCCTTCCAGCAGGCCGGCCGTTTTCTCGCCCGACTGCAACTGCTCGAACAAGGCGCGGCTGGTTTTGACATCGTCCTGCAGCTTGGTCAACTCCGCGCGGCCGCGATTGAGGCTCTGGATATCGGCCTGCGCCGCGTTCAGCTGGGCGCCATAGCCGGCCTCGGTCTGCACTGCTCGCTGGTAGTCGGCCACCACGGCGTTCGCCACCGCCTGCAATTCTTCCTGGTAGGCCTTGCGTGCCAGTTCCAGCAGGCTCTGTGATTCGATCATACGCGGGTGTTTGGGCCCGTAACGCTCGGATAGTTGCGCAACTTTCTGCCGCGCTTCAGCCAGGTTGCTTTTCAATTGCGTGACGATACCACGCGACTCCAGCGCGGTGATGGTCTCCAGCGTGCCATCCGAGCCTGCGGCCTGGATGTCATGGTATATCCGTTCCAGCGCCAGTTTCTGCTGGCGCGCTTCCTCGCGCCGGCCGAGCGCCAGTTGCAAGGCCTGGCTTTGCAGCGCGTCCACGCCTTCGGCGGTCTGGATCAGGCCCTGGCGGTCGAGGAAATCCTGCAGCGCATGCTCGGCCTGCTCGAGATCGGTGCGCGCCTTGACCATGCGCGACGCATACCAGCTCTGCTCACCGGTGATGTCGGCCAGGTTCTTGTCGCGCAGGAAATCGATATAGGACTGGGCCACCACGTTGGCCACCCGGGTGGCCCACTCCGGGTCCTTGTGCTCGATGGCAACGCGCGACAATTCGCTTCTTTCCACCGGCGTTACCGTAATGATGTCCTGTATGCTCTTGATCAGCTGATTGCGGCGAACTGCAGGCGACACCGCCTGCGGCTGCTTGCGCAGGAACTCCGGAATCAGCGTACGCCAGCTGAAGCCGGTGTCGCCCGGTGCTGCTATTTCTCCCTCCAGGTGATCGGCATCCAGCAGTTCCAGCCGTTCAGCCGCCATCTCCGCCACGCTCCAGGAACGGATCAACTCATACTGGGTGGTGTAAAACTCGGACTGGAAAGTATTCAGCAACAGGTCACCCAATTTGGGTCCGCCATCGCGCTCGATCTGCAAAGTAGCGGTGGAACGGTATATGGGCGCCAGCTTGTAGGCGGCGTACAGCCCAATCAGGCCGGACAGCAAGGTGACGCTGATAATGCCCCACTTGAACTTGAACAGCACGCGCAGGTATTCACGCAGGTCCAGCCCACCGGCGGCCTGATGCTCCTCGGGGCTGCCTTCCCAGGAATATTCGGGCATGCCGGTCATGGCATCAGAAGAAACTCTGATCGATACTGAGGGAATCACCCGGGTTTATCGGATCGTCCTGCGCAACTTTGCGGCGATCATTCTCGCCGCCACCCTCGTGCACCAGGAACCACTTGCTGGTCGACGCCCGTTCGCGCAGCCCGCCGGCCATGGTCAGTGCCTTGCGCACGGTCAGGCCGGGCTGCCACGGGTAAGCGCCTGGCTTGGCGACCTCCCCGGAGATATAGAAGTCACGGTAACTCAATACCGTAACGCTGACGCGGGGCTTCGTCAGGTAGTCTCCCAGCAAGCGCTGGTAAATCTCCTGCTGCACCGCGTTTACGCTGTTGCCGGCCAGTTCAAATTCACCCACGAACGCATAGGAAACCGCGCCCTCGGTGGGTACCGATAACACCGTACTGAGTTCGTCCTCGTCGTAGACCCGCACCTCGATGACGTCCCCTGCCGCGAGGACATAATCACCCTGTCCTGGCGGCTGGGCGGCCGCGTCCCGTGCGGCGGCCGCGAGCGGCAACATCAGCAGCAGTGTGTTTATCAGGCAAAGCAAGGCAAAACGGGGCCGGATGGTCCCCATGGCCTGATGGTACAAGGAAAGTGTTCGGCTGTTCAGCAGCCTGGTAAGTGCGTCATGGGCTTGACCCTCCTTGGCGATGAATGTTAATACGTCACCTCCAGCGTCAGCAGGTACACCCTGCGATCGTAGTTGAACTGCGCCTCTTTCGAGTCGCGGTTGGAACCACGTACCGAGGCGCCGAAGCGCAAGTGCTGGTTGAAGGTGTAGCGTGCCGCGATGCCCCAGAAGAACAGGTCGTCGCTGCGATCACCCGGGCGGTAGTCATCCTCACCGTAACCCAGGTCGATGGTGGTGCCGATTCGTGCTGGCCCGTTCCAGTCATGCAGCCAGGACAGCCAGATGTCCTGGCGCAGTACAAAATCGCCATTGCCGTCCGGCTCCTGGGTGTTGCGGGTCGCGCTCAGTTTAAGCACCGAGTAGGTGCGCGGCCGCCAGGACAGCGTGGCCGCCCAGCTGGGGCCATCGTAGCTTGCCCGCGTGGGGTCGTCGAAGTCCTTTTCCTGCACGCCATATTTCACGGTGCCGCTGGTGCGCGCGGTGGCATCCCAGGTGACACCCAGCAGGTAACTGTCCTCGGTGCTGTCAGATTGAACGCTCTCCTGGTAGGAAATGTCGCTATGCAGGTACTCGGCCAGCAACGAGGTTTTGGGCGCCACGCGCCAGTAAAAGGTCGCGCCTGAATACCACCAGTCCCGGTCCAGCGCAGTTGTACCCCGCGTGCCGGGTGCGACGCCCCCGCGGTTGTTGGTGTATTCAATATCGCTGGCCCCGGCCTGCAGTGTGAGCCGGCCGTGCGAGCCCAGCGCGCCATAATCCCACAGGCCGCCGAAGCCGAGGCGTTGCCATTCGTCCGGATCCAGCGGAATCAGCCCGGCATCGCCCTGGCGGCGGCCCTCGCCGCGCTGGTCGGCGCCTTCGCTGTAAATTGCAAACAGCTTGAGATCCTGGCGCGTGGAGATATCCCAGGCCCAGTCACCACGCAGGTACCAGGCATCGCGATTATCGACGGAGCTGTCCGGGTAACGTGTCACGTCATAGGCAGCAGTGAGCGCCAGCAGCGAGTGAGCCAAGGGCAATTGCACCCGGACAGCAGGTGAAATGATGTAGAACGAAGAGGAAATTTCATCCTCAGCGGCCGCAGTGATGTTGTCGTCGTAGCCCAGCGACAATCCCAGCGTGGGAATGATCCGCAGGCCGGCTGCGGTAAAACCCTGATTTAAGTCCAGGGTCTCCTGAGGCGTACGAAACAGGCCCCGGTCGTAGCTGTGGGTGGGATTACTGCCTATGCTTTCACCCCCAGGCGGCACCACAACCGCCTGCGCCAACAGGTACGCGGACCTGGGCGCGGCGAACGACTCTTCTACGGGATCGGCATTGACCTGTGCATCGGCATCGGCCATGGGGTCGGGCCTGATGTAACCGAGCACGCCGGTCTGTTGCTCCACTATCTTGCGTAATTCGTGCAGCCCTTCAGGGCTGGCCGCATGGCCGGTAATCACGCGGTAACGCTGTTCGCCGGCGCCGCCACTGGTCACGATCCGGGCTTCGAAACCCAGTTCGTCCAGCTGGTCTTTTAAAGCCAGCGCGTTGTCACGCTGGGCGAAAGCGCTGACCTGCAATACCCAGCCGCTTTCGTGAGTGCCGTCCGGTTTGGCCAACGCGTCGAAGCAAAAAGTTGACAAAAACAATGCGCAACCACAAGCCACGGCCGCAAACCGGGGCGTCCGTACATTGATTGGCTTATGCACCTTTATTACTCTCCCAGTATCGTTCATAGGGGTAGTTCACCCCCCACCGTTCATCCGTGAAACCTTATGCATTATTTTCCTTATACATCGTACTCAGGTTGCGCGCAATGGACACCTGTTAAATATGACAGTCTTTCGATTAATAATAGCTTCTTAATCAAAGAGTAAGGGCAAAGAGTAAGAGCTGAAAGACTGTCATATTCCATTGGAACTACCCAAAATTGATCGCAGTGTTCTCGAACGATTAATTAAACAGATTTATATATAGGTGCAACCTCGTGGCAAAATCTCTCACTCCTGCAACCACCGCCATTCCAGATCGGCATAGCCCTGGCTGGATTCCATATATCGCTGCGCGTGATCCATAAATCCTGGTCTTCGGCCCCCCAGCCGGCGATCTCCAATACACGGCCTGACCAGTGGCCGCTCACGACCGTAACAGCAGAGCGGGTCTGGGCAGGAAGCCGATTGTGCAACCTAAGCGGATCACTGCTGTGCTGTTCCCGATGGTGAGGCCAGGATCAAAACTTTAGCCCCGACCTGGAACAACGGTCTGTGCGCTGGCGAACGCTCGCCCTTCCATCAGGTGTACGGTTCGGTGGGTTCGGACTTACCCGCTCAAGTCTTGCCGCTGGTTCTCGCAATCGGGCATGACATCGACCGGCGAATCGGGGATTCGCCGATGCCAGCGATCTCCCGCAACCCCGCTTGTTGCTCCCTTTCTGTTCCGAACGGGCGCGCAGGGCGCGATACTGCCAATCTCAGAGAATGACCTGGATTCTGCGCATGCAGTCACTCGGAAAGCGCGCAGTCTCATCGAGCAGGCGCATGCCCAGGATGACCTGGCATGCTGCGACATCAGTCTTTGGGAAATCGCCATGCTGGTGTCGAAGGGCCGGCTGGACCCGGGTGTGCCGGCATTGGAGTTCATCAAACTGGCAATTGCGGCACGCTCCATTCGCGTGCTCGGCATGAATCCGGAGATTGCTGATCTTTCCGTGTCTTTCGGCGTCACGCCCAGTGCCGATCCCGCCGACCGATTGGTGGCAGCGACCGCCGTTTTTTACCGTGCCACACTGATTACCACGGACAGCGACTTGCTGGGCGCGGGTCTGCCCATCGCGGTCATCAAATAACACCGTCGACAAACAGCTGCTCATCTGTTCCAGGCCTCCCGCCATGCCGCGAATTCAGATGGTCTGATCTGGTAGCGCGCAAAATTCCCTTCGTGCAGGCTCAGGAGCTCGCTCTCGGCGATCTCTCGGAACTGCTCGCGCTCCTTGGAACCGATATTTGCCTGCGTCCAGTTCTTCAGGTGAGATGTCGCTTGTTTCTTGTCCATGCGCCCCCTGATGACCGCGCCAATCACCTCGCACAGGGCCGTCCGGTGCCGCAGCCGGAAGGGATCGGGTTCGCCAAGCGACTGCCTGACCGCGGCATAGCGGTCGGCGGAGCGGTCATAGGCCCAGATAAAAACATCCTTGAGCAGCTCGATGCTGTTCAGTTCATAGACCCCGAGCACGGCGTCGGTGTAGGTCCCGCGCGGCACGCCCTCGAAGGACAGTGGCGAGAGGTTTCCCTTGATGAGCGGGATATTCGCGGAAAGACGCGATACCCGTTTATTGACATCATCGAAAGGCTGCAAATAAGGCATCTGCACCATCACAAAAAAGGTCTGCTCGAACGGTTCGGTGATTGCAGAAGCGGTCGCGAGAATCTGGTCGAAGCACTCTTCGATGAGCTGCGGCACTTCCAGTGGATGAAAGACCGAGCGTTCGATACCGGCACCGATATGGCGCAGCCGGCCTGCCGCATCAGGGTCTGCCAACAGGTTGTTCGCAAGCAAGGCGTGAAGATTGAGGATCGTGTAGCGGTTGAAGCCGATCTCGTCGGCTTCACGGATGAGGAACTCGATCGCATCCTTGTGATTGAGGATCATCTGCGCTTCGAGGCGCTGCTTGCCTTCGGCCTCTTCACCAAAGTCGATCAGGCGCCTGGTGTCGAGCAGCGAATAGGTATTGCCCTCAAGACGGCTTGAGTTCCAGGACAGATCAATCAGCAGCCTGCTGAGTAGTCGTTTGGCATAGGTGCCGGCGGGCTGCGCCGGGATTTTCGGGGTGCCGACTTGGCGCAGATGTTCCCGCTCGGCGGGCGTCAGATAGAAGCTCTCATTGGGCCGATAAGAGTCCAGGAAGGTGCGGTTATATCCGACCGGCTTGCGCGTCTCGGACGGCCTGCGGACAGACTTCTGAATCGCGGCACCTGCTTCGGAAAGCGGCAACAGCGCTTCGCCCTCGGCGCGGGCTCCCACCCTGCCCGCCGCCACTCCGACGGCTTCCACGATCTGCGGCGCAAGATAGCGCGCCCAGCGCCCCTCGCGCTCCATGACCAGGCGCCTTTCATCGACAAGGGATTTGAGACGATATTGCAGGGTCCGGCGCGGCGGCGCGGGCTCCAGCGCAGCGGCGATCTGCTGCGCCGTGACCCCCTCGGGATGGCCCCGCACGACCTGCTCGATCGCGTGCAAATCCTCTTGCTGAATGCGCCGTGCCACGGTACCCTCTTAATTGCGCGTAAACTTCTATGCGCAATTAAACCACATCTACGCGCAACTTAAAAGCTCTATGCGCAACAATTTCTTGCGTACATACCACAATGACAGCCGAGCGAAAACGGAAGCATGGCGATAACCACAAACCATGCAGCGTTGGCCGGGATCTGCAGACTGAAATCCACCGCGGCGTGAATCATCATGGCCACGATGGCCATCAAGGCGGCGAATGAAACCCCGAAAACCACTGCGTCATCACGCTGTTCCAGCCCGCGGCTGGCCTGCAACCCGCAAAGAAGCAGGAACCACCCCAGCAGGGCGGTTCCCGGCACGCCATAGCCAATCATGAATTCCAGGTAGTCATTATGCGCATGATCCATGAACATCTGGTCATTGCCACGCCAGGCCGGGTATACCGTATAAAAAGTGCCCCCGCCCATGCCAGCCACCGGCGCTTGCGCGATGATCGCCAGCGCTTCGCGATCCACATCGATGCGGGTCTTGTCCTGCACGACCCACCGGTCCTGCTCCCGCTGCACCGTTTGCTGGATGCGGTCGATCACCTGTTCCACTCCGAACCAGGTTCCGATGACGAAGATGTCAATCATCAACACGCTGATCACCAGCACCACCAAGGGCCGGCTGGGCTGACGCAGGCGCCACAATGCGAACAGGCCCACGCTGGTCAGCGCGGCGAAAAACGCGGTATTGCCCATGCGCGAGCGGGTGAGCACCAGCGCGATCACCATCACGACCAGGTATACGCGCAATCGTGCTTTTGGCCCGAGCACCGCCTGCAACAGTCCGACAATCCGGCGCCGCAAGGTCACGGCGCCGCGCAAATCCATTTGCGACAGCATCAGGCCGATACCGGCTGCCAACGCCAGCACCAGCAGGTTGGCATAGTGATTGCGGTTGATGAAGGTTCCGGTCGCCACTCCCCGGCCGAATTCCTTTACTTCCAAAAAGCCGAATTCCAGCCCGCTGAGCACCATCAGGCTGCCGTAGACGGCCTGGATCAGCCCCGCCAGCACCAGGGTCCAAAGCACCTGCTGCGCCCGGCGCCGCGAACGGACGAGCAGCAGCGTTAACGCGGCCAGAAAAACCAGGCCCAATGACTGCAGGAGCGCATCCGCCGAGGCCTGCACATCCGCGGAACGCCGGACCACCGCAGCTGCTGCCAGGTAGGCCGAACCAAGGTATTCCGGCACCGGCAAGAATGCTGACCAGGCATGCGGCAACAACTGCAATGCGGCCCAGAGGAGAAACAGCAAAAGAGCGAGCAATGCCCACTTGGCCCGCCGCAGAGCATTTGGCCAGCGCGCCACACCAGCCAGCGTGCCGGCGGACCAGGCCATCAGGATTATTGCCGCCCCTGCCGTCAGCACACTCCAGAACAACGGCCGGTTGCTGCCCAACGGCAATGGTGCAAGGAACAACAGCAGCAGAAAAGCCCGAAACAGCCAACGCGTGAAAGCTATATCCCTTGCCAAAACTGCGGCCATTACTACCTCAAACGCTTAATATGGACTATTATCCCTGTTTGTAGTTAGTGCGCATCCGGAAATGGGTGCGCGCTAACGCGGCACATGGAAGTGCCGCCATTTTCAATGATGTAAGTCATTGAAAATGAGAGCGAAGCAAAACCACGCTTTTGCTTCGCGATTCCATAACGGGCTGGGATGCCCGTTTATGGACAGACACTAGTTAGTTTTGCGTAGGGGGCTACGGAATCGTGAGTATATTCAAAAGACACCATCCGGTGGGTATTGCCCGTAAATTGCTGCCGGCATTAATCGCATCCGCACTGACGTCTACTGGTGTGCACGCACAAAGCGCTAACGAGAACTGCGTGGATGTCCAGGGCACCCCACCGGGCCTGTATGTCACCACGGACGAGGGCCGCACCTTCCTGATGAAGGGTGACAAGATGGTCGAACTTGCCCCCGGCGAAGCAGCTTTTGCAGATGAAAACAAAATAACCTGCATCAACGAAGTTCCGGAATTCCTTGACTGGCCTTGCTCCAGTGACGCTGCTTCGAGCCGGAAGTTTGCCACTTACAGTTTCGCGGATCTGACTCCTGACAATATTGTCAAGCAGGTGGTTAAACGCTATTTCGAGATTCCGGAGGTCATTGAACCGGTGCCGAACTGGCTCGAAGGCGAATCGCACAGCAGTCTGGACATCAATGAAATCATTGCCTATTCCTCACCCGAGTACTGGTACAAACCGAATCCGTCCGTCGATTTCATGCACGAGAAGCGGCCGAAAACCCTTCTCATATCGCTTTATGTCGGGATCAACCGGGTGGTGATCGATAACTACGCGGTCGACGCGCTGCGCCAATATTACGGCAAGGAGAAAATCCCGGTTGTTTTCGTATTCAACGATTCCAACGTGGTGCCCATCAGTTATTTTGGATCCAATGTGAGCCTGGAAGAGCTCAACAAGGCGTTCAACGAACGCCATATCAAATTGGCGGAAGTACCCATGTGGCCGCTGGGCGACTCTCATTTTTCGCCCTCCGCAGGAGAATTCGAGAAATTATTTGACCTGCCCAAACTGGAGGATATTGACGGTTTGCGTCGTGAAGCGATCAGCGCGCAACTGGAAACCTATGGTTTTTCCCGCAAGCCGGTTTTCGTGACGATGCTCGAGGGTGGAAAGATGTATGTGGATGACCCGGACCGCGTGCGTGTCGCGCTGTCCATGGGGATGGAACAGCTTCCAACTGTGGTCAATTTCGTTGAAGCGGATTCACATTTGGCCCGTTGCGGCCCGGGTACTCCGGTAGGCTCTCAAGGTGTTTCCGGCGCCACCACGCCGATCGGCGGGGCTATCGCGCCCCCTGGGTCATCGACACCACCGCCGGCAACCGAACCCCCGGCCAGTGATTCCTGAACAGGACCAACGCCGTTTCTGGATGCCAGACGGTGCCTTCGGCAGTCTGGCATGACGGCGATAGGGGTCGTAAACCCCATGACGGCGCTTTCGTGGATGCCAAGCCTGCCTATGGCAGGCTGGCAAATCGGTGGTAAAAAGCCGGAAAAAAGCCTTTAATCAATCGATGACTTCGATACCGCCTTCTTCGCAAACATCTTTACCGCACAACTGGATGGCGAACTCGGTGCCGCGCACACCCATCAGGGCGACCGGAGTCTTGACCTTGTAGTTATCCGGATTGTTCTTGGCCATGGCGCCGGTGATGACGCGAAGACCGCCGGAAACGAGGCTCAGAGTGGCTTTATCGTCGGAATTTCCGTTGTAGACGTAATCCTCGATGACTATTTCCGAATTCGGCTTGACCGTGACCTTGGCGCCGTCGAGAAACTGCAGGACTGCAAAGCTCTTCGGAGCCGTCATGATTTCGTCGTCGACGAAAATCTCGTCACCTTGAGCCAGTTCACGTGACTCGCCATTGGCCTTGGAGGCAATAACCGTGCCGCGTGAGGCAACAACCAGGCCTTTTGCGTCGCTCGCGAAAGTCTGCGTGGTAAGTGCAGCAAGCATTGCACACAAAACCATTAATATTTTGCTTACATGATTCATAATTATAAAGACCCTTTTTTTAGCCCGCATCAAGTGTATGCGTATTGAACTACCAGCCTGATGTGCAAAAGTTGGTCGGGCATTCCACCCTTCCCGTCCTCTACCCGGTCCCTGGCGGCAAACGCGTTACCCTTGTGAGCTCATCCCAGACACAATGCCGTAATTCCGGCTACTCCCCGATGCTGGCGGCGCGCAAACAACCTCCAGCAGCGCGCCAATACTAGCACAATTTTCAACCATATAGACAATACGGATTGTTCAAGACCCGTTTCCCGCTACTTCGTCTCGAAAGTGACCACGCCATCCCAATCTGCCGGCGGCGGGTTGGTGCGGAATACCCCAATGCGTTGGAGGTAAAGCTTGAACAGATAGGTATCCGGTTCCACCGACGACAATTCCTGCAGCACTTGCTCGGCGGCATCCCATTTTTGCTCGCGGAACAGGCGCAAGGCATTGTGAAACAGCTTGACGTCCTCGATCACCTTTACCGGCAGCTGGTCTTTCATGCCCAGCGTCTCGAAAATGGTCACCGGTTCCGCTTTGCCCTTTACCCGTACTCTGTCCAGTTCACGGTAAAAAAACTCGGGCGCTTCGGCCGCGGTGGTTTCACTGACGATGAATGCCACGCCGTAAACCTTGGTGATTCCTTCCAGTCGTGAGCCCAGGTTGACCGCATCACCCAGCACCGTGTAAGCGCGGCGGAACTGGGAACCCATGTTGCCGACACTCATGGGACCGGTGTTGATGCCTACGCCGATATGCAGTTCCGGCCAGCCCTTTTTGATGAATTGCACGTTCAGCTTTTTCAGCGCAGCCAGCATCTCCAGCCCGGCCGCCACGGCGCGCGCCGCATGGTGTGAATCGCGTAAAGGCGCACCCCAGAAAGCCATGATGGCATCGCCGATATATTTGTCGATAGTACCTTTGGATTCGTGCACGATGCGCGTCATCGGCGTCAGGTACTCGTTCATCAGGTTGGACAGGTCGCTTGCATCCAACTGTTCGGAGATCGTGGTAAAACCGCGAATGTCCGTGAACAGCACACTCAACGTTAACTTCTCGCTTTTCAGCGAGTAGTTCTCCGGGTCGCGGCTCATTTCCTTGACCAGGTCGGGTGGCACATACTGGCCGAACAGGTTGTCCATGTGCGAACGGCTGCGGGTTTCGAATAAGTACCCGAACACCATGTTGAGAGTATAAATGCCGATCAAGGTGAACAGAGTCACGGCCAGGGGCAATACGTTGAGCTCGACGCTCCACATATAAAGATTGAACGCCAGGGCCATCACCAACAGGACAAAAAAAGCCAATGAAGCCACAATGGGTGAAAGTATCGGCAATACCAGTGAACCCAAAAGTCCGAACGCGGCTACCGTCATCATCTCGGCTGCCGCAGTATAAGCCGGCTGCCAGCGGAAACTGCTGTCGAGGATGCCGCTGATCACGTTGGCATGCACCTCGACCCCGGGATAAATCGAGCCGAATGGCGTGGCCCGGATGTCTTCCAGACCGGGCGCGGTGGCGCCGATGAGTACGATGGCGTCCTGCAGTTTTTGCGCATCTTCCAGAGTGCCCTGTATGACTTCTGTGGCCGACACATAGGGAAAACTGCCGCGCGGACCCCGGTAGGGCACCAGCACGGCACCCTGCGGGTCAATAGGAATCGGCTTGCCAGCCAGTTCCAGACCTTCCAGCGGCGGGTAGTCTCCCATCCACCTCGATGCATCGACAAAAACCGGCAGCGTGATGTCGTCAAAGTAAGTAGCTGCCATGGCCATCGCCAGGGATTCATAGGCGCTGAGTTTGTACTCGTGCAGCAGCGGCGCGCGCCGCACGATACCGTCCTCGTCGATGAGGGGATTGCTGATGAAGCCGGCGCTATAGGCGTTCTCCATCAACACCGGCAAGTTGGAACTGAAACCAAACGCGCGCGGCAGGAAGATGGAGCCTGCCATGGTTTCGTTAAAATCAAACGCCGGCGTCGGCAACTCACCGGTTTCAAACGCGGTTTTCACATTGGTGTCGAAATAGTAGCCGAGAACCGCCGGTCCGGATGACAGGGCCTCAGCGAACTGACGATCCCGGTCCAGCATGGGTTCCAGTTCGTTCAGCCGTTGCCGGAAATTGGCATCCTCCGGCCCGACTGCCAGGGATCGCAGCAAGTCCGCGTCTGCACTTTCATCCCGTTCGACAAACACCATGTCAAAGCCGATCACCTTGACGCCGTAATTGAACAGCTGCTGCACCAGCACGGCCAGTTTGTCGCGGGTCCATGGCCAATGCCCTTCCACCCGCAGGCTGGCCTCGTCGACCGCAACGATGACAATGCGTTCATCCTTGCCACCCGGCGCGGTCAATCGCACCCGCGTGTCGTACATCAGGTTTTCCATTTCGTGGATATAAGGAATGGAAATCAGACCCGCAACGTGGCTGAGCAGGGCTGAAGTCAGCATAAGTCCAAGCACAGCGCGGATCAGGTAACGCTTCATTCATGCCACCCGGGAGTGTGGGCTGAAACCGGCACTATAGCATCGTGCCGCGCATTCGTTTCTTCAGAACATCCCACGGTTTTCCGGATTCCTGGTCGATGCGCTTCTCAGCCACCCAGGCCGGCCAGGGGTCGCTGCCGCTGACAAAACCATCACCCAGCCAATGATGTAATACCGGCGGGGCGCGCCGGTCATCGAAGGCCGGAGCCTGGTCCTGCACGCGCGCTGCAATCAACTGGTGGGCAGTGCTCCCCGCCATGTAGACCGGCACTGTCCCGATGCGGCCGAACAGGTCGGAATGTCCATGCCCGCAAATGACCAGCTGCACCTGCGGGTGTTGCTGTACCAGGCTCCTGATGCCGGCGTACCAACCGGCACCGACCATGTCGATGAATCCAATCCCGGTTCTCATCGGCGGATGATGTATGGCCAGCAGGGTTGGCTGGTCCGATTCAGCCAGAGTCTGCTGCAGCCAGTGCAGGCGATGCGCGCCGAAATCCGGCAACTCACTGCCCTGGAAATGGCTGTTCAGCGCCAGGATGCGGACCGGGAATTCATCAATGGCGTATTGAATGGTGGCGTGCACTGCCGGAAACATCGGAGTGTCGCCGAACATCTCCAACATGACCTGGGGGTCGTCATGATTACCCGGAAGCAAATACACCGGCGCCTGCAGGGGTTCGAGCAGCCCGGCAAATTGGTCATAACTGGCCTCGCTGGGGATCTCGACCAGGTCGCCCGTCACCATTACCAGGTCCGGCTGGGGCTGCATGGCATTGATCTCCTGCACGGATTCCTGCAGGTGCCGGGCGGTATCCACTTTCCCATACAACAGCTTACCCGGCGCTTCGATATGCGTGTCGGTCAACTGAACCAGAAGCATCATGCAGCTCCCCTTGAGTACTTCATGGAACTCTAATTACCCCGCGGCGGCGAAAAGGTTGGCGACACCACCGGCGTCACTTAAGCACTTCCTGCCGGTCCGCGGAGTACCAGTTTTTCTGTGCACTCTTCTCGCGATACACATCGATGCGGCTCTGCAATGCTTCGTGCACGGCTTCATCCAAAGCATGAGCGGCCTCGAACCGTGACAGGTAGACATAGTTGGCGCCTGCATGATAAACGGCAGCAATCTGATCCAGGCTGACAGCGTTGGCGATGATCACCGCGTTCGGATTCAAATGCCGCACCACCCGTACCAGTGAGCGATTGGTGATGCCGCGTAACAGGTCGTCCGGAATGGTGCAGACAACGATTTTTGCATTGTTCAGGCCGATGTGGTGCAGGGTTTCTGAATTCGACAGGTCGCCGTAATGGACTTTTGCTCCGGTCGCGGCAATGGCGTCGTGCAAAGCCACGTTGAAATCGACCACCAGCGTTTCACGCACCAGCTCCGGGTCACTTTGCTGCAGGTTGTAGAGCAAAGACGAAGCATCGCGATGAAAGCCCAGCAGCGCCAGCTTGTATTCGCTGGCCATTTCCATCTGCAGCTCGGGCGGCGCTTTGAAGCCCAGTTTTTCCAGCGCCGGCCGGATCCAGCCGTGCACTTCGTACGCCTTGCCATAGAGAAAAGGAGTGGCCAGTGCGGTGATGACGAAGGCAAAAATAACCGCACTGGTAAACGCCGGACTGAGATGACCCAGCTTGACACCCAGGAAGGCAATCACCAGGCCAAACTCGGATATCTGTGCCAGCCGGACCGAAGTTACCTCGGCATTACGTTGATCCACCTGGCAAAAGTAAAGCAAGGGAAAGAAAACAAACTGCCTGGCCAGGATGGCAACGACGGCCAGGGCCAGGGCAAGGACCACCACGTCCGTGCCCTCCGGCGCCGGGATGCTGACTCCGAGCGCGACGAAGAACAGGGTAATGAAGAAGTCCTTGACCGTCGCAACCTTGGTGATGATTTCAGTGCTCGACGGCAGGTTGGCAATGCTGGCGCCCGCAATCAGCGCCGCCATACCGGAACCGACCGCCATGTGGTAGCTGCGGCCATAGATCAGGTCCATGATGCCATCCAGGTTGACGCCGACGAAAACCACGATGAAACACCAGGCCAGCGCACCCAACAGCGTCAGCTCAGGTGATTTGGCAATCCAGGAAAAGGCACGGCCCACCACGGTTAAGGACAGCACCACGGTAAACAGGCTGAGCAACAAAATGCCCACGAACGACATGGCGATCAATCCCAGTTCGGGGTTTTGCATATTGGGTTGGATGATGATGGCGACGATCACCCAGATGTCCTGGAATATCAGGATACCCAGCGCCAGCCGGCCCGGCTCGGTATCCAGTTCAAAATGCTCCTGGAACAGCTTGACCACCAGCAGCGTGGAGGATCCGGCGATGATGACGCCGATGTAAATGGCCGCGTAATGGCTCCCGGCCAGCAAGGTGCCGCCAATTCCCAGCAGCAGCATCAATTTGACCGCGGCCACGCCGAACAGGATGGTCAGGGGGTATTGCAGCAGGCCGGCAAGGATAATCGCCTTGCCGCTGCTGAGAATGCGTTTGAAATCGATTTCCAGGCCAATCAGAAACAGCAGAAAGATAAAACCAAGCTGGGCGATGGTGTCGATATTTTCGGCATCGGTAACCATCTTCAAACCGATCGGCCCGATGATGATGCCGGCCAACAGAAATGCCGCGATGCTGGGAATTTTCAACCTGGTGAATATGACGCCCAGCGCACCGGCTGAAAGCAGGCTGATGCCAATGTCCTGCACCAGTGATGGCATTTGGCCACCGGCCGCCTGAGCGGTGGGCGCCAGCAACAGTAATAAAAAAAACAGGCCTGGCAACCTGCGAGTTATGCTAAACAATGGTGACAACCTGCGAGTCATGCTAAACAATGGCAGATGATTGCCGGACATTACTTGCTATTCTCCCGTTGAAAATTAAAACCGCTGTCTGGCAGCCTGTCAGGGCATCCTCGGAGCCTGTCGGACTTAACCGATCGTAGCGAGGGAAAGCCCGACAGGCTCCTAGGCTACCGGTTTTCAAGCGACCAGTCATCCCAAGATTGGCGCAGCATTTTTTTCGGCGTCATCCCAGGATTGGCGCAGCCAACTCCTGGGACCCAGTCTGCGCTGAACGGCTGCTCTGGATGCCAGACGTGCCTACGGCAGTCTGGCATGACGGCGGTAATGCGGTGGCAGTCTGGCATGACGGCGGCAAAGGGTCGGCAGCCTGTCAGGGCATCCTAGGCTACCGGTTTTCAAGCGACCAGTCATCCCAAGATTGGCGCAGCATTTTTTTCGGCGTCATCCCAGGATTGGCGCAGCCAACTCCTGGGACCCAGTCTGCGCTGAACGGCTGCTCTGGATGCCAGACGTGCCTACGGCAGTCTGGCATGACGGCGGTAATGCGGTGGCAGTCTGGCATGACGGCGGCAATGCGGTGGCAGTCTGGCATGACGGCGGGCAATGCGGTGGCAGTCTGGCATGACGGCGTGGTGCTTCACGCCAGTTCAAGACCCGCGGTTTACCTGAGTTCCTGGATCAGGCGTCGATTCATGTAGGTAATGCGCATACCCAGGGTGCGGGCCACCAGTTCATGGATGGACGAGGCCAGTTGGGCGTTCTCCTTGTCGAATCGGCTGATCTTGTCGGCGGACAGGAAGTACAGCACCGAGGGCTCGTTGGAGATGATGGTGGCAGTACGCTTGCGGTCGGCCGTATAGCTGGACATTTCACCGATGACGGAACCGGCATTGAATTTCTTGACCCGTCTCATGCCATTCGTCTCGGTTCTGATCAGCGCCGTCAGCGAGCCGCTTTCCAGCATGTACAGGCCGTTATCGTCATCGCCCTGGTGAAACAGGGTCTGCCCCAATGGGTATTCAATCCGTTCCATCGCTGCCAGCAGAATGTTCACCTTTCCCTCGTCCTCGAACAGCTCGAACAGGTACTGGCTGATCGACTTGTGCGCAGCGGCAGATTCATGCTCCGCCAGGATCAGGTTCTCCATGTATTCCACCGCGTAATCCGCACCTTTGAAAAACAGTGGCTTGCCGTGTTCCATGCTTACGGCTTCCAGCATTACGATGCTTTGCTCCGTGCCCGCCGGAATGCCGGAATAAAGCAGTTTTACACCGCAGGATTCGCAGATCCGCTTGATTTGCACAAAGGTATTCAGCGCCGAAATGTCGATACCGGTCACCCGTTTCAAGTCCAGCAGCACCATCTTGAAATTACCATGCTTGATGCCGGAATCGTCCCGGATGGTATCGAGAATGGCATTGGCCGTGCCGAAAAACAGAAAGCCACGCAACGTGTAAACCAATGCCTGACTGCCATACTCATCCAGCACCAAGTTGCTGGAGGGCGCCCGTTCGACCGAGCTGCGGTAGTTTGCCAGGGAGTAATTGCCGTGCACGGCGCTGATCATGCTGTAGCGCAATACGAACAAGAGCAGTGCCAGCAACACACCGGCCAGGATTCCTGACATGAAGCCAACAAAAATGACCGTACCAAGAATGATAATGACGATGGCATAGTCTATCGGCTGGAAGCCGCGCACGTTCTCGTACATCCAGTGTTGCAGCATCTGAAAGGCGAACAAAAAGATCACCGAACCCACCAGAATCGTCGGCATCCAGCTGATCAGCAAGGTACCCATCATGGCGATGGCAACACACACCGCGCTGCCGGTGATGGGCATCCAGCGGCTGGAGGCGCCGAATTCCGAATAGAGCACCGTGCCGGTGACGTCGGTATAGCCCGCGGGACAAGCCATCAAGCCAAGCAAAGCGTTGCCCCTGCCCATGTTTTGCATTTCCCTCGCGGTATTCATGTCCTGCTGACTGGCAGCCAGTACGGCAGACAGGCACATGGACGCCGAAAGCAGAGCCAGAAAGGCGATGGTCATGATCTGCGGCACTACTGAGATGATGAAGTCGGCATCAATTTGACGAAACGACAGGCTGGCCAGCAGGTCCAGTGCCCCGCCCTCTTCGGTATGGATGTCGAACAACCAGTTTTCTGTCACCAGTTCAGCCTTTGAGTAGCCCAGCATATTGGTGCTTACGAAGAAGATCGCGAGAATGATGACGGCCGCTGCCGGCAATGCCCAGGCCTTGTTGATACGGTCTGCCGCCAGCATCAGGAATGCGCCGCCCGCCAGGGTGATGCCCAGGCGGAGAACGTTCTGTGGGTCCTGCAAAGCCTGCAGCAACTCAAGGGATATGGGGCTGTGGACCGCGACGCTGAAGCCCGCCTGCAACAGCAACCAGCCAACACCCGCCATGAACCCGCAGATGACCGGATAAGGCAACAGTTCCAGTAATCGGGTCAGGTGAAAATGTCCCACCAGGAAGAGGCCCAAGGCCACCGTCAGGGTAGTGGCGGATATCACCGCCAGCATGGTGGAAGCCCCGATGCTGCTCGCCGCAACATCCGTTCCCAGGTGCGTAACCAGGAGTATGCCGATGGTGGACAGGATGACCGTCCCCTGCTCGTCGACATGGATGACATGCACCGGGGCTTGTGAAGTGGTGGCGATATAAACGCCCAGAACGGCCCAGCCGGAAAGCATGATGACCACGAGCAGCGGCATGAAAGCCGAAAGCGCCCCGGCAAAGATGATGGCGGCGAAGGCATAACACCACAGGCCATTGTCTATGCCGTCAAAGATACCCAGTGCAATATCTGACACCAGGGACTTGGATTTGTAACCTGTGGTCTGGAAAAGGGACATTTATTGTATTCTTGGTCTCATGTTGATCGTCACCGCCCGCAGTCCACCGGGCCCGGCGGCACCCATATTAAATGAAATCAAGCCGAACTGTGAAACAGTGTTTATTTGTGTTGGCTGGCGGCCCATGTCACCGCATTCAAGGGCGAGATCATGGAGGCAAAGCTGCGGCCCCATCTTTCGCGCCCAGGCGTGAGCCTTTCTGAGGCTTTTCCGGATAGCGGGACCAGCCAAGAACCCATGGATGAACTTGCCGGAAATGTAGTAGGATGAATTTTCTCTTCGGTTCAACAAGCTTGGGGATGAGTGTCGTGAGAATAACGGCGTTAGCAGCACTCGTGTTGGCCTTGTTGAGCGGTTGCGCATCGACGCATCCGATCGAACCTCGGCTGGCCGCCGCCTCGGTGGATTTTGCGCAGGCAGCAACTGTCGAAGTCAGTCTGTCGAATTTCGAGTTCAGTCCTTCGGAAATCGATCTCGAGGCAGGCAAGCCCTATGTCCTGAAGATCGTGAATACTGCATCGGGTGGCCATGACTTTACCGCGCCGGAACTATTCGCCGCCGCGCAGGTTGCCCCTCGCGACGCCGCGAGGATTGCGGACGGACAGGTCCATCTCGGAGGCGGCGAAACGGTGTCGGTCCAGATCGTGCCGGCGGCCGGAGAGTACAAGCTGGTCTGCACCCATTTCGGTCATGCCGCGCTTGGGATGACCGGTAAGATTATTGTGCGGTAAGAAAGACCGGCCTGGCAGCGCGATCGGCGCTGAGCTTGCAGGTTCCTTAGGTATCAGGATCTTCGTAGTTCATGTTCAACTCTCACCGGAAGTCCCGTCAGCTGTGTTTCTTGAGGTCGCTCTTGACCTTGCCGTATTGGACCTGCACTTTGCCGGCTATCTGCTCGACTTTTCCCTCGACTTCCAGGGTTTTATCGCCGGTGACTTTTCCGGTCGCTTCCTTGATTTTGCCCTTCGCTTTCTTGAATTCGCCCTTGATCTGGTTCTTGTCCATCTCGTACTCCTGGTACTTACCGTGAAAATTCGGTGCTGGCTCGCTGTCGATCGTCTGCCAGCGCAAACACCAGACTAGATCCGGCGGGACTCCCGGTCTGTACGGCTGCGCACATAAACCGGCGTGGACTTGCGGTGACTAGCTCAGGTGGATATCGCCGAACAGCCCCAGCAAACCGGCCACGATCAGGTAGATCGCAACGATGTAGTTCAGCAGCCGGGGCACGATCAGAATCAGCACGCCGGCCAGCAGCGATACGAGCGGCCCGAGGGCCAGGTTGATATTCATGAGGTTCTCCTTGGCGGCATGGAAGGGTCAGGGTTCAGCTCGAAGGATCCAGCACCAGCACGATTAAGGCAATGGTTCCAATACTCACTTTCAACCCTCCTACACGAGGGTATCCAGACTCCAGAGTAGGCTGACCAATGCTTGCGTTCCGTTCGATAGCGAACCGACGCGCTGACGGAGGCACTCGAGAGAATCGCGAGCCATCGCGAGCCGTCGCGCCTGCCTACCACCGGCATCGACCGGAACGACCGCGCTCTATGCCTTTGTTGCTGAACGTTACCCGCGTTTCGTGCACGAGACCGGACGTGCTGGCGGCCATCTTACCCAGTTCGTCCGCCGGGAGTTTGAGGACTACCTGAAGTGCGGTCTCCTTGAGCACGGTTCCTGCGCGTCAAGTGCGACGGTTGCCGCCACGAACACTTGGTGGCGATCAGGCTCATAATGATGGCTGAATCGCGGATTTTGCTGTCGGTTTCAGCATCTTTAATACTGATTGGCATGGATGATTCCTTCTTTATAGGTAGATTCATCCTAATATGACAAATTGAGGCTGACAAGTTGCCCAAGAACCACCGTGGCAACTGTGGAGTCTTCTCCACCACGCCACCGCCAGATACAACCCGCCCTGCGAATCACGTTGCGGCGCGGTTGAAGGCGGTGCCCGCGCCGGGGAGGAGGTTGGCTACAGGCCGATGTTCTGGATGCAGTAAATGATGTCGGCTGCCTGCCCGGCCAAGTCTCCCGAAACGGCCGGGTCGAGCTTTGTCTCGCCCTTGCCGTTGGCAACAGCCAGATTGACTACCTCGTCGTGATACTGCTGCATCTTCTGCAGGGCATCATCAAACTTGGCGTAGTCGAGCTTGATGCTCGCGCCGTCCAGCTTGGAGAGCAGGCTCGCCTCCGTCTTTTGCGGGTTGTTCCCGCCGAATATCGTGCCATCGGTCGCGCCACGCAAGGTGCCGATCTGACTCTGGCAGTCACTGATTGTCCCGGCGCCGGCCAGGCCGGAGGCCAACAGCATGGATGCCCCGCAAACCATACCCAAAGTGTTGCGTGTGAACATTTTCATTTCGTACTCCTGATAAATTGCCGCTGGAAAGGAATCGCAATGAGCCTCATCGGGCCGGGAGTGGGCTCCGGGCCCGTTGGATCAGGTGAACTATAACTGGGCGGGAAGTACCGGCGCAATACGTAGCGTTGCAGCGATTTCTTCCGCTGATTCAGGGAGATTTGCCGCAGACAAACACCAGGGCCTACCGAAGCATGACGGGATTGAGCCATCCATTCATGTCCAGTGCCTGCTCCGACCCCGATCGCCGTCGCGCCGAGAAAAAGCTCAAAAGGGTCAAGGGTGCATGGATTGCGGAGCAAAAGCTCACTGTCGAGAACGGCAACATCCTAAGTTACCGGGTTATCATGCGAGTCAGTTTCGTTCTCGATTGAGGTCGCGTCCCGGCGTTAAGCCGGATGTTTCACAAATTTCGGGTTAAGACCAATGCAAACAACCGGGGGAGAGGTTTGGACTTCCGCGACCCGCGAGGGGGTTTGCTGGCGGCGAGAATACGAACTTCAGGCCGAAGTATCCTTTTGCCGCGTGGCCGTCACGCCATGAACGATCGCGACCCCGACAAGGCAGAGAATTCCGACGCCAATCCATTTCGGAGGAACGTTGAGCAGGTTGGCGCCAACGGCCACGCCGCCAATGAAAATGCAGTAGCCAACGATATATATCCAAAAAGACATCGGGGTGCGCCAATGGAAACAATGATATGCAATGTAACCGTGTCAGCCCATTCGGTCAGTGCGCTGGCGCACACAAAGTGACCAGGCGCACCGGTAATTTATATATGCTTGTCGGCTACAACTGGAACCTGGTGAAGAGCCCCGGCGGCGCCGGCTTTCAAATATGAACTTCAACGCCAAGCTGTTCCTCATCTGCGGCGCGCTGAGCGCCGCCATTTCTGTCGCGCTCGGGGCAGCCGGCGCCCACGTGCTCGCCAACCTGCCGGAACTGCCGCAATCCTGGTTCCGCACCGCGCTGCAGTACCAGCAGTTCCATGCGCTGGGCCTGCTGGCCGCCGGCTTGCTCGCCGACCGCGTCGCTTCGCGCTGGATCGTTACCGCCGGCTGGCTGCTGATCGCCGGCACGCTGCTGTTCAGCGGCAACCTCTACTTGCGCTCCCTCGCCGGCATCGATGCCTTCCGCATTGCGGTGCCCTGGGGCGGCGGCGCCTGGATACTGGGCTGGCTGGCGCTGGCCATCGGCGTGTCGATAGCTTCCAGGGAAGGATAGATCGCCGTAACGCCAGCGCCGGCCGAATTCGCCGAGATGATGCAAGCCGAGCATGACAAACGGAAACGCGCTGCCATCATTGGTGCCATGCGGTTCGACCCCGGCGTCGGTGCCAAAGGCGACCAGCGTGCCAATCTTCGCGGCGTGTTCGAACATGGTCATCACCTGGGCGCACCCTCGGTGATGCCGGCGTTGATGGCGTTGATGGCGTTGCGTGGGATGACTCACTAAACAAAAGCACCGCGCGAGCGCATAATAGTGTGACTGAATTATGCCATGGAGGGTCGTATGCGCGTACCTTGCAGACGCGCAAACAAAGTTGGCCGGCGGAGGAGGAGCCTGCGCCGGTTTCGCGACAGCGTATTCGGTGAACAGCGGCGGTGGATCGCAGCGCTCGCGGCATTTGCCATTCCATTTCTCGCGGCTGACGCCGATGAGCCGCCTCTCGGAGCATCCGGTCAAGGCGCATTTGCATCGCGTTATGACTTCACGGAGCTGCGCGGATTGCCGCCGCGGCCGGCCTCCAGCCTGCTCAGCTTCGGCGACCTCAACCAGATCCTCGCGCCGGTGTATGTGGATCTCAGGCTTCTGCTGCTTTCCCGCCATGGGCTGAACGGCCGGATTCGACTGCTGGAATCGTACTCCCGAACCGCGCCGACTTATCTGAAGCAGCGGGTTGTCTATATTCCCAACGCCGACGGCGTCATTCAACCCTCGCCGGGCACCGTCCCGCCCGGATCGCTCGGTGCGGCGAACTGCAATGCCCTGTCGGGCACGCACACCTGCGCGGATATCTACAAACCTGCTTTGAAGCAGCAGGAATACGACGTTGTCTTCCTCGTCGGATGGGATGTCGAGCTTGCCGGCGACGTCGCGACAAATGGCCAGACTCTGGTAATCGTGGCGAATCGCTTTCGCGCCAACGGGTTCACGATCAACACCAGCCCCACGAAGCTCACCAGCGCCGAGCCACCCCAGGAGCAGCCGGGGCCTAAAGCTGCGAATGGTCGCGCGGCGCCGCCGTCCGGCCACGTGATCATTTATGCAGCGGAGTTGACGGGCATTCACGCCACCACGGATGGCATGGCCGGCGAGGCAGGTTTGCCGGGCAAGGACGCAGTGGGCCAGATTACCGCAACAAAGATCACCGACAATCACACGTTGAATCCTTCGATCCAGTGCAGCGCTGATGTCGTTCAGAACGCCCAAGCCGGCGGAGATGGAGGTGCGGGCGGTGCGCCTGGCAGTGTCTTCGCGCGTTATTCGGTATTGCGGGGACTGGGGCCGAGGCGCCAGCCCTCGACGACCAAACCCGTAACCGATCGCGAGTGCATAGGCCAATGCAGCAACTCGTTCGCGTGCTCGCAGAATCCGATGATTGCCATTTGCGGCGCGGCGCGAGAATCCGATAACGCAGCCTGCACCGACGGTCAGGACAACGATCTGGACGGATATGTCGATTGCACGGACACGAACTGCTCGAAAAATCCTTACGTCACGGCATGTCACCTCAAGACCGCCATCCTCGAGTCCTCGCCCGAGGCCTGCACGGATCACATCGATAACGATCAGAAAGACAAGCTCGATTGCGCCGACCCGCAATGCGCTTACAGGCAAATCTGCGGAGCGCCGCCGGGCCAGCCTTTCGTCGTGCGAACCGGGATCGAGGAAGCTTCGACGGCAAGCTGCTCGGACGGGATCGACAACGATCTCGATGGTAAGGTCGATTGTGACGACCCGGAATGTCCCTTCAATCCACTCGTCACCGTCTGCGGGAAAGAACGTACGCTCGAAGCCTGCACTGACAAACTCGACAATGATGGCGATGGAAAAACCGACTGCAACGACAGCGGCTGCAAGAACAATCCGTACGTCTTGCTGTGCGCGAGCAAGCCCAGTCCTTTCCTGAAAGAAAGCTCCGCGAAAACCTGCGCCGATGGGATCGACAACGACCAGGATGGCTTCATCGACTGCAAGGACTACCAGTGCCTCAACAATCCGCTGGCTTCTGCGGCCTGCGGCATCTTTGAGAACACCCTCGCTGCGTGCCGCGACAAGATCGACAACGACGGCGATGGGCGCGTCGATTGCGACGACGCCAACTGCTCGTTCAATCCGTTCTTCGGCGAGCTCATCTGCCACGGCAGGATCAAGACCAAACATTCCATGCCGAAGAGCGCGCAGGCGTTCTACAACGGCGTATATAAAGAAAGCGAAGCATCGTATGCCGTGCTCGGCGCGCCCGGCGGGAAGGCGGGACAAAGCGGCAAGCCGTTGGTCGGCATCGCGGCCGCTCACTACTACGATGCCGGCTGCTTCCCATGCCTCGACGAAGAATGTCTCTACTGCGTCGATGAAACCATGCAGTTGGAATGCACCAAGGGAGGCGCACCCGGCGCCGGCCCGAAGGCGGGAGTGAACAGCTCGTCCGGCACCTTCACCGTGCGCTGGCTGCGCCGGGTGGAGGTAGACGCCCTGCGTGCTTTGCTCTCTCCTCGCCAGTGGGTGGTTGGCATGGCCCAGGGCAATGCTTTGTTCAAACGCGGCACGCAGACCGACCTGGAAGAAGCCGGGTTCCTCTATATCCAGGACGTGTTGCGCATGGTGGAAGTATTGCATGAGTGGGGGTTGAAGTGCTCCGCCCCGGCGACCGAGCCGACAGGCCCGACGAACCTGGAGCCCGTCGCCGAGACGCTGCTGCTGACGACCATTTGCCCCGCCGCAATCGGCGATCTCGTGCACCTGATTCATCTGGTCAACGGCAGGAATTTTTACGGGTTCACCCAGAATCGCCCGATCAATCCGCACGCTCGTTATGACATCCAATACCAGGCGTTCACGGAGCTGTTCGGCTTGCTCGGCAGTGCCGTGACGAACTGGATCCAACTGGCCAATGGTCTGGATATTTCATTCCAGATTGGCGAATCGCAACAGCAGTTTGAAGAATTGGCGGCCACGTTGTCGGTGGAAGTCGATCTTGCCGTCAAACGCGAGAACGCAGCGCTGCAGGAACTTTCCGCGCTGGAAGATAAAATGAATCAGCGCAAGCTCGCGTTACAGAAAATCACGGCCGAGATCGGAACGAACAACGGCGCGATCAAGGACAAATACGATCAGGACAGCGGCGGCTTGGGCCAGTTCATCCTCGACCTGGCGGGCGCTTTCGCCGAAGCTTACGTGGGCAGCGTCCTCGAAGAGATCGGCAAGAGCGATTGGGAAGCGGTCAAGGGTATTTTCGAGCAGGCGGGCTCGCCCAGCGGCAAGGCCGCGGCGGAAGGCGTGCTCGGGCCAAACAAGTCAAACAATGAAACCCAGGGGGCGGAAGCGCTCGATGACATCTGGGAGTTCGTGGAACGGCATGGGGAGACGGCGCTGGAGAGCAAACCCGTCGAGGATGCGGTCAAAGAAGGCACCTCTGGCCTCGAGGATTTCGCGCTCGGCAAAGGCATCAGCAATCCCGTGCGTAGCGTAGTTGTCGATGAGATCGCCAATGAAATTCTGGAAAGCGACCAGCGCCAGCTCGTGCTTGATCACCTGGACCTGACCATCGACAAACGCAAGGCGGAAACGGACTACGCCATTGCCAAAATGGAGCGTGCGCTGATGGAGATGCGGCTCAAGCTGGCCGGGACGACGGCAAGCCGTATCGAGAACTACATGCTCAGCAGCGCGGAATTGCGCGCCTACGATAAAGTTTTGTTGGGCCAACAGATTTATGGAAATGCGCTGACTTTGGTCGAGGATTTGACGCGGCGCTACTGGCATCTGCTGCGCCAGGCCGAGTACGAAAAGCTTCCTTACGAACAAAAAGGCGCCAGCGAGCTGGACGCATTGGTTAGCGGCAATTTCGATTTCAATTTGAAGAACTACCTGGATATGGGGCAAGCGGCCGTCAAAGTGAATCAGTTCCTGCAACAAAAGCCGCGCGGCGCCGCCACACGCTTCTATCGCCGGCTGCCGGGCAGCGTCCTTAAGCTCGCAACCGAATCCGACAAGGCGCGTTTCGCGGCAACGGGTTTGCTGGCAGTGCCACCGTTCGACTCTGGAATGAACGCGCACGTGGCGAGCTTCTTGATCACCAACAGCGATATCGATGCCGATCTGATCCTGCGCTCCAAGCGCAACATCCGCATCGATGACGTTCGGGTGAGTCTGCTCGGCAGCAACGGCACCATCACAGCCCCCGTAGTATTCCTGCTCCGCGACGAACTCGATGTCTTTCGCGTCCGCCGCCAACAATTCGATAATTTGTACAAGGAATACGATTTGATCGCTCAGGATCAAACCGCGTCCTTGTCCTCAGTGAGCCCGGTCCACTACCAGTCTTTCTCTGCCTGCCTGAACACACCGCCAGCCTGCTCGCTCACGGACCCGACCTGCACCACCCCCTTCCAGAATCAATCGTTGGACGACTACTCCTGCGGAGTGCAGGCAAAAACCCCGGGCCCACAACCGTGGAAAGAGAATGTGTTCTTCGACCGCAGCCTCGTCGGACGCTGGATGGTCGTCATTGCGGACGACGTTTTCAGTCAGCTGGGCTCGGTGCAGGAAATGGAGATTACCTTCGTCGTAGCGGCGCTGGACTTGTAACCGGGCTTACGTCCGCAACCAGGGATTTAGAACCGCCAATCTGGCACTGCCCTCTGGTTTTACCGGGCACCGAAGTGCTGCAGAATAATGACTCAAACGCCGGGGTGCGGAATTTGCCCCCTTCTCCGGGCGTGACCTCCCGCCCGGAGAGGGAGGGATTACTCCGGGCATCCTGCCCTTCGCCCCTCCGGGGCCGTCTCAGCTTCGCTTCGACGTTCAAATTCGCTCCCGGCGAATTAGTGACTCGCACCGTCCCTGGCGCTCGCCCTGCGGGCGCCTGCGGCGTCCCAATCGGCAATCCTGCCGATTTGTGGCGAACCCTCGCGCGCTGCGCGCGAGAGGGTCCTCACCCGGCCTTCCACGAAAAAAAGAAAACCCCGCTCAAGGCGGGGTTTTCTTTTTTTGGCGGAGAGGGAGGGATTCGAACCCTCGGTGTTTCTCAGCATTTCAATGGCTTACAAAGGCATCGTGTCCAAATCATGTCTACCGGCACTTAACATCAGGAGGGAAGTGCAGTCGTCTCAGTCCAGCGTGGCTGGGGTCTGCGAGTGGAATCTGTGAGTTACTAGTCCTCGGGACTTGTTATTATTCCCCTAGGTTATGTAACATACCTTGTCAATGGCTACTCGCACGACACATGCGGACAAAATTCTGGATCTGGTAAGCGAAGCGGGTGTTCTGCGTCCGCGCGACCTGGATGCCCATGGCATTCCTCGAACGTATCTCAGCCGGCTACAGGCTGCCGGCAAGCTACAACGGATTGGCAGAGGACTTTACGTACTGCCAGATAGCAAGGTTTCGGAACACCGCTCTCTGGCAGAGGCCTGCAAGCGTGTGCCCAAAGGTGTGGTTTGTCTGCTTTCCGCCCTTCGATTTCACGAACTCACTACACAGGCGCCCTTTGAAGTGTGGCTGGCCATCGGCGAGAATGCCTGGCGGCCACTCGTGGACTATCCGCCACTACGCATTGTCCATTTCTCTTCGACCGCTCTCGGCGCCGGCGTCGAGAAACATCAGATCGAAGGAGTAACGATCCCCGTATTCAACCCGGCGAAGACTGTAGCGGATTGTTTTAAGTATCGAAACAAGATCGGACTGGACGTTGCCATTGAAGCGCTAAGGGAAAGCTGGCGTTCGCGGCGCTGCACCATGGATGAGCTCTGGACGTACGCCAAGGTTTGCCGCGTGCATAACGTCATGCGGCCTTATCTGGAATCGATAGCAACGTGACCAGCAACCGGAGAAAGAACACCGCAGTTTCGGTACGCGACCGGTTGCTGCAACTGGCAAAACGACGGGGTGAGGATTTTAAACTGATCCTGACACGCTACGCACTGGAACGTCTCTTGTACCGACTGAGCCAGTCCGAGTACCGCGATCGCTTCATCTTGAAGGGAGCAATGCTTTTCGCCCGGTGGGACGACCAGCCATATCGCGCGACCCGAGATGTGGATTTTCTCGGATTCGGCGATGTCGTGACGCCTGATCCGGAACGCGTTGAATATCCCACTTTGCTGGGATCCCCGGTGCCGCTCTTGCGTGCTTATCCGCGTGAAACCGTCGTTGCGGAAAAGTATCAGGCTCGGGTCTACCTGGGCATGACAAACAGCCGGATGAAGGATTTCTATGACCTTTGGGTTATGGTTCACCGATTCGATTTCAACGGAGCCACGTTGTCGGAAGCCATCAACAACACCTTTGCCCGTCGCGAAACCACTTTACCCGAGCAAACACCATCCAGCCTCGGTTCGGAGTTTGGCGATGACTTCCAGAAGACCCGGCAATGGGACGCGTTTCTTCGCAAAGGCGCGCTGCTATCTACGTCAACTTCTCCATCGCTCGACGAGGTTTGCCAAATTCTCGAGAACTTTCTCATGCCACCAACAACAGCATTGAGGCAAGGCCGTGCCTTCTTGGAGCATTGGCAGCCGGGTGGGCCTTGGGAAATCCGGGAAGTGAATTGAACCTCAGAAATGGCTTTGAGGCTGCGGCGGCCAGGAAAATGGGCAGCTATCTGATCACGGAAACCATGGCGAGGCGATACCAGCTGAGCATGACATCCTATGACCGGCTTTTCCCGAACCAGGATACCCTGCCGAATGGTGGTTTCGGCAACCTGATCGCGCTGTCGCTTCAGTATCACCCCCGTTCAGCCTGCCACGCGGGTGCTTGGACGACGTGGAGAAAGTCCTGCAGGAACACAAAAGCCGCCTCGAGTTGGACGACCTGAGATTCCGTGGCAAGCCGATCGAAGCGACATTCCTCGGTGAATTGACTGAGGCCCAGCACCAGGCAGCTCAGGCCATCGTCGCACACGACAATGGCGTGGTCGTGGCAGCCCCCGGTTTCGGGAAGACCGTCCTGGGCATTTATCTGATTGCCCGGCGAAAGTGCAACGCCCTGATCCTGGTACATAGACAACCGCTGTTGGAACAGTGGAAATCACAGATCGCGATCTTTCTTGGCCGCGATGCCAAATCGATCGGCCAGATTGGCGGTGGAAAGCGCAAGCTGACCGGGCAAATCGATGTCGCCATGATCCAGAGTCTTTCGCGGAAGGATTCGGTGGACGACATCGTCACCGAATATGGGCAGGTGATCATCGACGAGTGCCACCACCTGCCGGCGGTCTCGTTTGAGCGGGTGCTCTCCGAGGTCAAGGCGCGCTATCTGGTCGGCCTGACGGCCACGCCCCAGCGCCGCGACGGTCGCCAGCCCATCATCCACATGCAGATCGGCCCCGTTCGATTCAAAACCGATTCGCGTAGCCAGTTGGCACAACGCCTGTTCGATCATCGACTTGTTTTCCGAGAGACCGGCTTTGACCCTCCCGCGCGAGCAGCCAACTTAACCATCCAGGAACTCTACGGCCTGCTGGTCGCCGATGAAAAGCGTAACGAGCAGATCGTCGATGACGTGCTCATGGCCATGGAAGAAGGCCGGTCCCCGATCCTGTTGACGGAACGCAAAGAGCACATCGAGCAACTCCACCACCGACTGAAGAACTTTGTCCGCCATATCGTCATACTGCGGGGAGGACGTTCGACCAAAGAGCGGCGGGAAGTCGAAGCGCAGCTCGCTTCTATTCCGATGGCTGAAGAGCGGCTTTTGTTGGCAACCGGAAGATACATTGGGGAAGGATTCGACGATGCTCGACTCGATACCCTGTTTCTGGCTCTGCCGGTCTCCTGGAAAGGTACGCTCGTGCAATACGCGGGACGCCTGCACCGACTGCACCCCACTAAACGCGAAGTGCGAATCGTCGATTACGTTGATAGCAAGGTACCGATGCTCGCGAGAATGTTTGAAAAGCGGCTTGTCGGCTATCGCGCCATGGGATACCGGGAGGACAACAATGTACCTTTGTTGGAGTAGCCAGCAGCGACCAATGACCGGGCCGCCGAGTTCTATACGCAATTCGGCTCAGGCTTCATCCCCCTGCCCGGCCAACCGCTGAAACTGTCTCTTCCCCTGGACGGGCTACGATAAATCATCCAAAGCGCCATCAGCCAGCACGATCTTTCTTTTCTTGCGGAGCGACACCACGGACGGATCGAAATTCTGCTGGATGTCGCGGTACTGCGCTTGCAGGAATTCCACCGCCCCCTGTTTCTCCTGCTCGATGACTACGGCAAGCCCTGCGATGTCGCCGGAAATACGCTGGCAGTCGCTGAAGAAATGCCGGAATCGAACAGCATCGAGCACGCTTTTGTCGGAGAAAATAAAGCGGATATGCGCTTCAAGGCCTTGCATTTCGCGCTGGATGTAGACTCGTTGCATTGCCTCTTCATCGAATCGATCGAGCAGACGCTCATGACACGCACGCAGGTATTCGTAGTACCGATGCCGTAGCTCCTCCAACTGCAGTTCCATGCCGCTGGCATCCACTCGGAGATCCCATACCGTTCCGCCCGGTTCCCGCTTGCCATGGTTTTTCCCCTCAACGTACCGATGGGGGATGAGCGATTCGATCTGCTCCGACCCCGTCTCGTCGAGCGTGTCCAGCAGGTGTCTCGCCAGTGAGACGAGCGTGGCGTAGTGGAACTCGCGATCGATATTCAGCCGCGCCCAGCACGGGTGAAGATCCCCTCGATAGGGTCGGATCTCGTACGCCGGGTCTTCCTTTTTCCGCGCCTGCTCCTGGAACTCATGGTCATCCCGGGCATAGTCTCCGAGCGTCTCAAAATCGAGCAGCGAAACACCATCCGCGAGCCACTCATTCAGAAAGAAGTCGTTTTCACCAATGCCCTGAAAAGGTAAGAGCGTGCTATTCAGCAGCAGATAGTGTTCATCGTCGAACCCCTTCATGACAGCGTCCATTTCCGCCTCAGTACTCACTTCGATACCAAAAAGGGAGCTGAGCAGCGCCCGGCGGATCAGAAGGTCCTGTTCCTTGGGGAGATTCAGTCGATATCGCTCCCGTTCACTCTCCGGCCAGGAGTAGTAATCCGGCATGGCGCGAATGATCGCCCGTCGCAGGATGGCTTCGCGATCACGTGAGGGTAAGGCTGGGGGCTTCATTTCTCAGGAATGGCGGAGAGGGAGGGATTCGAACCCTCGGTACGGCTCAACACCGTACACTCACTTTCCAGGCGAGCCCGTTCGACCACTCCGGCACCTCTCCATATCCTGCTTTCCCTATCGGTTTGAAGGGGCGGCAATTTTAGGGGATGGCTGCAGCATAATCAATCTAAGGAAACTCTGATTAATTCAGAGTTTTCGTGGCACAGGGATGTGCCACCATTTTCAATGAGTGCAACTCATTGAAAATGAAGCTAAACAAAAATCACATTTTTTGTTTGGCGTGCTCTGATAATGCATGGATGCATTATTCAGAGCTTCCCTATTCGGATAATCCTTGCCGTCCGAGCTTGCGCCGCTTTTTCAATTGCGAAGCGCCGGTTTCACTGGCAGAGTGTTCGTTTTGTAAACGGTTCATGCGCCATGTTCCACAAAAATACTCATTTGGCGGGTTTCGTTTTAGTACTGACATTTGCCAGCTTGCTGTCGGCTTGCGTGACGACGTCCGGCGCACACAAGCCGCCATCGGTCCCGCCCAGCCGCATGCTGGAAACGCGCGATCTTGCGGAGGTCAGCGAGGCCGCCCTGGACTGGTCGCGGCGCCTGGGCGCAGAACAGGTACTGGTCGTATTTGACCTCGACAATACGTTGCTGGCCATGGAACAGGACCTGGGATCGGACCAGTGGTATGACTGGCAGAAGGAGTTGCATGCCGCAGACCGCTGCGACCCCCGGGTGGTGAGCGATCGCTTGGCCGTTCAAGGCGCGCTCTATGCGGTCAGCGCCATGCGCCTGACGCAGGCAGACGGTCCGGCGCAAGTGCGAAAACTGCAGGAGCAGGGCCTGAAAGTCATCATCCTCAGTTCCCGCGGGCCGGATTTCCGCTTGCAGACCTTGCGTGAATTACGCCGCGGCGGCTACCGTTTTGATGCCAGCGCCATTGGCCCCCCGGGAGGATACGCCGAACCATTCTTGCCGCAGGGGGGTAGCCGCCTCGTCAGGTACGAGGATGGGGTATTCCTGACTGCGGGACAGCACAAGGGCGAAATGCTGCAAGCGCTGTTGCTCAAGACGCACACGCCATGGCCGGTCATGGTGGTGATGGCCGACGACAAGCCGGACAACCTGCAGGCCGTCATGGACGCCTTCGCCAGCAGCACGACATCGGTGCAGGCCTTTCGTTACGGCCGTGAAGATGACGTCGTGGCCGCATTTGACGGTGAACAGGCCGCGCGGCAGTGGCAACAGGCACGCCCTGCCCTGCAGCAACTGCAGCGGCTGTTCGGCCCGGATATCTTTCATCTGCCCGAAGAGGTGGCCGCCGATGGCTGCGCTGAAACGGTCCACTAAAGAACCGGAAGTGACCTGCAGCCTGCCGTTGCTGCCACAGGATTTTTTGCCCTGCGGGCCAATAACGCAGCACATGGGCAGTTGTTTGCATGAGTGAAGGCCGCGCGAAAACAGCGGACGACTTCACCGCACCGCATAGTCAAATCTGGGCCATAGCAGGTCCCGCGATCCTGGCCAATTCCTCCGCGCCATTGGTGGGACTGGTGGACACCTGGGCCATCGGGCACCTGCCCAGCCCGGTGCACCTGGCTGCGGTTGGCCTTGGCAGCGTGATCTTCAATTACATGCTATGGGCTTTCGGTTTCCTGCGCATGGGAACGACCGGCCTGATCGCCCAGGCGCGGGGACGAAATGATGACGATACGCTGGTGGCGACAGTCATACGTTCTTGTGGCCTCGCCCTGCTCTTCGCCGTGGGTTTGCTGGTTTTCCAGGAATTGCTGCTGCTGGCTTCCTTGCGCGCCATGGCGCCACCGGCCGACGTGGCGCTGGTAACGGCCCAATATTTTCACATTCGCATCTGGGCGGCGCCGGCCACGCTGTTGAGTTATGCCATCATCGGCATACTGTTCGGCCTGGCCCGGGTGAAGACCATCCTGTGGCTGCAGTTGCTGTTGAATATCAGCAACGGTGTTTTGAACGTGCTGTTCGTGATCGGCCTGGATATGGGTGTTCCGGGCGTGGCCTGGGGCACCTTGATTGCCCAGTGGCTTACCGCCATCGCCAGTGTGTGGGTTTTGCTGCGCTTGCTGGACGGCAACAAGCTGCTTGACAGGGCCTTGAGCGGCGCCACCTGGCAGATCAAGCAGTTCAGGCAGCTTTTTTTCGTCAACGGCTTCATCTTCATCCGCACCATATTCCTGATGACGGCACTGGCGTTGATCATGCGCGTTGCCGGACGCCTCGGCCCGGTCGAGATGGCGGCCAGTCACGTGGCGATGCAGTTCCTGTTACTGATGTCGCTGGGGCTGGATGGGTTCGCCCACGCAGCGGAAGCGCTGGCCGGTGCGGCCTGGGGCCACGCGCGGCGTGCCGTGTTCCGGCGTTGGGTGTACCTCACCAGTTTTTGGGCACTGGTGGCCAGCCTGGTCTATGCACTCGTATTCTGGCTGGCGGGCAATCAACTCACGGCACTGCTGACAGATATCGATGAGATCAGGATGACTGTGGCCAGCCTGATGCCAATGATCATTGCCCTGCCGCTGGTCTCGGTGTGGTGTTTCCAGTTTGACGGTATTTTCATCAGCGCCACTGCCGGCACGGCCATGATGACCACCATGGGCATCGCCTTTATCGTCTACCTGCTGGTGCTGCAAGCCATGACCGCGGCATGGGGTTTGACCGGACTGTGGGGCGCGGTGCTGGTGTTCATGGCGGCGCGCGGCCTGGCCCAGGGTATGTGGTACCCCTTCCTGGAGCGGAAACTGCAGTAGAAATGCACCCCAGGATTGGCAACTCTCGTGCAAACGTCATCCCGGGATTGCCATTAACAACGTCATCCCATGCGCCTGCGACAGCAGGCGCATGGGATCCAGAGTGCATTGAACGGCCGCTCTGGATGCCAGACATGCCTGCGGCAGTCTGGCATGACGGCGGTAAGGGGGGTGGCAGTCTGGCATGACGGCGCTAAGGGCGCGGCAGTCTGGCATGACGGCGCTAAGGCAACCAACGTCGTCATCCCAGAGTTTGCGACGCAAATCTCTGGGATCCAGAGTGCATTGAACGGCTGCTCTGGATGCCAGACATGCCTGCGGCAGTCTGGCATGACGTCGGGTGAGAAACAGCAGTCTGGCATGACGGCGCTAAGGCAACCAACGTCGTCATCCCAGAGTTTGCGACGCAAATCTCTGGGATCCAGAGTGCATTGAACGGCTGCTCTGGATGCCAGACATGCCTACGGCAGTCTGGCATGACGGCGGGTGAGAAACAGCAGTCTGGCATGACGGCGGGTGAGAAACAGCGGTCTGGCATGACGGCCGAGAGGCGATTCCATGTTTCATTGCTCGCGCATTTGATTTATAGTTCGCACTGGCCTTAGGGGCGGCTCATCGGAGCCTGAGACCTCGCAAGAGGAACCCTTGGAACCTGATCCGGTTAGTACCGGCGTAGGAATAGGACTGTCTGCCCGAACTCCCGCACTCTGTACACCGGATCTCCTTGGATTTGCCTGGAGATCCGAATATGTTGAGAACATTGCTTCTGCTTGCATTCCTGGCATCGCCAGGTTTGTCGCTCTGCGCTGAAACCACTGAACCAATGACGCCGGACAAGACGCTCGAGGAAATCGTGGTGTCCGGCTATCGTCTTCTGTCCCGGCTGGAATTCGACACCAGCCTGAGCATGTTCGATGCGCAGACCATTGAACTTGCCAGCACCCGGCATTTTGAGGAGCTGGTGCAAATGGTGCCCAATATGAACCTGTCCGGCGAAGGCTCGCGCGCCCGTTACTTCCAGCTGCGCGGCGTAGGCGAACGCGAGCAATACGAGGGTGCGCCCAATCCATCGGTTGGCTACATCATCGATGACATCGACCTGTCCGGGATTGGCGGCGTCGCCAGCCTGTATGACATTCAGCAAATCGAAATACTGCGCGGGCCGCAAAGTGCCCGTTATGGCTCCAGCGCATTGGCCGGCATGGTCTATATGCGCAGCCAGGATCCGGCGGCTGAGCGCTCCGCCAACGCGGAACTCACGGCGGGTAATGACGGCCTGTTTTCCTTGTCGGCCGCAGCTGGAGGGGCTTTGGCGCAGAACCTGGGAGGACGATTTTCACTCAATCGCCTTGAGAGTAACGGTTTTCGTGACAATGAGTTTGTCGACCGCAATGACACCAACGGCCGCGACGAACTCAGCGCTCGCGGCAAATTGCGCTGGACCTTTGCCACCGGCTGGGAAGCGCTGCTGACAGGTCTGTACATGGATTTCGACAACGGCTACGACGCCTGGACAGTGAACAATGACGATATCGTTCACAGCGACCATCCGGGACGCGACAGCCAGCGCACGAAAGCCGGTTCTTTACGGCTCAAGGGCCCGCTCAACCAGGGCGTGGACTTCGTCAGCATCTCCAGCCTGGCGGATTCGGACATCCTGTTCAGCTTTGATGGCGATTGGGGTAATGCGGATTTCTGGCAGCAGTACGGCGATTACATCTATGACTTCGTCTATACCAACCCCCGTCAGCGCAGCAACCTGGAACAGGAATTCCGCTTGCTGTCCTCGCCGGCCGGCCGACTGTTCCATGACAGCACTGACTGGGTAGTGGGCGCAAGCTGGCAGCGCCTCGATGAAGACAACGACATTTCCTCGACCGGCATCTACGACGACAGCGCCGAGGAAAACTTTTGCTCGCCCTGCCTGACCGGCCGCCAGGTCAGCAGTCACTATAAGGCCGATACATGGGCCATTTTTGGCAGCATGGATGCGCGACTGGGCGCGCGACTGGCGCTTTCCGCCGGCTTGCGTTACGAACGCTGGGACGCCCGCTATAACGACCGCTGGAGCGATATCAATTTTCCGGGCCTGCCGCCAGGAGGTGATAGTTGCAGCCAGTTTGACTGTACGCCATCCGCCAACCTGTGGGGCGGGCATGTGTCGATCAGCTTTGATTTTCGGCAGGATCTGCATGGCTATGCCCGCATCGCCCGCGGATTCAAGGCGGGCGGCTTTAATCCCTCGCTGGCCGCCTTGCAGGGCGTAGCCATATTGGGCCCGGAATTCATTCCTTACCAGGACGAAACCCTGTGGAACTACGAATTGGGTCTGAAAGGACAGTGGCTGGATGGTCGGCTGAACGGCGACCTGGCGATCTTCAGCATGGAGCGGAAAAACGCCCAGCTCAGCCAGTCCAGCCAGCAGGTGCCGTTCGACCCGAACAGCTTTGTCTTCGTCACCTATAACGGCGCGGCCCGTGCCTACGGCATGGAGGCCAGCGCCACCTGGCAACTGAACGAGGCCTGGCAATTGCATGGTGCATTGGGTTTGCTGAACTCGAGCATCGGGCAGAGCGAAAAGACGGCCGCGGTCAGTCCTGCTGCCAGCGGCCGCGACCTTGCCCATGCACCAAACTACACGCTGAACGGGGGCGCCACTTACTCCGGTCCTGATGGCTGGTTTGGCCGGGTGGATGTAAACGCCATCGATGCGTTCTACTTTGATATCAGCCACAACCAGAAATCCAGGGCTTACCAGCTGGTGAACCTTCGCTTCGGCAAGCAATGGGGTGCATGGACTTTCTCCGCCTGGGGCCGCAATATTTTTGACCAGAATTACGCCACGCGGGGTTTTTTCTTCGGCAATGAACCCCCCTTGTTTGAAAATACCCTGTATACGAAATTCGGCGATCCGCGCACTTATGGTTTTACCTTGAGTTATGACTACTGAGAACTACAGGGAAGATTGGAATTTTCCCGGGAGCAGCCAATGCAAATAACAGTCGATATCAGCATGTACCCACTGGACTCGAACTATGTTCCACCCATCAAGTCCTTTATTCGTGCGCTACGCGCATGCGCCGGGCTGGAAATCGTAACCAACCAGCTGAGCACCCAGATTCGCGGCGAATTTGACCAGGTGACAAGCGCATTGAATGACTGCATGCGTGCGAGCTTGGCGGGCAAGCGGAAAATCGTTTTCGTTACCCGCTATCTGAATGCCGATCTGGACATCGGGGTGCTGCCTGTCATTGAATGAATTCAGCACACAAGTTCTTGCTGCCGCAGCAGCCTTGTCGCTGTGGGAAGTGAGCGCCGTAGTGCTGGCGCTGGCTTACCTGGTGCTGGCCATACGCGAATACATCGCCTGCTGGCTGGCGGCCATTTTCAGCACCGGCATTTACCTGGTATTGATGTTCCAGGCCGGTCTGTACATGGAATCCGCTTTGCAGATATTTTATCTCGCGATGGCCTTTTATGGCTGGTACAGCTGGCGGCATGGCGCCGTGCCGGGTGAGGAACTCAAGGTCAGCAGCTGGCCGCTGCATCGTCACATCATGCCGCTGCTGCTGATCCTGCTGGCCACGCTGATCAGCGGTTACCTGCTGACCACTTTCACCCACGCGGCAATGCCCTACCTCGATTCCTTTACCACCTGGGGGGCCATCTTCACCACCTGGATGGTCGCTCGAAAAATCATCCAGAACTGGCATTACTGGTTCATCATCGATTCCGTGTCGGTTTATCTGTACCTGAATCGTGGCTTGTACCTCACCGCGCTGTTGTTCGTGCTCTACCTGGTACTGATCGTGATTGGCCTGCGGCAATGGAGGAAAAGCCTCGATGCGGCGCCCACCTGAATTGCAATCCGCTATGGCGGACATCCCGGCCCTGGCACATGCTTGCGTGTTGCGGGAACTGACGGGCGGATCTGTCAGTGACAGCTGGCTGGTCGAAGCCCACGGTAAACGCATGGTAGTACGCGTGGATACCCCCCTGGCGCGCGAGCTGGGGCTGGATCGCAAGGGCGAACTCAGGGTGTTGCAAACGGTCGCTGCTGCCGGGATCGGTGCCGATTTGATCTGGGCAGATCCCGCTGCCGGTGTGCTCGTGACAGCCTATATTCCAGGCCCGGTCTGGAGTGAAAAAAGCCTGCTTGACCCGGCTGGCCTGGAACAACTGGCCGGCACGCTGCGCCGGCTTCACTCATTACCTGCTGCTGTTTCACCCGATTTCAATCCTGCCCAGGCCGCGTTGACGTATGCCGGTGGCATTGGCACCACTGCTGCCGCGGAGCTTGCCGAAAAGGCAGTCCATCTCGCCAGTCAACTGCTGGCACCGGGTTATCACCGCTCGCTGTGTCACAACGATCTCGTGTACAGCAATATCATCGGCTCAGACCCGGTCAGGCTGATCGACTGGGAGTATGCAGCCGTGGGCGACCCCCTGTTCGACCTGGCCGTCGTGGTCAGGCACCACCAGCTACCGGATACAGTCGCCCAGGGTTTTCTGCGCGCCTGCCTGAGGTTGCCGGATGCGCAGACAACAGAACGGTTCAACGCATTCTGCGACCTTTACGACCTCCTCTCCGCCTTGTGGTACATGGCCGTCAGCAAGCAGTCCGGTCACAAGACTGCCAGCAAGTAGCCCGGTCAAGAGGACGAATAACCCGGTTACAGCCGCACTACCCGCATGCAAAAGGCGGATCTGCCAGCCATCAGCCGGCTCGTCATGCCCGGATCGGCGCGGAATTTTTTCAGTGTCATCCAGGATCGGCGCGGAATTTCGTTCGGCGTCATCCCAGGATTGGCGCCGTTTTAGATGGACGTCATCCCAGGATTAGCGCAGCCAACTCCTGGGATCCAGTCTGCGTTGGACAACTTCTCTGGATGCCAGACGTGCCTGCGGCAGTCTGGCATGACGGCAGTTAAAGCACATGAAGGCGTCATCCCAGCGCCTGCGCCAGCAGGCGCGTGGGATCCAGTCTGCGTTGGACAACTTCTCTGGATGCCAGACGTGCCTGCGGCAGTCTGGCATGACGGCGGTTAAAGCACATGAAGGCGTCATCCCAGCGCCTGCGCCAGCAGGCGCGTGGGATCCAGTCTGCGTTGGACAACTTCTCTGGATGCCAGACGTGCCTGCGGCAGTCTGGCATGACGGCGGTTAAAGCACATGAAGGCGTCATCCCAGCGCCTGCGCCAGCAGGCGCGTGGGATCCACGTCTGCGTTGGACAACTTCTCTGGATGCCAGACGTGCCTGCGGCAGTCTGGCATGACGGTTGTAAAGCGGTGGTGGTCTGGCATGACCGCTGGTTCATTTCTGAGGTCTTGAACAATGTCGGAATAGCAGTCGTGCAAGAGTAGGCCGGAAACAAAGTTCGTTGGTTCGACTGCCGCGATGATTCAACAGTCACACAAGGCGAAGAACAAGTCATCCCACTTCGGGTTGACGCTCTCAATCAAAGCCAATTTCCGTTTGCGACTCCAGGTCTTGATCTGCTTTTCCCGCTTGATCGCTTCTGGCATGTTTCCATAAAACTCGAAAAAGACCAGCGTTTTCACACCGTATTTTCCGGTAAACCCTTCGGCTACGCCGGTCCGATGTTGCCAGGCGCGGCACTGAATATTGGATGTAACTCCAACATATATCGTGCCGTTCCGTCGGCTGGCCATGATGTATACACAGGGTTGTTTAGACACCTGAGTATTGTTTGAGAACGCTGGCAGTCGAACCAGTCCATAAAACATTCTACTAAGCGTAGGAAATGATCCTTTTGTATAGAAATTACTGGATGCCAGACGTGCCTGCGGCAGTCTGGCATGACGGCAGTAAAAAAAGACAGTCTGGCATGACGGCGGTTAAAGCACATGAAGGCATCATCCCAGCGCAGGCCCGAGCGGCCACACGTCTTGCGCGTAGCACAAGCAGTACGGCCGCGAAGCCGTCGCGCGTGCCTGCGGCAGTGAGCATGACGGCGGTAAGGGGGCGTCATCCCGGATCGGCGCGGTATTTCTTTCGGCGTCATCCCGGATCGGCACAGCATTTTTTTTCGGCGTCATCCCAGGATTGGCGCAGCCAACTCCTGGGATCCAGTCTGCGTTGAACAACTTCTTTGACCACAGTAGCGCCTGTTTTCTGGAAATCCAGAAGTCTTCTATGTATGAGCACAATCGGCCTCGTCGGCGGATTCCTCGGGTGACAGGCCCAGCACTTCGCCGTCGATATTGACACCCAGGCCGCTTACGGTGCGATTGGCGTAGGCAAAATAGCTGGTCACCTGGTTGATTTCCAGAATTTCGCCATCGCTGAAACCCTGCGCGCGCAGCAGATCGATATCCGTTTGTCTGATCTCGCGCGGAGCCTGGGTCAACTTGCGTGCATAAGCCAGCGCGGCGATTTCTGCAGCTGTAAACGGCGCACCTGGTTCATCCAATTGCAATTGCGTAAAACAGGCTTCATACCGCCCGGGTTGGTCCGCAAGCAGGCGCTGAAGTCCACCTGCATGGTGCCGCTCGCAGTACTCGCAGCCGTTTATCCTGCTCACCAGCACACCTATGGACTCAAGGAACCACGTTGGCAAGTCATTGCCGGGATGGTGCAGGACGGCCCGGTACAAGGCCATGTGCCCTTCCAGTGAGTGCGGCCGCATACTGTGAGCCTGCAATACATTGTCGACCTGTCCTCCTGGCCCGCGAACCCGTCGATAGATTTCCGCCAGCTTTCCTTCTGCGGCTGTTGGGGCAATCGTGTTGATGAAAGCCATTTTGTTGTGACTCCGTTTAGCTGCTGTTGAATGGAACTGTCGGTTATCATACAGCGATGAACCGCCATTATCCGATGGTACAAAGACTCGGCGCAAAGTGCCCGAAACGATGCCGGCAGACCGCCTGGCTGGTGCTATGCGCGTTGCTGACTTCTGCTTGTGATCCAGCCGCGGAAACAACACCAGCGCCAGTAGCCGGTCAGAACGCGCGCCCGACACTGCGCCTGGCCACCTTCAACGTCGCCATGGGCATGTCTTCAGAAGGCGAACTGGCACAAGCCCTGCAACAGCAAAACCACCCGCGACTGCGGCAACTGGCCGAAATCCTTCAGCGCGTGCGGCCCGATATCCTGCTCTTGAACGAGTTCGATTATGACAGCGCCGTCGATGCCGCAACGTTGCTCAACGACAACTACCTGGGCCAAAGCCAGAATAGCCAGGACCCCATCGATTTTGCCTATCAGTTCCGCGCCCCGGTCAACACCGGCATCGATAGCGGCCTGGATCTGGATGGCAATGGCGCGAACGGTGAGCCAGGGGATGCCTGGGGTTTTGGCCGCTACCCTGGTCAATACGGCATGCTGGTGCTGTCGCGCTTTCCGGTCAATGTGGAACGGTCCCGCACCTTCCAGCAATTCCGCTGGGCTAATTTGCCGGAAGCCCGCAAGCCCGTTAATCCTGACGGCAGCAACTTTTACCCGGACAACATCTGGCAGCAGCTGCGGCTGTCCTCCAAGAGCCACTGGGATGTGTTGATCGATACCAATGGCAGGCGCCTGCACCTGCTGGTTTTCCACCCCACGCCGCCGGTATTCGATGGCCCGGAAGACCGCAATGGCTTGCGTAATTTCGACGAAATTCGTTTCTGGGTTAACTATCTGGCGCCAGAGCCGGCGTTATATCTGATCGATGACCAGGGCCGCAGCGGCGGGCTGGCGCCCTACCAGTCCTTCGTCATTGCCGGTGATTTCAATGCCGACCCGCTGGATGGTGACTCCGCGGAAGGTGCAGCAGCCCAATTGCTGGCCCACCCCCGGATCAACCATGAGTGCACGGCCGTCAGCGAAGGTGGCCGTCTGGCAGCGGCACAGCAAGCGGGGGTCAATCAGCCGCAACTGAGCGATCCCGCCAGTGACACCTCCGACTTCAATGACGAGTCTACCGGCAATCTGCGGCTGGACTATCTGCTGCCGAGCAGGGAATTGACCGTGACCGGCTGCGGCGTGTTCTGGCCCGCGCCGGATCAGCCGGGGCGCGGCCTGATCGAAGTTTCCGATCACCGCCTGGTTTGGCTGGATATCGAGCTGTGAGTTATCTGTGATGAGCGGACAGGAGCTTGCGCAGGCAGACCGGGAACTGGCTGAGTTCTATCGTGAAACCATCCTGCGCCATTCGGTCAACCCGGTGGGTTTTCAGGCCAGCATCGATGCGACCCACCAGAATGAGCAGTACAACCCGCTGTGTGGCGACCGTATTCGTTTGAGTTTTCAGGTACGAGGCGATGAAATCGAGGCTGCTGCATTCGATGGCGCAGCCTGCGCCATCTGCATGGCATCGGCTTCGCTGTTGTGTGCGGAAGCCAGCGGCCAGCATATTGACCATATCAAGACGACCCATGATTGGCTGCAGCATGCGCTGACCAGCACAGAGAAAACATCCGGACCGGAACGCCTGCGCGCACTGCTGGGTGTGCGCAGTTACCCCAGCCGTATCAAGTGCGCATTGCTGCCCTGGGTGGCAGCCGTGAAGGCGCTGGCGGAATAAGGACTGGATGCCAGACCTGCCTGCGGCAGATCAAACCGGAAACTCGGGGGTTTTGAGCACCCTTTCCTTCAGCCTGGAGATCTCGTCGCGCACGCGGGCGGCGGCTTCGAACTCGAGTAATTCGGCGTGGCGGAACATTTTCTGTTCGAGCCCGGCCACCGCCTTTGCCAGTTGTCCCGGTCCGATGTGTTGGTACTCGCCGCTGCCCTCTGCCACGCGACGGCCCGCCCTGCCCCGGCGCGGCGCCTCATCGTGCGCGCCTTGCATGACGTCGGTCACGCGTTTCTCGATCGAACGCGGCTCAATGCCATGCTCCAGGTTGTAGGCTATCTGCTTGTGCCGGCGCCGGTCGGTTTCGGCAATGGCGCGCTCCATGGAACCGGTCATGCGGTCGGCGTACAGGATGGCCTTGCCATTCAGGTTGCGCGCCGCCCGGCCCATGGTCTGGATCAGGGAAGAATCCGAGCGCAAATAGCCTTCGCGGTCTGCATCCAGAATAGCTACTAATGAAACTTCAGGCATATCAAGACCTTCGCGCAATAAGTTAATGCCAATCAGCACATCAAATACGCCCAGGCGCAAGTCGCGAATGATTTCCACGCGCTCCACTGTTTCAACGTCAGAGTGCAGGTAGCGGACGCGCGCGCCGTGGTCGGCCAGGTACTCCGTCAGGTTCTCCGCCATGCGTTTGGTCAAGGTCGTCACCAGCACGCGTTCGCCGGCGGCCGCGCGCAGATTGATCTCCGACAGAAGGTCGTCTACCTGGTTGAGTACCGGACGGATTTCCACCTGCGGATCGATCAGGCCGGTAGGCCGCACCACTTGCTCCACGACATCGCCGGAGCGTCCCAGTTCATATGCCCGCGGAGTGGCTGAGACAAATATCGATTGCGGCGCGCGTTCTTCCCATTCCTCGAATCTCAGCGGCCGGTTGTCGAGCGCTGAAGGCAGGCGAAAACCGTAAGCGACCAGGTTTTCCTTGCGTGAGCGGTCACCCTTGTACATGGCGCTGAGCTGGGGAATCATCACGTGGCTTTCGTCCAGAACCAGCATCGCGTTATCCGGCAGGTAGTCAAACAGCGTGGGCGGCGCCTCACCCGGACCGCGCCCGGTCAGGTGGCGCGAATAGTTCTCGATGCCATTGCAGTAGCCCAATTCCAGCAACATCTCCAGATCGTAACGCGTACGTTGCTCCAGCCGTTGCACCTCGACCAGTTTGTTTTGCTCACGCAGCACTTCCAGGTGCTGCTTGAGCTCGGCCGCGATCGACTCCGCGGCGTCCAGAACCACCTGCCTGGGTGTCACGTAATGCGATTTGGGATAGACCGTAACCCGCTCCAGCTTGCGCAACATTTCACCGGTCAGCGGATCCAGCATACAGATGGATGCGACTTCCTCGTCGAACAGTTCGACCCGGATGGCCTGGCTTTCTTCATCGCCGGGAAAAATATCTATGATGTCGCCGCGCACACGGTAGGTACCACGACGCAATTCCATGTCATTGCGGCCGTACTGCATTTCGGCCAGGCGCCGCAGGATGGCGCGCTGATTGATGGCCTCACCCCGCGACAGGTGCAACACCATGCTCAGGTACTGGGTGGGATCGCCCAGTCCGTAGATGGCCGAAACCGTTGCGACAATGATGGTATCGGATCGCTCCAGCAAAGCCTTGGTGGCCGACAGCCGCATTTGTTCAATATGCTCGTTGATCGAGGCGTCCTTTTCGATATAGGTATCTGAAGAGGGCACGTAGGCTTCCGGCTGGTAATAATCGTAATAGGAAACGAAGTACTCCACGGCATTTTGCGGAAAGAACTCGCGGAATTCGCCGTACAGTTGCGCCGCCAGGGTCTTGTTCGGCGCCAGCACCAGAGTGGGACGCTGCACCTGCTGGATTACGTTGGCGATGGTGAAGGTTTTGCCCGAGCCGGTAACGCCGAGCAGGGTCTGGTGCGCCAGCCCCGCTTGCAGGCCTTCAATCAGGGCGCTGATGGCTTCCGGCTGATCACCCGCCGGCTGGAAATCACTGTGCAGTACAAATGGTTTGATGCTGTTGACGGGCATGGCTGATCCAGTCGATGACAGCCGCTTCAGCACGGCCATGCGAACCGCGCATTATACCTCAAGGCTGGCAGCGCAGGAGTTCATGAATCGCAGCTGTACAGGTCGACCGCATAAGCCGGATAATGGCGCCAACAAACTTGGCAACTGTGTTGCGAAAACCCAAAGGGACGGAGGAAACAGGGTGATTTCGAGAATTTCCAAGCGGGTGGAACAGATCAAGCCGTCAGCGACCATTGTGGTCAGCATGCGGGCGATGGAACTGAAGGCACAGGGCAAAGACATCGTTTCCCTGGGTTTCGGTGAACCTGATTTCGACACGCCAAAGCACATCAGTGACGCGGCGATCGCCGCCATACGCAGCGGCAAGACCCGCTACACACCGGTCGACGGCACCGCCGAACTGAAACGGGCCATCAGCCACAAATTCAGTCGCGAGAATAATCTTGATTACTCCGCAGGCCAGATCCTGGTATCCAATGGCGCCAAGCAGAGCCTGTACAACCTGCTGCTGGCGGTGCTCGACCCCGATGACGAGGTCATCGTTCCCGCACCCTACTGGGTGTCCTACCCCGACATGGTCAAGCTGGTCAATGCCGAGCCCGCCATTCTCAACGGCATGCCGGAACACAACTACAAGATTACCGCCAAGGAACTGCAAAACACCATCAACGACCAGACCCGTCTGCTGATCCTGAACTCGCCTTCCAACCCCACCGGCAAGGTTTATTCGCAACAGGAATACCAGGCACTGGGCGAGGTATTGATTGAACACCCCAAAGTGTTCATCGCCTGTGACGACATCTACGAGCACATTTACTGGGGGGAAGGCCCTTACCGTACCTTGCTGAATGTCTGCCCTGAACTGACCGAGCGCACGGTGATTATCAATGGCGTGTCCAAGGCCTACGCCATGACCGGCTGGCGGATTGGCTACGCCGCCGGCCCGGAGGACCTGATCCAGGCCATGCGCAAAGTGCAGGGTCAAAGCACATCCTGCGCCAGTTCGGTTTCGCAAGCGGCGGCGACTGCGGCCCTGGAAGGTCCGCAGGATTGTGTGGAACAGATGCGAGTCGAGTTCAAGCGTCGTTATGATTATTTCAGAACCGCCCTGAACAACATACCCGGTGTCGACTGCCCCGCATGCGATGGCGCATTTTACGCATTCCCCTCGTTCCAGGGTTTGCTCGACCAGATGCATGGTCTGGCTGATGACGTCGAACTGGCGGCATGGTTTCTCGACCATGCGGGTGTTTCCACCGTGCCGGGTTCTGCCTTTGGTGCGCCGGGACATTTGCGCCTTTCCTATGCCGCCAGCATGGAGTATCTGGAAGACGCCATCGACCGCATGCACCGGGCTGTAACTGCCGCCCTGACCTGAACACGACGTTTGCGCAGGCTTTTTCCTACGCATGCCAGTGGGTGTTTCGCATGCCCGCAAGCTGATTTTTCCTCTGTTGCGAGGACTCCAGAGCAACTACCGTGGGGTCATGGAACAGCAGTCCAATGAGCGACGGTCACCAGGATTCACCCTGCTGGAACTGCTGCTGGCGATATCCATAGCCGCCATCCTGCTCATCATCGGCATTCCCGCTTTTCAGGACTTCAGCACGCGCCAGAGAATGGACGCCGCGATCAATGCACTGCACAGTCACCTGGCGCTGGCACGTAACCAGGCGATCCGGTTCAATGCGCATGTCATCATTTGCCCCGGCGACACCCGTCAGGGCTGCACCGGCAGCAGCGACTGGAGTGAAGGCTGGATCGTTTTCAGCGACTTCAATGGTGATGGCCAGCACCAGAACCCGGAACCGGTGCATCACGTTGAAGCGGGCCTGGAACAGATGGTCATTCACAGCAGTTCAGGCCGGCAGAACCTGCACTTCTTCCCCAATGGCAGCGCGCCCGGCAGCAACGGCAGCATCACGCTCTGTGACCGCCGCGGCCCTGCACACGCCCGCAAACTGGTCATTTCCAACATCGGCAGAATACGCCGCGATGAAGCACCCGAACTCGATGACCGTTATTGCCCGCCGGCAAGCGGCTGATGGAAGTGTCAATGGTGCCGCAAACTGCAGTCCAAAACTGCAGTCCAAACTGCAGTCCAACCTGTTGTCAACAAATAGATTTGTCCGGTTTTGTAACACATAATCTGTCCGCTTTTATTGTTCATCACCAAGTCAGTGATTGTGGTCGTTGCAGCGAACATCAGGCAACGGCCTCGAGCACGGTTTTGGCCGGATTTCCGTTGGCATCGTACTGCGCCAGTTTGCGTGGTCCATGGAAGATGGCCAGGGATTGATCGGGATAACGGTGTACCCGAACTTTGGCTTTGACGTAATGCATGCGGTGTCGGTCCTGCGGGATCTGGAGTTTGAGGGTTTCGAACGAGACACAGTTGTCGCGCCCGACGGTGCGTTCAAAGTGTTCACACAGAATTTCCTCCAGCGCCACGCCCATGAGCGGCACAAAAGCCGTGCCGGGCTCTCTGGCCGGATGCGCGAACTCTTCGTTGAAGGCCGGCAGATAAACCTCGCAAAGATAGCGGTTGGCCGCGGGCATGGTGGTGATGCCGGCGGCGGCCAGTTCCTGCAGTCCAACCTTGACTCCCCCAGGCAAAGCACCGAAAATACCGCGCCTCAAGAACTTTTCCCCGGTAGCTCAGCCGGTTAGAGCGGGTGACTGTTAATCACTAGGTCGTTGGTTCGAATCCGACCCGGGGAGCCAATTTCAAGAATAAATACAGGAACCTGGCGGAAACTCCGGGTTCCTGTTTTTGTTTGGGAGGCTGAATTTTAGATCTTTCCCGAGCGAGATGCTGAAATGAGTGTCCACTACCTAGATAAACTCTTTGCACCAGAATCCATTGTGGTTTTCGGTGCCAGTGAGCGCAAGGACTCTGTCGGGGCCTGTATTTTCGCTGGCCTGGTTGGCGGTGGTTTCAGCGGCAGCATCACGGCGATCAATCCAAAACACAAGCAGGTAAATGGCTGGCCGTGCGTCAGCCGTATTGCTGACATCGGCGGGCATGTAGACCTGGCCATTATCGCCACACCCGCCGCGACGGTTGCGGAGATCATTCATCAATGCGGCCAGCACGGCGTGCGCGCGGCGGTGGTGATTTCCGCAGGCTTCGGTGAGGGAAAAGGAGTAGGCAACAAGCTGCTCCAGCCCATGCTCGATGCCGCCGCCCAATATCGATTGCGCATACTTGGTCCCAATTGTCTCGGGCTGTTGCGTCCGTCCATCGGATTGAACGCGACCTTCAGCCGCAGCACGGCCAGGCCAGGTTCGCTGGCGCTGATATCGCAGTCTGGCGCACTTTGCACCGCGATTCTGGACTGGGCGGATGCGCGGGATATCGGCTTTTCCGCTGTGGTCTCGCTCGGCTCGGCGGCGGATATTGGTTTTGGGGATGTGCTCGACTATCTGGCAATGGATCCACAGACCGAGAGTATTCTGCTCTATGTCGAAGGGGTCAGGAATGCGCGTGACTTCATGAGCGGACTGCGCGTCGCAGCGCGCCTGAAACCGGTGGTGGTGATCAAGGCGGGGCGGCACGACGAGGGTTCGCGCGCGGCAGTTTCGCACACTGGCGCCATAGTGGGCTCAGACGATGTGTTTGCTGCCGCCCTGCAACGGGCTGGCGCGGTACGCGCGGAGACGATCGAGCAATTATTTTCTGCAGCACAATTGCTGTCAACGCGCCAGCGAGTCAAAGGCGATCGCCTGGCGATCGTCACCAACGGCGGTGGTCCTGGCGTGATGGCAACCGATCGCGCCGTCGATCTGGGGATGAAGATTGCACACCTCGGCGAGCAGACCCTTGCGGCGCTTGATCACTTTTTACCGGCCGCGTGGTCGCACGGAAACCCGGTGGATATTCTGGGCGACGCAACGGCAAATCGTTACCGGGACGCGATGGTGGCTTGTGTCGATGACGCCAACGTCGACGCCGTATTGGTCATGCTGACCCCCCAGGCGATGACGGACCCGCTGGCCGCCGCGCAGGCGGTGGTCGATGCACGCGCCGATACGGTCAAACCGGTGTTGGCCTGTTGGTTGGGTGAAACCAGTGTCAGGGAAGCGCGGGCGCTGTTTGCACGCGCTCATATTCCGAGCTTCCCCAGTCCGGAGGCTTCCGTCGAGGCTTTCGCCTACCTGGCAAACTATTATCGTAACCAGAAGTTGTTGCGGCAGCTGCCAACACCATTGGCGCAGCACAGCCAGCCGGACGTCGATGGTGCGCGACTTATTATCGAGGCAGTGCTGGGCGAGCAGCGGCGCAATCTCACGATGATTGAGTCGAAGGCATTATTACGCGCTTTCAACATACCGGTGCTGCCAGCGATGGAAGCGCACAGTGCCAACGAAGCGCTGGTCGCGGCGGAAAGCATTGGTTTTCCCGTGGTTATGAAAATCAGTTCTCCAGACATTATGCATAAATCGGACATGGGCGGGGTGAGGCTGAATATTGGTAGTGCCGCCGCGGTGCGTTCCGTTTACAAGGAACTGGTGGATGCGGCCAAGGAAAAGAACCCTCAAGCGAATGTTCACGGTGTGACCGTAGAAGCCATGTACAGCGGTGCCAATGGCCGGGAATTGCTGCTGGGCGTCATGCGGGATCCTGTGTTTGGCCCGGTCATCAGCTTTGGCGCCGGCGGCACCGCGGTTGAAATATTACGCGACCGCGCCGTCGCCCTGCCGCCGCTCAACATGGTCATGGCGCGCAACATGATTGCCCAGACTCGCATCGCCAAATTGCTCGATGCCTTCCGCGACAAGCCGGCAGCGAATGTGGACGCCATAGCGCGCGTTCTGCGCCAGCTTTCCGAAATGGTGTGTGAGTTGCCAGAAATTCAGGAACTGGATATCAATCCGCTGATCGCTGATGAGCATGGCGTGGTGGCAATCGATGCCCGGGTGATGGTCGACTTTAAGCCGGCATCAGGCCACCCCTATCAACACATGGCGATTCATCCCTATCCAACCGGCCTGGTGTCTACGGTGCAACTGCCAGACGGTACCAACGTCGTCATCCGGCCGATCCGGCCGGAAGACGCCGGGATCGAACAGAGCTTCGTGCAGCGCCTGTCGCCGCAATCGAAGTACTTTCGTTTTATGCAGGCTGTAAATGAGCTGACCCCGGAAATGCTCGTACGATTTACCCAACTGGACTACCACCGCGAATTGGCGTTGATTGCGGTGGTCGGGCAAGCTGGCAAGGAAATCGAGATTGGCGTTGCCCGTTATGCCGCGAATCCTGACGGACAGAGCTGCGAGTTCGCGCTGGTAGTGGCTGATGAATGGCACAACATGGGGATAGGATCAGGCCTGATGAACGCATTGATGGCGGCGGCAAAAGCGCGGGGCCTGCTGCTCATGAGCGGTGAGATTCTGGCGGAAAACAGCAACATGCTGGAACTGGTCAGGGCACTTGACTTTGTCCTGCGTCCACATGATGTTGATGCCGGGATCGTGGTTGCGGAAAAATCGCTGCAGTAGTCAACCCGGAAGTTAGTGCTCGATCAGCTTGTAAGCGCTATCGATGCGGTTGGCCATGACATTCATCACGTGCAGCGTAAATTCGGGCACATGCCGCAGCAAGGACTCGAAACTGCTTTGATCGATAAGGGCCAGCACGCAATCCGTATTTGCCGTCACGGTGGCGCTGCGAATATCCGAGTTGATCAAGGCCATTTCACCCACGATTTCGCCGGGTAAAGCCTTTGCCAGGACTTTATTCCGGAGTGATATGGTGACTTCGCCTCTCATCACTACATACATGAAATTTCCTTCTTTGCCTTCCGTCATGATCACGGCCCCGGCAGGAAACTCCACCATGTCATCCGAATCTTTGAAAACTTCCAATAAATCCATACAACCCGTCCCCCGGCAGAACAGCCTGGTACGATTCCTCGCCAATCCAGATAACAAACGCGGCGGAATTGAACAGCCAAACCATTCCCAAAAGCTCCCTCCGTTTACCCGCTCAGCGAAAAACCCTCTACTTGAATTGTCTGAATTGCGTGGTGATGTACTGGTCGACGGCCCGCAGCCGGTTGGCCAGTACAGCCATGACGAGAAGTGAAAATTCGGAATTTTCACTGACAAATTTCCTGAACTGCTCGCGCGTCACCCGCGCCAGCTTTACCTTGCTCAGCGCGGTGGCCGTGGCGCTGCGCGGGGCTGAATTGATCATGGCCATTTCACCAACGATGCCGCCCTCACTCTCGGCACCCAAGGGTTCGCCATGTAATGTCAGCTCGATCTCACCGGCGAGAACGACGTACATCACGTCAGCCGCATCCCTCTCCGAAAAAATCACGGTTTTGGCGCGGAACTCCACCACGTCTTCCCAATTACGGAACATTTCAAGAAAACCCATCGCATTTCACCTTTTTGCTTTGCTGACCAAATCAGGACTCAACTGCAATTTTCCTAGGGAAACTCTGATCAATTCAGAGTTTTCGTGGCACACGGATGTGCCATCATTTTCAATGAGTGTAACTCATCGAAAATGAAGCCAAACAAAAATCACATTTTTTGTTTGGCGTGCTCTGATAATTCATGGATGAATTATTCAGAGCTTTCCCATTTTACGTCAGAACTGCGGTAAATTGTGTCTGATCGAGCCAGTCCGGGACCGGCAGGCCTTTCCCGCGCAGGAACACCGGATTGAACAGTTTGGACTGGTACCGCGTGCCGAAGTCGCACAAGACCGTTACGATGGTGTGACCCGGCCCCATCTGCTGCGCCAACCGGATGGCGCCGGCTACGTTGATGGCGCTGGATCCGCCCAGGCACAAACCCTCCTCCTTGAGCAAATCGAACAGTACAGGCAAACTCTCTTCGTCCGAAATCTGGAAGGCCTCATCCACGGGGGCGCTGGCGATATTGGCGGTGATGCGCCCCTGGCCGATGCCCTCCGTGATCGAGTTGCCGTCAGCGCGCAGTTCGCCATGTTTGTAGTAGTGATACATGCACGAACCCAGGGGGTCGGTCAGCGCAATCACGATGTTGCGGTTTTTTTCCTTCAGGCAGCGGCCGATACCGGCAATGGTCCCGCCCGTGCCAATGGCACAGCAGAACGCATCTACTGTGCCCTCGGTTTGAAGCCATATCTCCGGGCCGGTGGAGCGATAATGCCCTTCCGCATTGGCCAGGTTTTCCCATTGATCGGCATACAGCACGCCGTTCGGTTCGGTTTGGGCGAGTTCCGCGGCCAGCCGCGCGGCCACGTGAACATAGTGCCCGGGATTTTTGAAAGGCACGGCGGGCACTTCGTGCAGTTCCGCGCCCAGCAATCTGAGCGCATCCTTTTTCTCCTGGCTCTGGGTATCGGGGATGGTGATCACCGTGCGGTAGCCGCGGGCGTTACCCACCAGGGCAAGTCCGATGCCGGTATTGCCGGCGGTGCCTTCAACAATCACGCCGCCGGGGCGCAGCTCATTGCGCTCCTCGGCATGCTGGATAATGTACTTGGCCGCGCGGTCCTTGATCGAGCCGCCGGGATTCATGAATTCGGCCTTGCCCAGGATGGTGCAGCCGGTAATCTCGGAGGCTTTGCGCAACCTGATCAGCGGCGTGTTGCCGATCGCTTCGAACAATGAGGCACAGGTATCCATTGCAGCGGCATTGTACACTCCGGGCGCGCGGCGGTGTTCTCCGGCAGCCTGCATCGCGCTATAGTGGTACAACGCTGACCTGGGAGAACTGCGATGACCTGGTGGGGATGGATGATCATAGGCGCGATACTGTTTGGCGCCGAACTGTTCGCGATCGATGCCCAGTTCTATCTGGTTTTTCTCGGCCTGTCCGCGGCAGTTGTCGGTCTGCTTGGATTGACCGGTCTGGTTATGCAGGAGTGGACTCAATGGCTGTTGTTCTCGGCACTCGCTCTGATCTCGATGTTCACGTTCCGCAAGGGCCTTTATGCAAAACTTCGGGGAAACATCGCTGACTACAAAGAAGGTGTTACCGGGGAATTCGTGGAAATCAGGGACGACCTCGCGCCGGGGAATACCGCCGGCATCGAGCTTCGCGGCTCGGTATGGAAAGTTCAAAACGTTGGCTCGAGGACGATTGCTGCAGGTTCAAAAGTAAAAATCCTTGCCACCGAAGGCCTGACGCTGCAGGTCAGCAGCGATTGATTTCGTCCCGTTAGCACAAAATTGGAGGTCCGATGAACTCGCTCTATGTTGCACTTGCGATCACCGTGGTGGTCATTTTCATCCTGGCCAAGACAGCCGTTGTCGTGCCACAGCAAAATTCCTACGTTATCGAAAGCCTGGGTAAATACAGCCGGGTTCTGCGCGCCGGTTTTCACATCCTCATTCCATTCATAGAACGCGTGGCCTATCGTCACACCCTCAAAGAGATGGCTACCGATATTGCCGAGCAGGTCTGTATCACCAAGGATAACGTGCAGGTCGGCGTCGATGGTGTGCTGTATATTCAGGTGCTGGACCCTGCCCGCGCATCCTATGGCATTGGTGATTACATGTTCGCCATATCGCAACTGGCGCAAACCACGTTGCGCAGTGAGATCGGCAAGATCGATCTGGATCGCACCTTTGAAGAGCGTGGCACCATCAACGCCAACGTGGTGGCGGAACTCGACAAGGCATCGGACCCCTGGGGGGTCAAGGTGCTGCGTTACGAAATCAAGAACATCAACCCGCCGCCGGACATTCTGGGCGCAATGGAAAAGCAGATGCGGGCGGAGCGGGAGAAACGCGCTGTCATCCTGACTTCCGAGGGCGAGCGTGACGCCAAGATCAACCAGGCAGAAGGCGAAAAGCAGCGCGTGATCAAGGAATCCGAGGCCAAGAAACAGCAGCAAATCAACGAAGCTGATGGCGAGGCGCAGGCGATATTGGCGGTTGCAACGGCGACTGCGGATGGATTGCGGCGCGTGGCGGAAGTGGTCACGAAGGAAGGGGGCGACGAAGCCATGCAACTGCGTATCGCCCAGCAATACATAACCCAGTTCGGCAACATAGCCAAAGCGGGCAACACCCTGGTCGTTCCCGCCAACCTGGCCGACCTGAGCTCGATGATGTTGCTGGCGACCAATATAGCCAGGGGCAAGGCACCCACCGGCGGCGTCTAGTTAAACACTAGTGAAACAGGTCATGGGTGAGCAGGATTCTTCTGCAACTGCGGCTCTACCGGGCCCCGGCGGCAACCAGGGCAGGTTCTGGCCGTCATCCGCAAACAGCCCGGCGGATAATGTTATCGACAGCGAACACTGGCGAGTAATACCCAGACTCTTTGGCATTCTGCTGACGCTTTACAGCCTCAGCTTCCTGCCTTCGATCGGCGTCTCCTTGTTTTACGCCGATGGTCAAACAGATGTTTTCACTGCCTCTTTGTTAGTGACCATCGCGACTGGTTTTGTCCTGTGGTGGCCAAATCGAAAATTGCGCGCCGAACTGTCGGTGCGCGACGGTTTCCTCGTAGTCACCTTATTCTGGATTATTTTGGGCGTGGTCGGCGCTCTGCCGTTTATCTTCGGTCTGCACCTGGGCCTGACCGACGCCGTGTTCGAATCCGTGTCCGGATTTACCACCACCGGCTCCAGTGTCTTGGCCAGCGTGGAACATTTGCCTCCGTCCATACTCTATCATCGCCAGCAGATCCAGTTGCTGGGCGGCATGGGGATCATCGTACTGGCCGTTGCGATTCTGCCTTTGTTGCGAGTCGGTGGTATGCAGCTCTATCGCGCGGAAGCGTCCGGGGTGACAAAACAGGAAAAACTGACACCTCGCATCGCCCAAACTGCCCGCGTACTGTGGTTGATCTACTTCGTACTCACTCTGGCCTGTGCCGCGGCGTATTGGTCGGCCGGCATGAATCTGTTCGATGCCGTGGGGCATGCATTTTCCACGGTGGCGACTGGCGGTTTTTCAACCCACGATGCCAGCATGGCCTATTTCAACAACCCGGTTATCGAAGGCATCGCCATTGTTTTCATGTTGGCCGGCGGGGTCAATTTCGCCGTACATTTCCTCGCCTGGAGGCACCTCAGCCTGCATCCATATGAGTCCGACGCGGAATTTCGGGCTTACCTGTTGATTTTTATTTTCTCTTCGCTGTTTGTGGCGGCCAGCCTGTACTGGGCCGGTGCCTATATTGGCGGCACGGAATCGCTGCGCTATGCCACTTTCCAGGTCGCTTCGGTTCTCACCAGCACGGGTTTTGTCACGGCCAATTTTGCCGAATGGCCGCGGCATATCCCCCTCACGCTGGCGGTGCTTTCATTCATTGGTGGCTGCGCAGGCTCAACGGCGGGCGGAATCAAAGTCATGCGTATCCTGCTGCTCGCCAAGCTGGGCCTGCGGCAACTCTTTCTACTGGTCCACCCACGGGCTGTGGCGGTGATCAGGCTGGGAAACGTGAAGGTAACGGATGACTTGCTGTTTTCGGTGTGGGGTTTTTACATACTGTACATCGTCACCGCGCTGTTGCTTACGGTGGCCATGATGGCGGCGGGGCTGAATCTGGAGACTGCCTTCGGCGCCGTAATGGCCACGATCAATCTGCTCGGTCCGGGCCTGGGTGATGTGGCCGTCAACTTCGCTTCGGTCAGCCCGGTGGTCAAATGGCTGGGCGTTTTCGGTATGCTGGTGGGCCGCCTGGAGGTCTTTACCTTGCTGATCCTGTTCCTGCCGGCATACTGGCGGAATTGACTAGTGTCTGTCCATAAACGGGCATCCCTGCCCGTTATGGATTCGCTACGCAAAAACGTGGTTTTGCTACGCTCACATTTTCAATGACTTACGTCATTGAAAATGGCGGCACATCCATGTGCCGCGTAAGCATGTGGCGTTTATGGACGGGCACTAACTAGAAGCCCTGATTATTTTTACCCTTGGTGCGAAGGCGCTCGCGCGCTTCGTCCGCGCTGGCGATCTCCATGTTCAGCGCCTCCAGGATGAGCCTGATCCTGCTGACCTGCTCGGCATTACTGCGGGCCAGTTCCCGCGGCCCGATGCTGAGGCTGTCTTCAAGGCCAACCCGCACATTCCCCCCCATCACGGCGCCCATGGTCGCCAGCCGCATCTGCATCGCCCCTGCCGCCAGCACCGAGAATTCGTACTGATCACCCAGCAAACGGTCGGCGCAGGCCTTCATCGCCACCAGGTTTTCGGCAGAAGCTCCCACACCGCCGAGCACGCCCAATACAAACTGCACATACAGGGGCGCTTGCACCCGGCCTTGCCTGAGGTAAAACGCCAGCGTTTCGATCTGGCCCAGGTCATAACATTCGAATTCAAATCTTGCACCCTTGTCCTGGCCAAGGTCATCCAGGATTGCCTCGATATTTTCGAAAGTATTGGTGAACGGAACCCTGCGCGTTGCCTCCAGCAGCCGCGGCTCCCATGCATGCTGCCAGGTGGAATAACGCTCCAATAGAGGAAAAATGCCGAAATTCATCGTGCCCATATTCAGCGAACACATTTCCGCCCGGGCCAGACGCGCCGGGGCCAGACGCTGGTCCAGCGACATCAGGGAACTGCCGCCGGTGGAAATGTTGATCACCGCATCGCAACCCGCCTTGATGCGCGGCAGAAATTCCATGAAATGGTCCGGGTTTGCGCTGGGTTGACCGGTCGCCGGATCGCGGGCATGCAAATGGATGATGGCAGCCCCCGCCTGGGCCGCCTGTATGGAAGATTCAGCGATCTCCGCCGGGGTTATCGGCAGATAAGGACTCATGCTGGGCGTGTGAATGGAACCCGTAACCGCACATGTAATGATGACTTTTCGCGCCATGCCTGCCTTGTCGACCGAATGAATCGGGCGGTTTGCCCGGCCCGGAAGTTACAGCTTACCGGATTCACTGTCCGCACTGCCAATTCTGCCATGAACCAGGAAAGCCCATTGGAAACGCCCTTCTGCCCCTTGATGGACTTTCCGGCTTGAATATCATGGACCGGCTCAGCATGGCCAACTAAGATGTAGCCACCGCTCATCCACCTGTTGAACTCGTCTGGCTTGAACATTGTCTTAGAGCCGGACGTACACAAAAATACATTCAATCTAACGAGGAGACGACCATGCGTAAAACCGCGCTTGCACTATTGCCCGTGATTTTAATGCTGTCCCTGTCCACGGCCTGGGGGTGGGAGCCCAACCCGAACGACAAACAGGAACTGAAAGTACAGGCCGCCATTCTGGATATCCTGCAAAAGGATCCAGGCATGGCAGACTGGTTCAAGAATGCTGCCGGTTATGCTGTGTTTCCCAGCGTTGGCAAGGGTGGTATTGGTGTCGGTGGCGCTTACGGCAAAGGACTGGTCATCGCCGGTGACAAGGTGATCGGCAGCACGTCGCTAAGCCAGGTGACGATCGGATTGCAACTGGGTGGCCAGGCCTATTCCGAATTCATTTTCTTCCGCGACGAGACCGCCCTGGCGGACTTCAAACGCGGTAACTTCGAAATGGGTGCCCAGGCCTCAGCAGTGGCTGCAACCGCGGGTGCTTCAGCTGACGCAGACTACAATAAAGGCGTGGCTATTTTCACCAATATTTCGGGCGGCCTGATGGGCGAAGCTTCAGTCGGAGGCCAGAAGTTCAAGTTCGAACCCAGATAAGCAGTTACTGGATCCCACGCGCCTGCTGACGCAGTCGCTGGGATGACGTTGTTATTTGCTTTACCACCGTCATGCCACTTGTCACGCGCCGTCATGCCAGACTACCGCGTCTCACCCGCCGTCATGCCAGACTGCCGCAGGCATGTCTGGCATCCAGAGCGGCCGTTCAATGCAGACTGGATCCCACGCGCCTGCTGACGCAGTCGCTGGGATGACGTGCTTAAAAGCGCCAAGCCTGAAAGGATGACGCCCTTTTAAGGGTGCTGGCTCAACCGGCATCCAGACCATGAGACTGGAGTAAATCGCGGAATTCCGCCTCGTCGATCACCCGGATGCCGAGGGATTCGGCCTTGCGCAACTTGGATCCTGCCGCTTCACCCGCCAGCACCACGCTGGTGCTGGCGGAGACGCTGCCGGTGACGCGAGCACCCAATGATTCCAGCAGGTTTTTTGCCCGCGCCCGCGGCATACTCAGCGTGCCGGTCAGCACCCAGTTTTCGCCCGCCAGCGGTTGCTCGCCGCTCACGGATTCCAGCGGAGCCGGCACCACGCCCGCCGCCATCAATGCCTTGACAACATCGCGGTTATGCTTTTCCTGGAAAAAAGTGTGCACGCGCCTGGCGACCACCGGACCAACATCAGGAATATGCTGCAGATCTTCCTCGCTGGCCCGCTCAAGAGCCTCCAGATCACCAAAATGCCGCGCCAGCGACTGGGCCGTGACTTCACCGACTTCCCGAATGCCCAGGGCGAACAACAAACGGCCAAGGCCGGGGGCTTTGCTGCGCTCGATTTCGTCCAATACGTTTCGAGCTGATTTTAGGCCCATCCTGTCCAGGCCAGCGAGTTCTTCCAGCCTCAGGGCATACAGATCGGCAACCGACCGCACCAGCCCGGCAGCTACCAGCTGGTCAACCAGTTTCTCCCCCAGGCCTTCGATATTCATCGCCCGGCGCGAAGCAAAGTGCATGATGCTTTGTTTGCGTTGGGCCGGACAGTACAGACCGCCGGTGCAACGGGCTACGGCTTCATTTTCCGGGCGTTCGACAGCCGAGCCGCAGACCGGGCAAACAGCCGGCAGTTGATACTCCGGCAGTGCGCCTTCGCGGCGCTCCAGCACCACCCGGGCGACTTCAGGAATGACGTCGCCCGCCCGCCGGACCACAACCCAGTCTCCGACCCGGATGTCCTTGCGGCGAATCTCATCGAGGTTGTGCAGCGTGGCATTGGTTACCGTGACGCCACCGACGAAAACGGGTTCAAGGCGAGCGACCGGCGTGAGCGCCCCGGTGCGGCCGAGCTGGACATCGATGCCCAGCAGCCGGGTCATTTCCTCTTGCGCCGGAAATTTCTGTGCTATGGCCCAGCGCGGTGCGCGGCTGACAAAACCCAGCGTGTCCTGCTGGGCCTTGTATTCCACCTTGAACACCACGCCATCGATATCATAGGCGAGTCCATTACGTTTGGCGGCCATTTCGCGGTAGTACGCGATGCAGCCTTCATCATCCTCGACGCGGCGGACTTCCGGGTTTACCGGCAAGCCCCACTGCCTGAGTTGTTGCAGCAGTTCGTACTGGCTGGCCGGCAAGCCCCTGTCCGCCGCCGCACCGTAGGCAAAAAAAGCCAGCGGTCTTTTCGCCGTTATGCGGGAGTCCAGCTGCCTCAGGCTGCCGGCGGCAGCATTGCGGGGGTTTACCAGTTCCTTGCCGCCTTTTTTACTGAGCTGGCTGTTATACGCTTCAAAACCGGCCAATGGCATGTAAATTTCCCCGCGCACTTCAAGCTCGTCAGGCCGGTCATCACCGCGCAATTCCAGTGCAATGGCCCGAATCGTACGCACATTGCTGGTGACGTCCTCGCCCGTCGTCCCGTCTCCTCGCGTCGCTGCCTGCACCAGGCAGCCGCCCTGGTAAAGCAGCGCAATGGCGACTCCATCCAGCTTTGGTTCGGCGACATAGCTGACATGCGTGACTTCCAGTCCCTTGCGCACGCGTTCGTGAAACAGCCGGATTTCATCTTCGGAAAATGCGTTGGCCAGGGACAGCATGGGATGGCGATGCCGGACTTCCGCAAAACCGTCGAGCGGAGCAGCCCCTACGCGGCGAGTCGGCGATTGCGCACTCGCCAATTGTGGAAATGCGGCCTCCAGTTGCTCCAGCTCACGCATCAGGCGGTCATATTCAGCGTCCGGTACGGAGGGCTGATCGAGCACGTAATAGCGGTAATTGTGTGTTTCTATCTCGGCGCGCAGTTGCCGCGCACGCATGACCGCCTGGGATTCTGTCACGGTTCCCGCCGCGGAATGTGGGGTCGGGCTGGAACGGTCCTGCGGCATCACGGGTGCAACAGCTGCACGTTCAGCTCAGGGATTGCCTGGCCCGGCCGCGGTCATACAGGCGCATTTCTTCACGCATCTGCGCTTCTGTCTGGCGGGTAAAAAGCAGGTGGTCGCTACCATGGATTTCGGCGTGCAGTATTTCAGCCATTCGGCGCGCGCTGGCCAGCATGACGTCCCATGCATCCAGCGCCAGCATCGGCCCCGGCAGCGTGATGAACAAGGCCAGGCCCGCGGTTTCAAAGGTATGCCACGCATTCTTGTCGAAAAAGCCGGGTTTAACCGCGTTGGCCAGGCTGAAAACAGGCTGATCCGAGCCATCCACGTGACGGTGAAAAATGTTCATGTCGCCAAAACTCATGCCGGTCTTCACCGCCGCCTGCAGCAGGTCGGCTCCGCTGATGACATGATTATCCCTGGCCAGCAGAAACAGCGTGATGATTTTGTCGGGCGCCGGTCCGGCTTGTTTGCGGGGTATTCCCGGCGGGACAGCCGGTGGCCGTTGCTCATCGATGGCCAGTTCACCCTGCCCCGGGACCTCGCCGGTTGCGGAATATTCCGGCGTTTCCCAGCCTTTTTCCAGTGTGGGTTCGCGCCGTTCCGCGCCGCTTGCGGGCAGGCGTCGCGAAGCCCTGGGTTTGCGCTTTTTGTCAGGATTGCCGAACAGTAAAATCGCGGCGAGGATGATGACCCCGACGACGACAATGATCCATCTAAGCGTTGCTGCATCCATGACGTGTATTATTCCGCTCAAGCCGGACTTGCGGCCAACCTGGCCGCTTCATCGATATCCACCTGCACCAGACGCGAGACTCCGGGTTCACGCATGGTGACACCACTCATCTGGTGTGCCATTTCCATCGTAATCTTGTTGTGCGTCACGAAGATGAACTGCACCGTCTCCGACAACTCCTTTACCATAGCGGAGAATCTGCCAACGTTGGAGTCATCCAGTGGCGCATCGACTTCGTCCAACAGGCAAAAAGGCGCCGGATTGAGCTGGAAGATGGCAAATACGAACGCCACCGCGGTCAAAGCTTTTTCACCACCCGACAATAAGAGAATATTGCTGACCCGCTTGCCCGGAGGGCGGGCCATGATGCCCACGCCGGCGGTGAGCAAATCTTCACCCGTCAGCTCCAGATAGGCATGACCACCGCCGAACAGACGTGGGAACAGCTCCTGTATGCCTTTGTTCACGCGCTCGAATGTTTCCTTGAAGCGCGTGCGCGTCTTGCGGTCAATTTTGGCGATGGCTTCTTCCAGGGTCGACAAGGCTTGGCACAGGTCGTCATTTTGCGCGTCCAGGTATTCCTTGCGTTTTTGCTCTTCTTCAAATTCGTCGATGGCAGCGAGGTTGACCGGCTCCAGCCGGGTAATACGTTCCTGCAGGCTCAGCAATTCGGCTTCCCATTGTTCGGCATTCGCTGCCTCGGGCAAGGAATCCTGCAGGGTTTTTACATCCCCTCCAAGTTGTTCGACCTGCCGCTCCAGCGCGCGTGCGTTCAGCTCGACTTCCTGCTGTTGCAGACGCGCACGCTCCAGTTGCTGCCGAATTTCATCGGATTTCTGCACTGCGGTCTGCCGCTTGGCATCGTTTTCGCGGTATTGCGCTTCCAGTTGCTCCAGGGCCTGGCGTGCCTGAGTCAGGCGCGCCTCGGTGTGCAAACGCCGCTGCAGCAGTGCATCCATGTCGGACGCGTGGCTTTGTTCCGGCTGCTCCGCCTGCGTCACCTGTTCACTCAGATTGAGGTAGCGCTGCTGTAACTGGCTGAACTGCGTATCCATGCGCTGCAGTGACTGGCGCAGGGACTCCAGGCTGGCGCGACGGGATTCCGCCTTAAGGGCCAACTCGTGGCGCTGCTCGCGGGCCAACTGCAATTCACGGCGTGCGCCATCACGCCGGCCGATCAATTCATGCCGCTGGACATCCAGCTGATCGCGCTCCTGTTTAAAACCAGCCATGGCCTCGACCAGGCCGGCAAGGCGGGCGCGCGCCTGGCGCAGTGATTGCTGATCGGCATCGACCTGTTGCTGCAATTCCCGCATTTCGCCGGCGATGGCCAGCTGCCGCTCATCCATCATTTTCATGCTGGCACGGCGGCTCTGTGCCTGGCCTGTAACTTCGCTGCATCGGCGGTGCCGGCCATTGACGTCCAGCTGCACGTCCTGGATTTTCTGCTGCAAGGCGGTCAGAGCCGTGCGCTCGAGCTCATTCCTGCCAACCTGCTGGTTCACTTCAGCGCTTAAGCTGGCAATGCCGTCCTGCAGCTCTGCAATGACTTTTTCCCGCGTCAGCATGCCATCTTCGCCGGCTTTGCCGCGCGCAATCCGCAGCCAGCCGGCGCCCATCCACTCACCGCCGGGGGTGATAAAGGACTCTCCAGCGGTCAAATCCTTGCGCAACTGCCAGGCCTGTTCCAGCGAATCAGCTATGCGTACCTGGTTCAGCCAGGCCACGACGGCATCGGGAGCATCGACCCGTTCAGCCAGCGTTCCCGACCGCGGCCTGATCGCGCCCTTGACTTCGTCGATGAGGTCAAAACTGGAATCCATGACCTCGGCCAGGGCCTTGATGGTTTTTGCGTCCGTGCGGGTGGTGATGGACTGCAGCCACTGCCCCAGCACGGTTTCCACCGCAGTTTCCCAACCCTGGGTGACCCTGATCGCCTTGGCCAGCCGAGGCGCCTTGTCCAACCCGTGGGTTTGCAGCCAGCTCGCGGTTATTTCACCCGCCAGCGCGGCATTTTGCAGCGCCAGCAAGGATTCGAGCCGGCCTTCGCGTGTGTGCAAGTCGCGCTGACTGTCCTGTACCGTGGATTCCTGCTCCCGCAGGGCGGCTTGCCGGAGCTTGAAGTCCGCCTGCAGGGCTTCGAGTTCCTGTTGCTTTGCTGCTTGTGCACTGACGAGTTTTTCCACTTCCTCGTCCAATGCGCGCAGCGCATCGTGGATCATGGAGGTATCGACGCTCGCGGTCTCCTTGCCCAGCAACTCCAGGCGACGCGCCGACTGCACCAGACGCTGGTCCAGGTTGACCGCCTCGGCGCGCTGCAAATCCGATTGCCGCAGACATTCCGCGCTGCGGTGATGGTGGGCTTCAAATTCCACCTGCCATGCCTGGACATCGGCATCCGCCGTCAGCATGCTTTCACTGCAAACGCTTTCTGTTGCGCCGGCCTTTACCAGTGCCGGCTCCACCTCTGCCAACGCCTGGGTCAATTCCTCGACATGCACCCGGTCCAGCGCCATATGTTTTTCCAGCTCGCCCAGCGCCGAACGCGTCTCTTCGAATTCTTCCTTCTGCCGTTGTTGCAACTCCCGGGCATGTCGGATGGTTTGTTCCAGGCGCGCAATGTCACTGCCAACGCCGTAGAGTTCGCCCTGCACTTCGGCAAATTTCTCACCAGCCTGGCCTTGTCGCTGGTGAATTTCCTCCAGCGCCGCCTCGGCAGCACGTTGCGTGGCAATGCTTTCCTGCAGTGCGGTTTCCTGCTTGCCCAGGCCCTGCAGGCCCTGTTCGGTCTGCTGTTTCAGGCTACGCCAGCGCAGTGACAGCAGTTGAGCTTCCCATTCGCGCTTTTCCTGTTGCAGCTTGCGATAACGCCGGGCCGCAGCGGCTTGCCGTTGCAAACGGCCCAGGTGCTTGCCGACTTCTTCACGCAGGTCCGACAGTCGCGCGAGATTGTCGCGGGTATGCAGGATGCGGCTTTCGGTTTCGCGCCGTCGTTCCTTGTACTTGGAAATACCCGCCGCCTCCTCGAGGTGTGCACGGATCTCCTCCGGCCGCGCCTCGACCACTTCCGAGATCATGCCCTGCTCGATGATCGAGTAACTGCGTGAGCCCAGACCAGTGCCCAGGAACAGGTCACGTACATCCCTGCGCCGGCAACGTGAGCCGTTCAGGTAATAAAGGGAAATACCATCACGGGACACCTGCCGTTTGACGGAAATTTCATTGTAGGCGGCGAATTGAGCGCCCACGCGGCCATCAGAATTGTCAAAAACCAGCTCAACCGTGGCGGTACCGACCGGCTTGCGGCTGGAAGACCCGGAAAAAATCACGTCCGCCATGGAATCGCCGCGCAGCACTTTGGCCGAGCCTTCACCCATGACCCAGCGTACCGCGTCGATAATGTTCGACTTGCCGCAACCGTTGGGGCCGACAATGCCGGTCAGATTGGTCGGTGCGTAAAACGTCGTCGGATCAACGAAAGACTTGAAACCCGCCAGCTTTATGGCCGTCAGTCGCATGCAAAAACTCCCGGAGCGACGGCAACGAAAGCAGACAGAACCGCCCGGCTGATGGCTGCGTGAGCAGGGCAAATGGTCCAGTGGCTGGATAGAATTGGAGTGTTGTTCATTAAGTGGCTAAACTGCGTCGCTGGTTGATTTAATTTTACTGTTTCAAGGAATAAAAGAACTTGCCATGAGCACCCATGCAAACGCCAATCTGGAGGTCTTTCCGAACCCCAAGCCGTCCCGGGATTATACCATCCGCATCGAGTCTCCAGAATTCACCTGTCTTTGCCCGATCACAGGACAACCAGACTTTGCCACGCTGGAACTGGAGTACATTCCCAATGAACGCTGCGTGGAGCTCAAGTCCTGGAAATTGTACCTGTGGAGCTATCGCGACCAGGGTGGATTCCACGAAGACCTCACCAACCGTATCCTGGACGATCTCGTTGCCGCGCTGGATCCGCGCTTTATGCGCCTGACGGCGGAATTCAACGTACGCGGCGGCATTTACACCACCATCGTTGCCGAACACCGTTCCCCGGACTGGAAATCGTAATCCGTAATTTACTGCTTGATCTCATCCGGCGTCCGCGCTTCGATGGCCAGGGCATGGATATCACTTTGCATCAAGTCCCCCAGCAGCTGGTAAATCAGACGGTGACGCTGTACCAGAGTCTGGCCAGCAAAGCACCCGGATACAACGCGCAGGCGAAAATGCCCGCGCCCGTCTTTTGCCCCTTCATGCCCTACGTGCATGTGTCCCTCGTCTATCAGATCGAGAATCCGGGGCTGCAATACCTGTTCCAGCCGGTGTCGAATCTCGGCTAATCGTTGCTGTGTGTCCATGGGGTGGACAGCTTACGTGCGACGGCACAGCTTGACAAGCCACCCTGTTCCAGCGCGGCTTGCTGCTTTAGAATGGCGCGTTGCATTGGGGCGAGGCGGACATGAGTGAGAGGCTTGAGGTAAGGCCGCAGGGATTGAATCCCCGGCATATTGATCACATCGTTGCCGTGCTGACGCGCGGCGGCCTGATCGCTTACCCGACCGATTCCGGATATGCGCTGGGCTGGCGCACCGATAACCGCAAGGCCCAGGAACAGGTGCTGCGCATCCGTCAGCTGGAACAGGGTCACCGCTTTACCTTCTGCTGCAGATCGCTGTCAGATGTTGGCCGCCTGGCGAAAGTGGAGAACTGGGCACACCGCCTCATCCGACAGGTCACCCCCGGGCCATTCACCTTCATTCTGCCCGCCAGCAGTCAGGTTCCAAGGACGGTGCAACAAAGGAAAACCCGCACCATCGGCATCCGCATCCCCGACCATGCAGTGGTTCAGGCCATACTCAACAACATGGAGGCGCCCCTGCTCAGCTCTTCACTGCTGCTGCCCGGCATGGAAGAGGAAATTTTCGACAACGAAGACCTGTTTGATGCCGTGCATGGCATGGTTGATCTTTTTGTCGATGCCGGTTATTGCCCTCTGGATCCCACCACTTTGATCGACCTGAGTGGCGAGCAGCCCGTGATCCTGCGTCAGGGTAGTGGCGTGTTAGACTTCTGACCGCACCGCGCTCACCGAGAGACCCCTGTGGAAGCTTCTGCACCAACTTTCGAAAAAAATGAAAACCCGGTTGCCCGGCAGGCGGAAATGCCTTTTGCCGTGGTGCAAGGCCAGCCTTACACCAGGATGCCGGTGGACCTGTACATTCCGCCGGATGCCCTGGAAGTCTTTCTCGATGCATTTGAAGGGCCTCTGGATCTGCTGTTGTACCTGATCCGGCGTCAGAATCTCGATGTCCTGGACATACCAATCGCCGAAATCACCCGCCAATACATGATTTACATCGAGTTGTTGCACGAATTGCAGTTTGAACTCGCCGCGGAATACCTCGTCATGGCTGCCATCCTGGCGGAAATCAAATCCCGCATGCTGCTGCCCAGGCCGAAGACCGAAGAAGGCGAAGAGGACCCGCGTGCAGAACTGGTGCGCCGCTTGCAGGAATACGAGCGCTTCAAACAAGCCGCCGAGGACCTGGAAAACCTGCCGCGGGCCGAGCGGGATTTTGCGCTGCTGGAAGCGTGGGTACAGGAGCGGAAAACAGTCCACATCCCGCCTGAAATCGCCTTGCAGGACATGCTTGCGGCATTGCGGGACGTGTTGAACCAGGCCGAGTTGTTCAGCCATCACCAGGTGCAGACTGAACCCTTGTCCGTGCGCGAGCGCATGAGCTCCATTATGGATCGCTTGCGCGACAAACCCTACCTCGAGTTTCCCGGTTTCTTCACCGTGGCGGAAGGCCGCATGGGAGTGGTGGTGACCTTTCTCGCCTTGATGGAACTGTTACGGGAACGCCTGATCGACCTGGTGCAGAGCAAACCCCTGGGCCATATTTACATCAGGCTTCCAGGCTCGGCGGAAGCGCCCATCGAATAAACCCCATCGAGTTAACTATTATCATCTGGAGACCGTTTTTCATGCCGGAAACCGCCGATTCAAGGCCCACAGAACTCAAACACATCATCGAAGCGCTGCTGCTGGCGGCCGGCAGCCCGCTCAGTCTCAGCCAGTTGCTGTCGCTGTTCGAAGGCCATGAGGCTTACAGCAGCGACGATATCGGCAAAGCGCTGGAAGCGCTTTCCTCGGACCTCGGCGACCGTGGCATCGAGTTGGTGGAGGTGGCCTCGGGCTTCCGCCTGCAGACCCGCAAGGAACTGATTCCCTGGGTTTCCAGATTGTGGGAAGAACGTCCACAGCGTTATTCGCGCGCCTTGCTGGAAACGCTGGCGCTGATCGCCTATCGGCAGCCCATTACCCGCGGTGAAATCGAAGAAGTACGTGGGGTGTCGGTGCGGTCGAATATCATCCGAACCTTGCAGGAGCGGGAATGGGTTCGCGTCGTGGGGCATCGTGATGTACCGGGTAAACCCGCCTTGTTCGGCACCACCCGGGCTTTCCTGGACTATTTCAACTTGCTCAGCCTGGATGAACTTCCCACGCTGGCCGAGATCAAGGACATGGAAAGCCTTGAACCGGAACTGGATTTCGACCCAGGCAGCGAACCACCACAGGATGATGAAGCCGGCGCAAATGTGCCCGACCCGAGCCCGCATAATGCATGAAGGATCCGGAATTTGCAGTGTAGCTGGCAAAACAGTTTGGTCGATCGCTCGAAAACCCATAGCCGTAGCTATGGGTTGAGAGGGATCGGCCGAAATGTGCAGCCAGATGCAGTGCAAAACCGGATAGGACAAAGTGTAACCACGATAATTTGCGATATTTGGAGTAATCTTTTTGAATATAGATAAATATTCCCAATTACAGGTCCGCCTTCATGCATTATGCGGGCTAGTCTAAGCAGCGAATGAAACGCACAGATAAAGAAGACACCAGACCGGAGCCGGCGACGGAGCGGTTGCAGAAAGTCATGGCCGGTGCCGGATTGGGCTCACGGCGATCGCTGGAAACCCGGATTGGCGAAGGGGTTGTGCTGGTCAACGGCAAGAAAGCAAGCCTGGGCCGATCGGTCAAGGCGGATGACCGCATCGTGTTTCGCCAGCAGGAATGGCTGGTGGTCGATGAAACGACGCAGCATCGAACACTGATCTACAACAAACCCGAGGGCGAACTGACCACCCGGGCAGACCCGCAGGGCCGCCCGACCGTTTTCGACCGGCTGCCACGGGTAACAGGCGCGCGATGGGTCGCGGTCGGAAGGCTGGACATCAATACCACCGGTCTGCTGCTGCTTACCACCGACGGCGAGCTGGCGAATGCGATGATGCACCCGTCGCACCAGGTCGACCGTGAGTATGTCTGCCGCATTCGTGGCCAGGTCAGTGATGAGCAAGTTGAAAAGCTGCAGCGGGGCGTGCAACTGGAGGATGGCCCGGCCCGCTTCAGTGATATCAAGCGGCTGCCTGGCAGCAGCGCAAACCAGTGGTTCCAGGTGACCATCCTGGAAGGACGCAACCGCGAAGTGCGCCGTCTGTGGGAGGCGGTGGGTTGCACGGTCAGCCGTCTGAAGCGTGTGCGTTACGGCGCAGCCAAGCTACCCAAGGGTTTACGTGTCGGCGCCTGGTCTGAAGTCAGTCCGCGCGAGCACCGTATCTTGCGTGAGGACGTCAAACTGGCCGCCAGCGCCGGGCAGCTCACGCTGCAAGCGATGAAAAGCCGCGGTCAAACCAGGCCACAGCGCACCACACAACGGGCAGCAAAGCCCGCAGCGCAGCGCGCAGCGCGTCCGGGCACCAAACCCGGCTCGCCATCAGGCACCGGGCGCCGTCCGCATCCACGCAGCCGGAAAGCCAGGGGCTGAAATGTCGGGCGCTGCCGTCATGCCAGACTGCCATAGGCACGTCTGGCATCCGGAACAGCCGTTCAGCGCTGACTGGATCCCAGGAGTTGGCTTTGCCAATCCTGGGATGACGCCCTTATTTACGCGGCCTGAACCAAGCTCATGGAATTCTCGGGCAGTAAATAACACCGTCATCCCGGGCATAGTCTTGCAGCACCCGGGCAGCGGCATCTCGCTTTACATCGCGTGTCACCTTGATTCCGCGTCGTTGCAGTGCTGCGACCCAGTTTTCCGGTTTGTCGCCTTCATCAAAACCTGCCGCTTCCGCATCCTGCTTGCGCGCACCGCAGATCATACTGCTCACCCCGGACCACGGCACCGCACCAAAACACATCGCACACGGTTCGCAGGACGTCACCAGCTGCATGGAGCCCACACTGCCCAGATCCCACGAATTCACCGCTTTTTGGGCCAGGCTGAGCGCAACGATCTCGGCATGCGCCGCTGATATCTGCAAATGCGTAACCAGGTTGACGCCAACGCCAACCAGGCGGCCGGACAACTCCTCCACCACAACCGCCCCGAACGGGCCACCGGTCGTCTGCCGCACGTTCTCAGCCGATAACGCCACCGCCAGAAGCATGCGATCATCGAACGTAGCCGGCATGGCGCCGTGCTCGTTCAGCCAGTGATTCACAAAGCCGTCGATCCATGGGGGAAGCGCAATGTCGCAATGCTGCCGGAACTTCATGTCGCATTTCTCTGGGCCGCATTCCTCTGGCGGACGATTTCGTAAATGCAAATGGCCGTGGCAACAGAGACATTCAAGCTGCCCACCGTGCCGTACATGGGAATGCGGATAGGGTGATCACACAGTTCAGCGGTGAGCCGGCGCAAGCCCTGCCCTTCGCCACCCATCACCAGCGCCAGCGGACCGGTGAGATCGGCCGCATAGAGTTCTTTGTCCGCCTGGCCGCTGGCTGCTGCAAGCCAGATGCCCGCCTGCTTTAATTTGCGCAGCACCCGCGCCAGGTTGGTGACCGACACCAGATTCAACACTTCCGCAGCCCCTGAAGCCGCGCGTCTGGCCACTGCGGACAACGATGCAGAGCGATCTTTCGGCACGATAACCAAGTGCACGCCAGCTGCTTCCGCCGTGCGCAGACAGGCGCCCAGATTGTGCGGGTCCTGCACGCCATCCAGCACCAGGATCAACGGCGGACCGCTTATTTCCGCCAACAGGCGGTCGAGATCCCGTTCGGACCAGATGTTGCCGGCGGCAAATTCGGCCATCACATCCTGGTGGCGTTCTCCCTGGCTGCGGCGGTCCAGCGCCGAGCGGGGCTGGCGTTCAACGCGAATGCCGAGTGTACGGGCCTGCTGCTCCAGTTCCTGTACGCGCGAATTCTGCAACTCCGCGGCGATCACCACGCGGCTGACGCGTTCCGGCGCGGTCTTCAGGGCCGCGGCGACGGAATGTATACCGATCAACAGGTGTTCTTCTGCGGCAGCCATCAAGTAACCAATTTGAAATCGATCTTGCGATCATCGACATTCACCGCGACCACGCTGACCTTGAGCTTTTGCGCCAGCTGGAACACACGGCCGGAACGGCCACCCGTCAGGCGATGCGAAACCGGGTCGAAATGATAATAATCGTTGGGTAATGAGGTGATGTGCACCAGGCCACTCACGCGGGTTTTTGTCAACTCGACAAACAAACCAAACGAGGTGACGCCGGTGACCTGCCCGCTGAACTCTTCGCCGACACGCTGCTCCATGAAGTAACACTTCAGGCGTTCATCCACATCCCACTCAGCTTCGTCAGCGCGGCGGGAACGATGCGAACAATGTTCGCTGAGCTTGACCATATCCGGCCGGGTGTAGACGTAGCCGCGCGCATCACGATGCTTGAGCACATGATGTATGGCACGGTGTACCAGCAGGTCCGGATAGCGCCGGATCGGTGAAGTGAAGTGGGCATAGGCATGCAATGCCAGGCCAAAATGGCCCACGTTGGTTTCCTGGTAGGTCGCCAGGCTCTGCGTGCGCAGCAACACGGCCATGATCAGCGCTTCGTCCTCACGGCCCTTGATCTGTTGCACGATGAGCTCGAAATCGCGTGGTTCCGGGCGGATCTTCCAGGTCTTGCGAATACCCAGGCTGCGCAGGAACTGCTCCAGGCTTTCAACCTTGATTTCCTGCGGCGGTTCATGGGCACGGAACGGCGCCGGCACCTGATGCTGCAACAGGAAATTGGCCGCCTCGACGTTGGCGCTGATCATGCACTCCTCGATCAGCATGTGCGCATCATTGCGTTCGTAGGGCAGGATATCCGCCACCGCACCGCGCTCGTCGAACACGAAGCGTACTTCGGTGCTGTCGAAATCAATGGCGCCACGCCGGGTGCGCGCCTTGCGCAAAGCCTTGTACAAGCCATACAGGTCGCGCAAGGAGGCGGAAATCGCCGCTTTCCCCGGGCGGATGTCCTCCGTGCCGTGCACCAGCCAGTCCCAAACTTGCTGGTAGGTCAGCCGGGCCTGGGAACGCATCACGGCGGCATCGAAACGCGAGCGTGTGACCTTGCCTTCATCATTGACCGACATGTCGCACACCAGGCACAGGCGCTCCACGTCAGGGTTCAGGGAGCACAGCCCGTTGGACAACGCCTCCGGCAGCATGGGAATGACCCGGCTGGGGAAATACACCGAGGTGGCGCGCATTTTTGCCTCCTCGTCCAGGGCATTGCCGATTTTCACATAACTGGAGACATCGGCGATCGCCACCACCAGGCGCCAGCCGTTCTTGCGTCGCTGTGCATATACCGCGTCATCGAAATCGCGCGCATCAGCGCCATCGATGGTAACCAGCGGTAAGTCGCGCACATCAAGCCGTCCCGCAATCATATCCGCGCTGACGGCAGAACCAAAGGCCGCAGCCTCATCTTCCACGCCGGCCGGCCACTCGTGCGGCAGGTCGAAATTGCGAATCGCGATCTCGGTCGCCATGCCGGGCGCACCACTTTCACCGAGGATTTCAATCACCTTGCCCAGCGGTGGCTGACGTTCGCCAGGCGGCTTGACGATCAGTGCCACCACGATCTGTCCGGGCCTGGCGCCGCAGGTATCTGCCAGTGGAATCAGCACATCCTGGTTGATGCGCGGATCGTCTGGGACCACCAGCGCCACGCCGCTTTCCAGAACGAAACGGCCTACCACCTTCTGGTGCGCCCGCTCCAGTACTTCGGTAATCGCACCCTCGCGGCGGCCGCGGTCGTCCACGCCGGTAATGCAAGCCAGTACGCGGTCACCGTGCAGAACCTGGCGCATCTGGCGCGGCGAAAGGTACAAGTCGGCTTCACCATTTTCCGGTATGACGAAACCAAAGCCATCGCGATGGGCGCTGACACGCCCCCGCACCAGGTCCATTTTTTCCGGCAAGCCATAAGCGTTGCGCCGGTTCTTGACCAACTGACCATCCCGTACCATGGCTTTGAGGCGCCGGCGCATGATCTCGCGGCTGTCCTCGGACTCGACGCCAAGGCGAATGAAAAGCTCGCGCCGCTGCAGCGGCCGTCCCTGGTCTTCGAGCAATTCGATGACGGCCTGACGGTCCGGCGCGGCGGCATTTATATGGCCCCCGGACTCATGCGATGGGCGGGATGTCTGGTCTGCAGCCATTAACGAAAATGTTCATTCAGATCGGATACACATTGTAACGCGATTCAGGCCGTAACCGGCGTGTAATCTGAACTGCGACCGGTTGTCAAACCAGCCCGCATGTTGCACCAGTTCTCTACTGGCGACGACAAGACCCAAATGACACCGCAATGAATGCTTACGTATATTCAGGTTTTTCCACTGTCGACAATGACCGCTGCGGGTCACACGGTGAACGGTATCAACCACTTCGTTCACAACATCCGTGGCTACTCTCTCAGCGCTGGTACCCTCTCACCCGCCCGAATACCGGCGGCACCGGCCCGAAGCGACCTTGGCCTACCAGGTCATCGAGGAATACTGGCCTGAGTTCCAGGCCGAACTGGCCAGCCAGGGCAAACACCTACCCACTTTCATTTACCGCGAATTTGATGAGTACCTGAAGTGCGGCCGGCTTGAGCATGGTTTCCTGCGAGTTCGCTGTGAGGCCTGCCACCACGAGAAACTGGTGGCGTTCAGCTGGCCGCTCCTGCGCATCCTGCGCCCGCGGCATTAGTGCATCCATGCACGTCACCACGGCGCGGTTTTTGCCCGCTACTTGGAGCGCCAGGGCTTGCTGGAGCGCGATGCCGAAGGTGCCTGGCTTACTTCGGCTGCCGACGGTGAAGAAGATGAGGCCGCCATCCATCACTTACACGGCAGTTCCATTACTTACCGCATTGCAGTCGGCCCGCAACAGGGACACAAGGTATTCACCCTGCAGACGCTGCCCGATTGCAGATCTGAATTCAGCAGACCGCAAACGGGTCATAGTGATGGCTTCACGCTGGTGTCGCTGCCAGAGCCAATGAACGGGATAAGCTGGAACGCCTGTGCCGCTACATCGCAAGGCCAGCAGTTTCCAACCAGCGTCTGTCACTGACCCGCAACGGGCAGATACGCTATCGGCTTAAAACCCCTTACACAGACGGCACGCGCTGATCGGCACGCAGCGGGTTCTTCTTGCGCTTCGCGCAAACCGTCCCCGCGGCTTAGCCGGCGCTACGCACGTGCTGTTCGAACCGTTGGATTTTATTTCCAGGCTCGTCGCACTGGTTCCCCGACCACGCGTCAACCTCACGCGGTTTCATGGAGTGTTTGCACCCAACAGTAAGCATCGAGGGCTGATCACTCCCGCGAAACGAGGAAACGGTAAAAAAGGTAAAGCATCCAACGAGAATCAAAAAAAACCACCGCCGGAACACCACACAGCGATGACCTGGGCCAGGAGACTGAAACGGGTATTTGATATCGAAATTGAAAACTGCAGCAAATGCGGTGGTGAGGTGAAGATCATCGCCAGCATCGAAGACCCGGCGGTAATCAGGAAGATACTTGCTCACCTGGATGGCAAAACTGTTTCTCCACCACCAAGTCTGTTGCCGGAATGTCGCGCTCCACCGCAAGCTGGCTTGTTTGATGAAACCCATCGTTCAAACCGTGCTTATCCGGTTAACACCCAATTCAAAATCGGCGGGCTGTTTGAAGGCTGAAAGTGGAGCCGCGCTCACGATTGCGGCCTTACATACGACTTCGCAGCGAGATGTTACCGTGAAATCAGTACTGAAGTGGGAGGATTGACATGTTGTGGGAGACAACCCGATAAGCACGGTTCAAACATCCGGCTGCTATAAGCACAGCGGCACGGTGTCTTTTGCCCTGCAGGCTGGAATTGGCCTGAAATAACGCTATACCAAGGCAGAATCTAGCTTCGTACCTTCAAATCCGGTGAGATTTCGCAATCCCTCTAAGGTAAATATGAGCTTACGGACTTCCCCCTAACTGTGAAATTACCGCAATATAGCTTTAATGCTGCCTATCCTCACGCTCTTGCCCTGCGCTTCCCACAGGTGCAGCGGCCTTCGCATCCATCGCCGCGACACGCACGGGGTCGCCGTCTGCAATGCCATCGGGCGGGCTTTCGATCAAACGGTCGTCGTCGGCAATTCCGGAGGCGAGTTCGATGACCTTGCCTAGATCGCGTGCGACCGTGACCGATTTCAGGGAAACTCGGCCATCGGGGCCGACGGTGGCGACGCGCAGTCCGGCCTTGTCAAATATCAGTGCGCTGGGCGGAATGCTAAGGGTGCCTGCATCGCGCGGCAGATTGAAGCTCACGTTGGCAAATTCGCCGGGTAGCAGTTCTGCGTTGGCATTGTCTACCGTGAGTTGGATCAACATGCTGCCTGACGCGCTGTTGACCGCCCGGGAAGAAGATTCGACTGTCGCGGCATAGAATTTCCCCGGATGTTCCGGGACGCTTATTTTCGCCTTGATGCCGTGTCTGACGATTGACACATAGTTCTGCGGAATTCCGACATAAACGCGAAGTTTCTTGGTGTCCGAAATCACGAAAAGTTCCTGCCCTGTCCCACTGCCGGCATTGATCAATGCGCCGATATCAGTCGAGCGCGCAGTAACGATGCCATCGAACGGCGCGACAATGCGGGTGAAGCTCTTCATCGCTGCGAAGCGGTCAACGTTCGCCTGCGCTGCGTTGACCATGGCCTGTTTGGTGGCGAAATCGCCGGCTTTCTCCTCCGCCTCCTGGCGCGATACCGAATCGGAGGCGAGCAAAGATTGCCAGCGTTTTGCCGTGGTTCCGGCCAATGCGGCGTTCGCCTGGGCGCTCGCGAGATCTGCCTGGGCCTGCAGTAATTGCTGATCGAGGTCGGGAGTCTCGATTTCCGCGAGCAATTGCCCGGTCTTGACCGGCGTGCCGATATCGACTTTCCAGCTTTTCAGATAGCCGCTGACCCGCGCATAGATCGGCGCGCGGGAATAGGCTTCGAGGCGCCCGGGTAGGTCGAGCGTAGCGGCAGCGTCGGTCTTGCCTGGTGCAATTACGGCCACGGTGGGCACGGCTTGGGCGTCGGCGCGTTCACGTAGGCGAGCCGCATCCGAAGTCCGCGTCACGATTCCGTCCGCAACGACGATAAGCGCGGCGACTACGATCACGCTCGCGCTGATGTGCAGCGTGCGCCGCGACAGCACGGGAGGCGCGGATTCAGGCGACATGAGGTTCTCCGATGACTGGACCTGGCGCGGTTTTCTCGCCATAGCGCGCATGCGCCAGGCTGAACACGACAGGAACGAAAACAAGTGTGGCGACCGTCGCAAAAACGAGGCCGCCGATGACCGCGCGCCCGAGCGGCGCATTCTGCTCGCCGCCCTCGCCCAGGCCCAGGGCCATGGGCAGCATGCCGATGATCATCGCGAGCGCGGTCATCAATACCGGACGAAAGCGCACGACGCCTGCATCCAGCGCGGCCGCAACGGCGTCTCCCAGTTGTTCCAGGCGCTCGCGCGCGAAACTGATGACTAGCACGCTATTCGCGGTGGCGACGCCCATGCACATGATCGCGCCGGTGAGCGCTGGCACCGACAACGTAGTATGCGTCGCAAACAGCATCCAGACGATGCCGGCGAGCGCTGCCGGCAGCGCCGTGATAATGACGAAGGGATCGCTCCATGACTGGAAATTCACCACGATCAGAAAATAGATCAGCACGATGGCGCCGAGCAGGCCGAAGAGCAAACCGGAAAAGGCACGGTCCATCGTGCGCACCTGGCCGACGAGAACCACGCTGGAGCCTCTTGGGACTTCGCTTGCCGCGTCGGCAACGATGCGCCGGATGTCGTTCGCGACCGAGCCCAGATCGCGGTCCTGGGTGGTTGCATTGATCTGCACCATCGGCTGGATGTCGTATTGGCTGACCACGGCGTTGTTCGTATTCCGGCTGAAGCGGGCCAGAGCGCCGAGCACCTGCGGAGCGCCGTTGGCGGAGCCGCTGATCGGCAGATTGGCAAGCGCGGAGAGCGAATCGAGGCTGTACTGCGGGCTTTGCAGCACGATCGGGTAGGACACACCGTTCTCGGGGTTGAGCCAGTACGTCGGAGCCACCTGGCCGCTGCCCGCGAGATTGACCACCAGGTTGTTGGTCACGTCGCGCGCAGTTATGCCGACCTCCTGCGCGCGCGTGCGGTCGACATCGATATCGAAAACCGGGCTTTTGCGCGATTGCTGGATGCGCGCATCCGCCACGCCAGGAACGCGCTGGATCACCTTCAGCAATTTGTTCGCATAGTCGAAGTTGGCATCCAGGTTGTTGCCGCGAATCTGCAGATCGATCGGTGCCGGAGCGCCGAAATTGAGAATCTGGCTGACGATGTCGGCCGGAGGGAAGGAGAAAACCGTGTCCGGGAACTCGCGCGGCAGCTGTTCGCGCAGGTCGCGCACGTAGTCCGCCGTCGGGCGGTGGCCCTCGCGTAACGCGATCTGGATATCGCCGTCCTGCGTGCCGACCACCCCGGTGTTGTTGTAGGTCAGATTGATGCTGCTCGGCGGCAGCCCAATATTGTCGACCAGGGTCGCGATCTCCTCGGCCGGAACGACGCGGCGGATCGCGTCCTCGATGCCGCCAAATCGCGCTGCGGATTCCTCCACGCGGGTGCCCACCGGCACGCGCGCATGCATCAGGATCTGCCCGCCGTCGACCGCGGGAAAGAAATTGCTGCCGAGAAAAGGCACCAGGGCAAAAGATAACAGGACCAGGCCGAGAAAGCCGATGACGAAAACGCGGCGATGGCCGAGGGCGAGTTGCAGCAACTCGCGATACGCTTGGCGCACACGCTCGAAGCGCGCCTCGAAGTCGCGCTGAAACAAAAGCAGGGGATTTTTTGTGGGCGGCAGTGTGGCCCGGGTTCCATGCATGTCGGTGTGCGGCGCATGTGGCCGCAGCAGATACTTGGACATCGTCGGCACCAGGGTGCGCGACAGCACGAAGGAGCACGCCATCGCGAACATAACCGCTTCGGCCATTGGCACGAACAGGAATCGCGCCACGCCCTGCAGGAAGAACATGGGCACGAATACGATGCAGATGCATAGCAGCGAAACCAGCGCCGGGGTGACGATCTGGCGCGCGCCATCCATGATCGCGGTTTCGACATCCTTGCCCTGCTCCAAATGCCAGTTGATGTTTTCGATGGTCACGGTGGCATCGTCGACCAAAATGCCGACAGCCAGCGCTAAGCCGCCGAGGGTCATGATATTGAGCGTTTCGCCGATCGCCGCGAGGCCGATGATCGAACCCATGATCGACAGCGGGATCGACACTGCGATGATCACGGTCGAGCGCCAGCTGCCGAGAAACAGAAGAATCATCAGACTGGTCAGCGCCGCCGCGATGATGCCTTCGATCGCCACGCCGCGGATCGCGGCGCGCACGAATATCGACTGGTCGTTGATTGGCGCCACTACCAGGCTGTCTGGCAGTGCGGGTTTGATTTCGGCTAGTTTCGCCCGGATGCCGTCGACTATCGCCAGCGTGGATGTCGCGCCGTTCTTCAGCACCGACATCAGCACCGAACGTCCGCCGTCTACGTGCACGATATTGGTCTGCGGCGAGCTGCCGTCGTGCACATTGGCCACGTCACGGATGTAGACCGTGGCCCCGTTGACTACCTTGATCGGCAGATTGCCGAGCTCCTTGATGGCCGACGGCGCATTGTTCAGTTGCAAGGTGTATTCGAGGCTGCCGATCTTTTGCGTACCGATCGGCACGATCAGATTCTGCGCGGCGAGGGCGTTGGAGACGTCCTGCGCCGAAAGTCCGCGTGCCTGCATTGCCGACGCGTCGAGATCGATCTGCACCAGCCGTTGCTTGCCGCCATAGGGATACGGAATGGCGGCGCCCGGGACGGTCACCAGAGGCGGGCGCAGCGCATTGACACCAAGATCGAAAAGGTTCTGTTCGGACAGTCCTTTGCCGGAAAGCGCGAGCTGGAGTATCGGTACGGTCGACGCGTTGTAATTGAGGATCAACGGCGGCGTGATGCCGGGCGGCATCTGTTTCTCGATAACTTGCGAGATGGCCGTAACCTGTGCATTCGCCACCGCAATGTTGACGCCGGGTTGAAAGAAGATCTTGATGATGCCGATGCCAGCATATGAATTAGCTTCGATATGCTCGATATCGTTGACCGTCGTCGTAAGCACCCGCTCGTAGAGCGTCGTGATACGGCCAGACATCTGATCCGGGGGCAGGCCCGTGTACTGCCAGGCGACTGCGATGACCGGAATCCTGATTTCCGGAAAGATGTCCGTCGGCGTGCGCATCGCCGCCAGCGGCCCGATGATGAGCAGCAACAGCGCGAGAACCACAAACGTATATGGGCGCCGTAGGGCGATCCGAACGATGCCTATCAGCATGCCGAACCCTCGTAGGGCGAATTGCTCATGGTTGTGAATGCTTGCGGGCTCACGATTTTGCGGTTTCGGCGTGCATTTGGGCGCGTTTTCGTATCGGTCTGGGCGCCGCACCTCTAATGTCTGCCGCTCCGGGTATCAGCGCATCCAGGTTGGAATGGATGCATTGCATCAGTTTGATCAGTTGTGCTTGATCCCTGACCGACAAACCCGACATCATTTCGGCGCGCGCGCGGTCTGAAACGCGCCAGATTTCCTGCACCACGGGAATCGCGGATGCTTGCAGAAACAGGCGGCGGGCTCGGCCGTCAGCGGGATCGGGCCTGCGCTTGATCAGGCCATCCCCTTCCATGCGGTCGAGAATGCGCACTAGCGTCATTGGATCGGTGTCGGTGAGATAGGCGAGCCGCACCTGCGAAATACCTTCGTTGAGCTGCAGATAGCAGAGCACCTTGCATTGCGCCAGGGTCAGATTCAACTCGGTGGCGTGGCGCTCGAAATTGAGCGAATACAAGCGCGATACGTCCTTGAGCAGGAAGCCGAAGTTGCGAAGGGGGTCCATCCGTTTGCACACAACCATGATTTATTGACCGGCAAACGATATCACTTGATATGAATTGGGGCAAGACACGCTTCCATATATAAGCTCTGAATAAGTGAGTAACAAACGCGCGTTGAGGTCCTGAAGTGTTGGCGCGCGAACAAGATTGACCATCGTGCGCGAATTCCGCTGACAACCCAATTTCAGCCTATTCCCTAGCCTGATCAAGCGCTTGAAGATGCTTCGCACTGATCACTTCAATCGCGCAGTCTGGTCAATCTACTCCGCCCAAGTAACAATCGACGGGCGGCAGCTGTCCACCCAGCGCAAGAACATGCCGGGGGGGCCTTCGCTTGCACCGGTTAGCGTATTCAGCGACGGCTTGAGGTTCTTGCCGGCAATGATCTCGTGATTGCGTGTGCAACGTGAGCAATCCGACCGCCAAAATCCTTTGGCTATCGTGTTGCAACATGTGGCAACGTTTGCGTTGCGCGATGGAACACCGACTGGCGCAGTTCGCTGGATGGAGCGCACATCCACCCCAAAACCCTCGTCGCGCATGCGTTGATGCAATTCGGCGGTGGACAGGCGCCGTGGCGCACTTGGCATGGCGTTCAGCAAGGCCCACTGGCGAGACAGGGTATGGGTTTTGTTTGGCATGGCGATGACTCGAGTATCCGGGTTTATGCGACACATTATGTCGCATAAGGAAGCATACTGTAAGCCATAAAACGCGGAGAACCTGCATGTCGTTATCAATTGCACTGGAACAGGCCTGGAAGGACGTTGAACTTACCTGTAAAGGCGGCTACCTGGTCAATCAGTCCATGCTGGCTTTCTCCCGGTGGAAGGCCATGAATGCACCCGGGCCATCTTTCACTTCGTGTTCGGAGTGGTTTCACGCGACCCAGCCCCGGTCCCGGTTTTCCAGTATGTGCCCCCGGGAAGCGCGCCGTGATCAAGACACAGCGCGACATGCAGATCACGCTGGCAAGGGAACGGTTCGTCCTGGTGGGGGCAAGCAAGCAGCCGGGACTAGATTTCAGCACGGGTTCATAAGACCCGGAGTAAACAGATCAATGCGGGCCGCCGGATCAGGGGTGTCGGAGGGCGCGCCGCTAACTTCAGCCAAACAGGAGGAACACATGGACAGGTACACGAAAGTAATCCTGACATTTATTGCATTTTCACTGCTTTGGATCAGCATCCAGGCGGGTGCTTTCATATCGACCGCAGTGGCAGCCTATGGCGCGACGCAGATTGCGATTGCGGATGTGAGTGTTTCGAGGGCCCACGCGTTGCCGGTATATGTAACGGGGGAGTTGAAGTGCAAGGATTGAAATGGACCACTGAAATAAAGCCATCGAATTTGGCGGCGGTAAGAAACTGAAATCTCCTACAAGATTGCTGGTGCATATCGGCTTCCAGCATCTGGGTGTTTACTGCATTTCAGGGGCGAATTTTGTTGCGCTGCGCGCATGACGCCATGCAGGGTGGGTGCCACGGCGTCCGGCGACGAAACCCTTTGATACAGCGGCAGCCAAGCCCCTCCCTGAGATCAGTTTACCGCCACTGATGTCCACTGATACTTGCCTGAATTCCGAAAAAGGCGGTTAATAGTTCCTATGCGCCGAACACATCAGGGGATTGATGAGCCGCGGGGAGTTATAGACCGCTTTCCCCGGGGTGCAGCGGTATACAATCGCAGCAGTTCTTCGACCCCGCTCAAGGACAGGTGTGGGCATTTGCCGGCGGGGGTGTTGGCAAACGCATCGGCTCCACCCATGCCGCTATCGATATAAATGGCCATGGCTTTGCCACGATGCGCCATGGGCACCTCGAGGCCCGGATCATCACCGACGACGGCGATGTCCGGCAATGCAACGCCCAAGCATCGGCCGGCATGGCGCAAGGCTTCGATGGAAGGTTTTCCCAGGACTTTTGCCGTACAGCCGGTAATCGCCTTGAGCGCGGAGGTAATGACCACGGAAGTCCCGATGGCCTTGCCTTGAGCGGTGGTAAAAAAGGGCGTGCTCGAGGCGCTGTACAAGGAGGCTCCCTGCGCGACCGCACGATAGGCCATCTCGATGTCATGCATGGCGAACTCGCGATACCAACCGACATACACGGCATCGACCGCGGCAGAATCATCGCCGGAGGAGAGCACCACTTCCAGTCCGGCATCGCGTAATGGCCGCCACACACCCTCGGTCCCCAGCACCATGATGCGCCGGTACCGTGTAATCTGAACTGCGACCGGTTGTCAAACCAGCCCGCATGTTGCACCAGTGCTCGTAGCGAGACGGTTCAGGAGTGCGTCATGGCTGGCTTTCGCGACCGAGGAGCGCGCAGGCATAGTCGCCACTATGTCGAGCACTCCGACCGAGCGAAAGCCAGACAGGGCGTGCTCCTGGGCCGTCGCAGTAGAGAACTGGTGCAACATGCGGGCTAGACTGTTTTTATTGACACACCGGACCTTAATCACTACAGTACGCACCGGTTCGCAGGTTCCCCCTTACCTGCTGGCCGACCCCAAGCGGAGGTACCCCCTTACCTCCGCCTTCTGCCCAGGTGGCGGAATTGGTAGACGCGCTAGCTTCAGGTGCTAGTTATCGCAAGGTAGTGGAGGTTCAAGTCCTCTCCTGGGCACCAATTCAATGACCATGTTCAAGACCCACCACAGACCCCGTGAACGCTGCTGCAGAGCCGTTTTCCGGGGTTTGGTGTTTCACTTGTCTGGTCTTGTGTAAGTCTGTGATGGTCTGGAAAATGGCGCACGTTTGGAGCGCGTCTACAGCGCTTCAACAACTGTCATTTTTGCAATTCTTCCAGCTCCAGAGAATCCGGGCATGACCACGGCGACCTGCAGGTGATGCTCTCATGACGGTCGGGGGCGGTGGAGATGATGTGCACCGGGGCCCTCACCAAAGTTGCCATCGCATCGAGATAACAGCGGGCATTAATCGGTTCTCAGCGCTGTGTCGACAAATTGGCGAGGCGCCACGACTCGAATGTCGCGGTATCCGGAAACGCGTTGGAGCGCCTTGTCACCGCTCACCACGCATTCGGCACCGCTCGCCAATGCACACGCAAGAAACTTGTCGTCGTCTGGATCGGAACAGACCTGTTTTGGCAATGGCGGGCTTTGCCAAAGCTCTGCGTGCTTCACTATGAGTGTGAGAATTGGCTCCAGAGGAATGTCTTCATAACGTGAAGACAAAACTTCAGCCGTAGCAACGTATTCTTTGATGATTTCCGGCGATGCAACCAAGCTGATCCGACCCGTTTTCCAAGCATGCAAAATATTACCTGCGGCACCGCCGAAGAAGATGCCGGACATCAGAACGTTCGTATCGAGTACGATCCTCATCCACGGGCACGGGCCGTACGAATGGCATTGGTGATGTCGGCTTTGCGTAGCCCGGCACGCCTTGCTTGCCTGCGAGCTTCCGCCAGCAGCTCGTCGAACTGCGACATGTCCGGTTCAGTAACAGGCCTCAATACAACAGCGTCATCGCCCGCAATGATAACGAACTCCGAACCCGCTTTGAGGTTCAACCGCTTTCTCACGTTTTCGGGAATCACCACCTGGCCCTTGGACGACATCCTGGTTGTTGCAATCCGTGACATCAGATCATCTCACATAAATTCTTACTGGTAGGATTGTACTGTTTTTCGCGAACGCCGGCAAGGCGATCATTCGATCCCGACACGCACACCGCTTGCAGCTTCAGTCGTTGCCGTCGCCGGCACAAGCAACGGTTTCTCAAAGGAAGGAAGGCAACCGCCGTACATAGAGAGCGCTTGCGCGCGAACTTCAGAATCGGTACCTCGCTTGCACACGCACCGCAGTGATGCTGTAGCGCGGACTGATGTCGCCCAGGGTCAGCACATTGGCAATGCCGGCGGCGCCCAGGTCATCGACTTGCCAGTCGCTGGTGGAAAGGTTTTCGTGTTCCGCCGCGAATTTCCAGGCCCAGTTGCGGCTGAGCGCAAAGGTAATGTAGCCCCGCACGTTGCCGAACCGGCTGCGCAATACCGGAAAAGGTTGATCCGCCGGGCCGGCGATCACTGCAATCCTTCCGCGGGAGGTGGATTCCACCCAATCCAGGCCCAGGGTCACACGTTTGCTCATCCTGCCGCTGATATTCATGCCCAGCGTGGTGATCCGGTCGTCGGTGATTGCCTGCCACGGGGATTGCGCAGCGGCCTCGAATCCGGACAGCGCCGAGGTGATGTCGTCGCGTGAGGCATACGCATTGAGGCTGATGCGCGGGCCTAACGAAACGCCAAAATCCACGTTGAAGTTCTGTTCATCGCTTTCCCGCAGACCCAAAATGCTCCTGGTGTAATCATCCTGTGCCCGCGCCCACGACAAATTCAGCGACCAGGGCTGATTGGGAGAAAGGTCCACTTCCACAACCGCGCGATCGCGGTCGCGGTCGGCAAAGTGAAATTTTCGCAGCAGCGGATTTTCGATCAGCCCGGTCACATCCACCTGCTGGAAGGGGGATGCGTCACGCTCCGAAGTCTCCAGCTTCACCCGCAACTGCGCTACCGGCCAGGGGCTTAAATTCACTTCTCCCCAATACGATCGTTCATCGGTCTGGAGCACGCTTTGCAGACTGCGGTCGTATTGTTCTTGCCAGGCACCGGCGCGCAAGCTGACTACCGGCGTGGCCCGGTAGTCCAGCTCAAGGTCGTATCTCTCGCGCTTGAACGTATATGGCCGGTTGAGGCGCTCACCACCGGCGACGAAATCGGTAGTCACAATGGTGTAGGCATCAATCGGGCTGTGATTGTCGCGCTGATCGATTTTCGCGCTGGCGGAAAGGTCGAGTCGTGAGGCCAGGCGAGCGGCCAACTTGCCGGCGACATTCAAGGTCCCGGTGTCTATCCGGCTGTCAGCGGCGGCGCGAGGCAGGGTCAAGTCGCTGAACTGCGGGTTGATGGAGAAAGGCAGAAAAGGATCGTCCTGACGCATGCGGCCCAGGGCCGCGCGGCCGCTGAGGCGCAGTCCGGACCGCGGGGCGAAGGCGCCCTGCAGGCTGAACTGGTAAAACTCATTGCCCGGCTCCAGCGCCGCCCGCAGCAACTGATTGTCCGGCGCCGAGTGGAACGGGTTTTCCCAGGTGACCGAAGTGACACCGTTGTCGAACCAGGATCCGGTAAACCCGAGGCGCAGTTGTGCGCGTTCGCCGCTGTACTGCAAGCCGGTGTCGAACCGGTCGGTGGTGAAGTCCACCGGCACCGGGAATTGGCTGGCATTGATGGTTAAAAGGCCGGCGCCGAAGGGACGGCTGCCCTCCCTGGTCTCATGTTGAAAGTCCGTATCAAAGGTCCACTTGCGTGCAAACTTCAGAGTCAATCCACCCGCCAGTGTGCGGCGCAGGGTCTTCAGCGAGGTTGGCACCAGGGAGCTGTCGAGCGCGGTCATGCCGGCGGTGGTGAAGGATTTTTGCCAGTTGGCGGGCAGGCTCAGGCTGCCATTGCCCACGCCGGAATACACGGTTGCGGTGCCAAAACCCCGGTACTTGGGTATCTCGCGGTAAGCAAGGCGCAGCTGGTAGCGCCCGCGCATACCGCCACGCATATCCGCCGATCGATTATCCACGCCCAGGTCGCGCGCGAAGACATCGAAATAATGGTCGCGTGAATCGCGATAATGCAAAGCGCCATCAACTGCGGGAAAAGCGCCCTGCTCATCCAGCCCGCGATAGTCCGCGTATTTCAGCGAGGAATCGCTGACCAGGCCGGGGCCGAAGTCGATGGCCCCATACCAACCCTCGCGAAGGGGGCACAGGCTGCAGCGCCAGCGGCTGGTGTCCACCGCAAGGCTGGCATACAGCGGAACCGGCTGCGCTGCGTGGAGGACAGAAGTGCCGGCCAGTGCCAATAACACCAGCACAATCGGCCCCGTGACCGTTGATTTCGGCATTCTGTCTTGATGGTGCATGCCGGTCAGCGGTCCAGGGCCGCGCCGGAAGGGTGGTTGGAACCATGAACCTGCGAGTGGCAGTTCAGGCAGCCGCGGCCAAGCAGGAAACGGTTGTTGAAATTATCGTCCACCTGTTCGCTGCCGAAGGCCACGCTGGGATGTCCTGCGGCGGCATGACATTGCTGGCAGAGCAACGGCGGGCGTTTCACCAACAGGGCCGGATGATTGCTGCCATGCGGCCGGTGGCACAGCGTACAGTTTTCGCTGGCGGGCGCATGTTCCCACAGGAAGGGCCCGCGTTTCTCGGCGTGGCAGGTGTAACAGGTCTCGTTGATGGTGGCAGCTTGCAGCAGAAAGTCATTGTTGCCGTTGTGCGGGTCATGGCAACTGCTGCAGCTCATCTCACCGAAGCGCAACGGATGGCTGCTGGCCTTGAAAGTGTCGGCGCGGCGTTTGGGATGGCAGGCGAAACAGGCCTGCTGCTGGGCCAGCGAGTCGAACACCCGGTCCCGGTCCCGGTGGATCTGGTGGCAGGAAGCGCAGGAGACCTGAGCCGCCTCATGGCGGCTGCCAAACCAACCCAACCGCCCCCGGGTTTCGTGGCAGCCGATGCACACCCGATTCTGCTCGGCGGCTGGTATAGGCGAATCGGTGCCGAAAACGTGCGGTGGCTTGACCTCACTGCCGTGGCGCTGGGCGCGCGCATGGTCCTCGCTGGGGCCATGGCAGGTTTCGCATTGTAACTGGGCAAAAGGAGCATCCGGGTCGGAACGCGCTCCATGCGGCGTGAGGAATATGGCTGTTGCCGGCGTTTTTGCCGTCTCGCCATGGCACAACAGGCACGAGTCGGCGCCGCTGCGGCTGTATTCCGCCGCCACGGAAATGTTGGACCAGCACAGCACAACGGAGCAAGCAGCCATGAAGTTCCGCCAAGCGTCAGTTTTGCTGGCCATTGCGGGCGTAAAAATTCAGCAAGGCCTCAATCTCATCGTTGCTCAAGGAACGAATGGCCTGGTTCATCACTTGTGGCCCACTGCGTTTGCCGGTCTTGATCTGAAACAAGGCGTTGCGCAGGTAGGCAGTCCACTGTCCGGCCAGGATGGGCGCCATGCCGTTGCCATTGCGCCCTCCCTGGGAATGGCAGGTTTCACATCCGTTGTTGTGATGGACTTTGGCCCCCAGCGCAGCCAATTCCAGCTCAAATGGTTGAGCTGCCGGGGCAAAGGTCTGCTGTTCAAGGTAATTGGCCAGTGCTTCTTTCTCAAGCGGGTTCAGCGCGACGGCGATGGCGCACATGGCGCTGCACGGCCGCTGACCGTCGGCAAAAAGAATCAGCGCATCTTCAATCACGCTGAATGGCTGGCCGGCGATGATGGGTATATCGCTGCTGAGCGTGGTCTCATTCCCGCCGTGGCAGGTCGAACAAGTCCGCATCAAGGTCTCGACTTCAGCAGCTTCTGCTGCCGTAACCGGCGGCGTGTGGGCTGCCGCCAGTACGCTCAGCAGCAAACTAAAAACGATTTTTATTCGCTCCTTTCTGCCGTCATGGATTTGAATACTCAATGGCATGCCGGATTTCCCGCAGGTTTTCAGCCGCGCGGATTTCCACTCACCACCGTCGGTGCAACTGCCAAAAGACCGATCGCAACGACTGCTTCGTGAGGGCTACTTTGCACGCTTCTGGATTAGAAAAAAGCCAACGAATAACGGACGAATGCTTCCCTCACAGCACGACACTATTGAGCAAGGGCCTTGGCTTCGCAGAACGGCACATTATCCAGCGCAATGCGCTCGATCGGAATCTGACCGCTGACCGCCGCCGAAGGGATGTTGTAATTCACGCTGCCCGCATTGCAGTCGCTGAAAACGACTTCGATGGTGCCGTCCGCGCTCTGCACAACAGCTGGCTCAACCGAATCGAATACACCGCCCTGGGTCAGTTCCACTTCCAGCGTGGCGGTGTCAGCGGAATACGGACCGAACGCCGTCAACCAGCGATGACCGGGTTCGCCGAGGATCGCCCCGACCTCGGGCGCGGGGCGCTCGGTGTCATAGGTGAACCAGGCCAGGAACATCATCTGGATATCTGGAAACACGGTGATGAAGAAGCCCTGGCCGGGCGTTGCCGGGTTGAACCAGGAGTCATTCAGGCCGGCATTGATCGGGAACACCGGAGCGGGTGTCGCAATGGTAATCGTGCCGTTATCCACGGCTACATTATTGACTGCGCTGGCGTCATTGATGTCGATGATGGCGCCGATGAAGTACGTGCCATCGGGAATGTTTCCGGGAAATGTAACGTTGGCAGTGTAGTTTCGCATGGTGTTGGCGGCCAGTGCGGCGACCGCATCGGTACCCAGTTCTGTATCGCTGCCGTTAATGCTGCTGTTGGTGGATGCGTAGTAAGTAATGCTGGCCGCCGGCGAGGTTTGCCCGCCGATGTTCTTGATCGAAATATCGATGGCGATGCCATCGCCGGGCGCAAAGGATCCAGCAGCAGCGTTGACCGTCAGCAGTGCCAGGTCCGCCGGCGGTGGCTCAACGCTCTGAACCGTGATCGTGCCCTGCATCGAAGAATGGATAGTGCAGTGGTAGGGCACTGAACCCGCGCTGCTGAAAGTGTGGGTAAAAGTGAAACTGCTGGCGGTCTGTGATGCAAAACTGTCATTGTTAGCGGTGACATTATGGCTCATGCCGCCGGCGGCATTATTCCAGCGCACCGTATCCCCCACCTGGATGGTCACGTTGGCGGGGCTGAAGAAATTATCGCCAACGGTGATGTCATGGGTGGTCTGCGCGGCCAGCGGCGAGGCCAATCCAAGCAGCACTAGGTACAGCGCCAGGTTCAGGGAGGGGGGTCTTGCCTGCGATTCGTTCACGGTGGGCTCCTGGAATTGGGTGGTCGTTTGCTCGCCTGGATGGTCTTGTGAACTCCCGGGTCATTTAAGGGGATGACAGTGCTTCGCAGGTCGGCACATTGTCCAGCGCAATGCGCTCGATCGGAATCTGACCACTGACCGCCGCCGAAGGGATGTTGTAATTCACGGTGCCCGCATTGCAGTTGCTGAAAACGACTTCAATGGTGCCGTCTGCGCTCTGCACAACAGCTGGCTCAACCGAATCGAATACACCGCCCTGGGTCAGCTCCACTTCCAGCGTGGCGGTGTCAGCGGAATAAGTGCCGAACGCGGTCAGCCAACGATGGCCGGGTTCGCCGAGTATCGCCTCAACCTCGGGCGCGGGACGTTCGGTGTCATAGGTGAACCAGGCCAGGAACATCAATTTGATATCCGGAAACACGGTAATGAAAAAGCCCTGGCCAGGCGTGGCCGGGTTGAACCAGGAATCGTTGAGCCCGGCATTGATCGGGAACACGGGCGCAGCCGCCTGCACCGTGATGCGGCCGTTCATGTTGGTATTGCGATTGAGTCCCGGAGCGCTGTGGACGGTACAGTGGTAGAGGACCTCGCCGGCGCTGCCGAACACGCGTTCAAAGGTGAATGAGGAAGCGGTAACGGAAGCCCAGCTGAAATCGTCGGCGGTGGCATCATGAACGGCACCGCCCGCCGCATTGGTCCAGCGCACGGTATCGCCGGCCTGGATGGTCAGATCATTGGGGCTGAAGAAATTGTCGTTGACGGTAATAACGTGTATTTCGGCAAATGTGAGCGCCGGCGCCAGCACGAAGCCGATAGTGACCGAAATCCTGAAAAGTATCTTGCCCATTACCCTTCTCCGATGGTTATACAGATCCTTGCCTGCTCATCCATACTAAGCCGGGAGTTTAAATGGCAAGTGAAAACAAAATGAAAAAGGATTAAATTTTCAATGAAAATTTATGGAAACTCTGATTAATTCAGAGTTTCCTTGGCACAGGGATGTGCCAACATTTTCACTGGCTGTAAGCCATTGAAAATGAGAGCCAAACAAAAATCACATTTTTTGTTTGGCGTGCTCTGATAATTCAAGGATGAATTATTCAGAGCTTCCTTATTTACCGCCGTGCAAAATTATTCGCACCTTCGCCGTTAACTCATCAGGGGCGAACGGTTTTTGCAGGAAATTGACGCCATCCGGCTGTATGCCGCCATCGTTGATCACTCCGTTCGTGTAACCGGATATGAAAAGGGTCTTGATGCCGGGTTGCAGCAATGCGATCTGTTCGTATAACTGCCGGCCATTCATCACGGGCATCATGATATCGGTCAAAAGCAGATCAATCAGGTCGCTGGACTGTTTGAATATTGTCAATGCTTCATCCGGGCCGGATGCTTCCAGTACGTTGTAGCCACTCGCTGTCAGAAGCTTACACACAATCTTGCGCACGTCCGGTTCATCTTCCACCACCAGTATGGTTTCGGCACCGGCAAGGGCGCCGGTCCCGCTGACCTGGGCAGCTTTTTCGACTGCCAGTGTCACTTGTGGAAGGTAGATCCTGATCACCGTTCCGTGTCCCGGTTCACTTTCAACCCGGATGTGACCCCCAGTTTGCTGCACGATTCCGTGTACGGTGGACAAGCCAAGGCCGGTGCCTTTTCCCTGGTCTTTGGTGGTGTAAAAAGGTTCGAACATGCGCGCTTGCGTGGCATGGTCCATCCCGCATCCGGTATCACTCACGCTGATGACCACATGGGGCGTGCGCAGGAAATCCTCGTGTTGATGTGCCGGGTCTTCATGCGGATCGGTATTGGCTGTTGCAATACATATTTTTCCGGTGCCTGCAATCGCGTCTCTGCTATTGAGTGTCAGGTTAAGCAGAACTTGTTCTATCTGGGAAGGATCGGCCAGGACATTGTGGAGGTCCGCGTCCAGTTGGGTGGTCAGCTCGATGGACTCACCAATTACCGTTCGCAGTATTTTCTCAAGTTCGCTGATCAGGTTGTTGAGGTTGATGACTTTGGGTCTGAAAATCTGTTTTCGGCCGATGGCGAGCAGCTGCCGTGTGAGCAAGGACGCGCTTTTGCTGGCCTTCTGTACTTCTTCAATGCAGGCCCGGGCCTCATGGTCAACATCGAGGCTGCGCAGCGCCAGTTCAGAAAATCCTGACACCACCATGAGGATGTTATTGAAATCGTGAGCCACGCCGCCGGCCAGCAGACCAACGGCCTCCATCTTTTGCGACTGCCGCAATTCTTCTTCTTTCTGATGCAGCGCACGGATGCCCTGCTCAAGCTCGGTGTGCGCTTTCTTCAGGGATCGGTCACGAGTTTCAATCACCGCAAGCATATTATTGAACCCGTTGACCAATAAATCCAACTCATTGTTGCTGTGAGCCTCGACTGCCGCCGCGGTCCGCTTTTCGCCAGAGCCTGCTGCTGGTCTTCTCTCACCGGGCTCTCGTCCCTGGAAGCGGCGCGAGTAATCACCGCTTTCAGCCACACCTTTCATGAACGCCGCGAACCTTTCGAGTGGACGCAAACTGGTCCTGGTGACCACCCAGGTCAACAGCGCTCCCAGTAATATCGCCAGAACGGCCTGCTTCGCCAGCGTATTCTTCAACTTCCCATTGGGCTGTTTCAGCGCCTGGGTGAGCGACCGAAGCAGAAAGAGAGTGACCGGTTCACCGGAGTCGTCAGTGCCCAGCGTCATCGAGGTGATCAGGTAATCTTCATCACCGAGGCGGGCCGTCCCGTCTGGCTTGATGGCCGCAGCTCTAAGTCTTGCCAGGGCTTCGGCACCGGCATCGCCGCCGGACGATGCTGGCAGTGTGGACGCTATGCTGCGTTTGCCCACGGTTACGACGGTATCCCCGCCAAAAAAAGCCCTGAGGTTGGGCAGGAAGCTGCTGTCGATGCGGTCACCCAGCGACAGCGAGCCGATGACAAATCCTTGCATTTCAATCGGTAAGGTGCCAATCAGGAAGTGTTGCCCCTGCAGGCTGATCACACCGAAGTTCTGCTCGCCCATTGCGGCTGAGGGATTCAGCGCATGCTTGAGTACAGGCAGTTGTGACAGGTCTGCGCCAGGCCGCGGCGGCGAATCCATCCGCCCGTTGGCAGCCAGCACCTCTCCCTTCGCGTCGGTGACGAAAAGCAGGTCATGCCTGAGTCCGGCCCAGACCTTGTCCAATTCATTCTGCACTGTCGCCAGCAGTTCTGCCCTGTTCCCGGTCTTTATGGTGGACTCCAGCCGGTAGGTTTCCATTGCAGCTCTGAGGGTGGAATTGCTGCTGATCTGGGTTGAAGCCCAAAGCAGTTGCGAAAGGTTGTCCTGCTGGATGCTCAGAACCTGTTTTTCGCTGCGATTGAGGATGTCCTGCAGCAGTTGCTTGGTTTCGCTTCTGATCTCAATACTCAGGGTCACAAAGACGGCCGTGATTACAAATGCGGTCATAGCGATACTGAACAGGATCGCCCTGGTGCTCAGCCGCATGGAGCTCAATCTGCATATCACCCTGCCAGGGATATCCCGGCCCTTTTTGCGTGGCGGCATCCGTGCGTTATCGGAGGTGTTCATATGGTCTCATTCGAGCCGCTACCGCTCAGTCCTGAACCATGACCTGAGGTCAAAGTGGTGCGAGAATTGCAGCGCCAGCGAATGACCGGCCGGATACTCGCTCTCTCCGCCCCTCTCCATGTTCCCAAGATCGTGCCGGTAGGCCACTTTTAGTTGTGTATCCGCACTGAACCGGTATGCCAGGCCGATTTCCACATCATGATTGCGTACTGTCTGCGCCAGCCACGTCAGCTCCCCCAGGTGTTGAATGAAAGGGTATTCCTTTCTTTGCAGGCGCAACGCACTGTAGAGGCGCGGAGTCCAGGCATATTTAAGTTCCACGAAGTAGCCCGAGACATCCGTGCCCGCGCTTTGGAACGGAACATCATAGCGGGAAAAGACCAGCTCGCTGCTGAGCTCCGCGTAGCCACGGCTGAATTGAAATTCAAAGCCCAGGAGCCGCTGGTCAAAATCCTTCCAGCCGGACCCTGGCGGCAGGAAAGCGCCCAGAATTCGATTCAAATAGGGGCCTTTGGTATAGGCGAGGCCGAAGCGCAGACCGGTGAAAGGCGTTACTCCAATCCCAAAATCCGGCCGCAATGCGGAACCGGGCTCGGAAGGCAAATACTCGCGGTTGACAGCGGGCAGATCGACCAGCGCCGCACGATAGTCCAACCAGCCGGCCGATCCAAGCGCCTGGATGCCCCATGGATACGGCACGTAAAGAAAATCCGGCTGCCCTATCAGCGGATTCTGGCTCGAAAGACGGCGCTCCGAAGCAATTGCGATGGGCGGCAGAAGCTTGCCGGCTTCGATGAAAAAAAACGAGGAAGAGTTGTTCGAATAGCGCACTGCAAATTGCCTGATTTCCGACTCGGTATCACTTTCCGCCGCCGCATCATCCGTCACAATTTCTCCCAGCGAATAGATTTGCAAGCCCGATGAAATCTGCCAGGCCGACCAGAGCTGCAGCCGGCCCAGGGTTGAAATGTCGCCGTTGTTTCTGGCCAGTGAGAATGAGCGCGCATCGGTCTTGTAAACCTCGGCATCCAGGATGCCTTCGATCAGTAGCCGTTCCTGGGCCATGGTCAGCGAACTTGCCATGCCGCACAATAATGCCAACAACCCGATAATCGGAAACCGGGTTGCCGCATTTGTGTCCCTGCTATTGACCTGTCGCCTGCTCATCTTCGATCGGTATGGTGACGTTTAACTCGACGGATTGGCCGGATAGCACCTCTACCTGCAGCTCAACCCGCTCGCTGCGCTCGTGCCAGCCAACGAGGGTGTAAGTCCCCGCCGGAATGTCCTCAATGCGGTAATACCCTTCGGCGTTTGCTACGGCAAAGAATGTGTTGTCCAGAACCACAATGATGGCGCTCATGTTGGAGTGCAAGTGACAAAACACCGGGACGATCCCGCTGCGGTCGAAAGTAACTGATCTGGAGTCGCCTTGCGGATAGCGCCCCAGGTCGAAGGACTTGGTGTCGGACAAGGAAAAAACGTTGTGAAAAATAGGATCCTTATTCGGAAAATCGACCGTGGTACCTTTCACTATCGGCAGCACATGTGGCACGAAAGTCTCACCCATCTGCGCAATATGCGGCACTTCGCCGCCCACCTGAGTCGCAGTGGTCGATGGGGTGGATTTCAGGTAGATGACGACATTTCTTCGTTCATCGCCCAAGTTTGCCGTGGCGGTTGGGGGCGGCAGGGGTTTGAAACCTGGATAGAGTCGAAAGCGCATCCGTTGCGAGGTCAGTTTCCGCGTAATCAGCACTTCTCCGTGAATACTACCGCTTGTGATCGACAAGTCCGTCCCGGCGTGAGCCGGGTCAGGAAGCAAGGATAGTGCAAGGGCCACGCAGGAAATTATCGTGATTGCCGGAAGCCAACGACCTACGGGAGCAAACAGGGCTCCATCAACAGAATGGTGTTTCAACGCAACTTCCATAAGATGCCAACCTGGCAATGCCCACAGACAGGTCAAGATACCCGGGTTGGCGTTGCGGAATCGGTGATGTTCAGTCTGTACCCAAAGCCGCGCACAGTCTCAATGCCAATTCTGCCGGAGGCATGATCAATTTTTTTGCGCAGTTTTCCGATATACACATCTACAACATTGGTCAGTGGATCCATGTTCAGCCCCCAGACATTACTGAGAATGCGCTCACGGCTGAACAAGGTTCCCGGTTTGCTCATCAATAACTCCATGATGGCCAATTCTCTGGCTGTCAAGCTGATTTCCCTGCCATCCACCGACAAGCGCAGTGACTGGCGGTCAAATGCCAGGGGGCCGGCTCTGAGTACTGGGTTCTCGCTGGTTACATCCTTGCTCCGGCGCATAACCGTTTCCATTCGCGCCAGCAATTCCTCAAACGAAAATGGCTTGGTCATGTAATCGTCGGCGCCCATGCGCAAGCCGGCCACAATGTCATTGAGACTGTCCATTCCCGTCAATATGATTATGGGTGTTTTTAATCCTTTTATGCGCAACTGCTGACACACTTCATGGCCATGCATCCGAGGTAACATCAAATCGAGTAGCAACAGGTCGAAATCCCCTCCAAATGCCAGCGACAGGCCGGATTCACCATCATTGGCAACGACACAGAAATGGCCTTCCGCACGCAGTCCACGCTGAAGAAAATCGGCGATGCGCGGTTCGTCTTCAACAATGAGGATTCTCATACCATATCCTTTGGCCGGTTTCCTGCCAGTGCCCACATGCGGGCCCGAATCACACCATGACGCCAAACAAGGCGCCCACCCCCGCCGTCAATGCCATCGCCAGGACGCCCCAAAAGCTCACCCGGATGGCCGCGACTTGTCATGGAAGCGCCACCGACGCGCGCAGACAGTGAGCCCAGCACTGCGAGGAACAATAATGAACTACCGGCAACAGCCCACATCAGGGTGGCAAGCGGCGCCAACAGCACAACCACAAGAGGCAGGGCGGCGCCCACGGCAAATGTGCCAGCGGACGCCAACGCAGCCTGAACAGGCCGTGCACTCAACTTGTCCTGAATGCCCAGCTCATCACGCGCATGCGCGCCGAGCGCATCGTGTTCAGTCAATTGCCGGGCAACCTCGGAAGCCAGCCCCCGATCGAGCCCGCGCTGAACATAAATGCCAGTCAACTCGGCATGCTCGTGAGCGGGATCATCGGCCAACTCTTTGCGTTCGCGATCCAGATCCGCACGTTCCGTATCCGCCTGCGAACTCACGGAAACATATTCGCCAGCCGCCATCGACATGGAACCCGCAACCAGGCCGGCGACGCCTGCGATCAGAATACTTCCCACAGTCGCCTGCGCAGCCGCCACACCCAGGATCAGGCTCGCGGTGGAAACGATACCGTCATTGGCGCCCAGAACCGCTGCTCGCAGCCAGCCAATGCGGTGCATCCGATGTCGTTCTATGTGTCGCATAAAGCCACCCTTGTCACTGTCAGCGAATCAGTCAAAGGGGTATTGCAGAATGATGTTCTCGTTGCGGTCGGGCCCGGTGGAAATGATATGTACCGGCGCGCCAACCAGCTGCACTACCGCATCCAGGTAACTGCGCGCATTGAGCGGCAATTGCTTGAGGCTGGCAGCGCCGCGCGAGGAATCCAGCCAACCCGGAAACGACTGGTAGACTGGTTTGAGTTCGGCCCAGTTGTCGGCGTTCAGCGGTGTGGATTCGAGTTCTTCGCCGGCCAATTCATAGGCCGTGCAGATTTTGACTTCATCCAGGCCATCCAGTACATCCAGTTTGGTTACACACAGCCCGCTCACACCGTTAAGCTCCACCATGCGCCGCAGTGCCACGGCATCGAGCCAGCCACAGCGTCGTGGCCGGCCGGTGGTGGCGCCAAACTCATCACCCCGTTTGGCCAGGTGTTTTCCGGTTTCATCGAATAATTCTGTCGGAAATGGTCCGCCACCAACCCGGGTGGTATAGGCCTTGGTAATACCCAGCACATAGTCGATGGCATTGGGCCCGACGCCGGCGCCGGTGCACACGCCGCCCACGGTGGTATTCGAAGAAGTCACATAAGGATAGGTGCCGTGATCGATGTCCAGCAGGCTGCCCTGGGCGCCTTCGAACATGATGCGCTTGCCCTGTTGACGAAACTGGTAAATGCGCCGGCTGACGTCCGTGACCATGGCAGAGAAATACTCACCCAAAGCAAGGGCCTCATCAACCACAGTATTGAAATCCAGCGCTTGCAGACCAAACCTCTGACTGAGGACAAAGTTGTGAAAATCCAGTACGGGCCCGACCTTGTCCTCGAGCGTAGCGCGACTGAGCAGATCCGTGGTGCGCAATCCGCGTCTGGCTATCTTGTCTTCATAAGCAGGACCAATGCCGCGGCACGTGGTGCCAATGGCTTTTGCACCACTGGCTTCTTCCCGCGCCCGGTCGATCAGTTCGTGGTAAGGCATGATGATGGCGCAGGCTGGTGAGATGTTAACGCGCGAGCGCACTTCGACGCCGCGTTTCTCCAAATCCTCGATTTCGTGTTTGAGTGCCTTGAGAGAAAGCACCACGCCGTTGCCGATCAGACATTCAGCCCGCGGCTGCAGGATGCCTGCCGGGACCAGGTGCAGAACGGTTTTCTGACCTTCTATGACCAGGGTGTGGCCGGCGTTATGCCCGCCCTGGAAACGCACGACCACATCGGCGTCGTGACTCAACAGATCGACTATTTTGCCCTTGCCCTCGTCCCCCCATTGGGTGCCGAGCACGACAACACTCTTATTCATCATTCCTTACTCTTGTGAATATCCTGTAGCGTCCTGCCTGGGCACATTTACTGCATGAACTGCAGCAGCAAGGCTCCGCCCAGCATGCTGACGATACCGGCAATCCGGATCGTGCGCGGATTCATTTTGGCCACTTCCCGCAGGTATTTCTGCCACGCCAGAGGCGCGATGCCTGGCATCAGCCCTTCAATAATCAGCAGCAAGGCGAACGCGGCCACCAGGTCCTGAATCATGGGCTGATTCGCTGCCTACTTCTTGCGGCCGGAGTCTGAACCGAAATAGTCGAAAAAGCTGGACGACGGATCAAGCACCAACACGTCCTGGTTGCCGCCAAAAGCATTCCCGTACGCTTGCAGACTGCGATAGAAGGCAAAGAACTCTTCATCCTTACCGTAAGCCGATGCATAGATTTCTATGGAGCGGGCATCGCCAGCGCCGCGGGTGATCTGTCCATCCCGCTCGGCTTCGGCGAGCAGAACCTGCACTTCGCGGTCCGCATTGGCGCGAATACGTTCAGCTTCTTCACGGCCCTGGTAACGCAACAGGTTGGCTTCCTTTTGCCGGTCCGTCGACATGCGTTGGAACACCGAATCGCGTACGTCGTCCGGCAGTTCAATCGACTTGATACGCACGTCGATGACCCGGATGCCAAATTCATCGCTGGTTGCGGCATTGGCGGCTTCCTGGATATCGCGCATGATATTGACCCGCTCCGCTGACACAACGTCTACCAGTGTACGGCTGGCGATCTGTGCGCGCATACGGTCCTTGATGATCTGTTCCAGGCGGCTCAGGGCGAGTAATTCATTACCCTGGGTGGAGATGTAAAACCTCGACACATCGGTGATTTTCCATTTGATGAAGGAGTCCACATTGACGAATTTCTGTTCCGAGGTCAGCATGGATTCGGACGGTGTGTCCAGCGTCAGCACCCGGCGATCGAATTTTCGCACGTTATTGATGAAAGGCAATTTGAAGTGCAAGCCGGGTTCATAGTCCGCGCGCACGATGCGACCGAGCTGGAATTTGATGGCGTACTCGGTTTCATTCACTGTGAATATGCTCGACAGGCCCAACACGGCCAGTATCGCAAGCAGAATCCCTAATGCCATGCGGTTCATTGTCTGCCCTCCCTGCGGGGCGTGCGGGTACTGGCGGCATTGTCCGCGGACCCCTCTCCACTCTGCGGCGTCACCAGCGGCGGCATGATGGGGGGCTTCGCTGTGCCCGAGCCGCCTGTCATCTGATCCAATGGCAGATAGAGCACATTGCCACTGGATTGGGTATCGATCAGCACTTTGGATGAGCGCTGCAGTACACTTTCCATGGCCTGCAGGTAAAGGCGCTTGCGGGTAACTTCCGGCGCCAGGCGGTACTGCATCAGCAGCAGGTTGAAGCGTTCGGCCTCGCCTTCCGCCACCGCGATGGTGGATGCTTTGTAGCCTTCCGCTTCCTGGATCACCCGCGCGGCGTCGCCACGCGCTTCGGGCACGACGCTGTTGGCGTGAACCCGTGCTTCTTCGATAAAGCGCTGACGGTCCTCGCGGGACTTGTTGACGTCTGAAAAAGCGTCCCGTACCTGCGCGGGTACATTGACATCGCGCAGTGTGAACTGAGTAACCTGGATACCCGCGCCATACAGATCCAGGGTTTCCTGCAACACCTGCTCACTGTCCTGCGCCACCTTTTCACGCCCGGCGCCTGCCAGGATGGTATCCAGACCATTGGTGCCCAGCGATTCCCGCAACGCGCTTTCTGCAGCAGATTGCAATGTTGCTTCCGGGTCGCGCACATTGAACAGGAACTTTTGCGGATCCAGCACGCGGTACTGGATGGTAAAATTCAATTCGACAATATTTTCATCTTCGGTCAGCATTTGTCCGCTGTCATCCACGGACCGCACGTTGCTGACATTGACCGAGGTCATGGTTTCGATGGGCCGGGGAAAGGTGAGATTGATGCCAGGGTCCAGTGTGCGGTTGAACTTGCCAAATCGCAGCACCACGCCACGCTCGGCCTGGTCGATGATGTGCACGGTATCCCAGGCTAGCCAAAGCACCAGCGCGATGACCAGGATGCCGAACATACCCCCCGCACCATTGCCGCCAGGTTCACTGCGACGACCGCCGGAGCCGCCGCCAAAAATGGCTTTCAGACGGCTATTCACATTGCGGAAAACCTCCTCGAGGTCAGGCGGTTGTTCCCCGGAATTCCAGGGATCTTTATTGCCCTTACCGGGCTCTTTCCAGGGCATCTGATTCTCCTCTAGCAAGATCCTGTGAAGGAAGCTCTTGTCAATGCACAGCCTAACTTGGGTTTGACGCTGCGAGTTTCAAGGCGTCCGGGAAACGTCAACTGGCCGCAAGCTCCGGCAGCAACTGCTTTTTCATGGTAACACCTTCGCTGCCTGGAAGCCGCGACAGTCGTTGGGCGGTATTCAATGGCACGTCTACGTGCAGCATCCATGATCCGTCCGCCGCCAAGCGCTCTTCGCTGACCACGCCCAACTCAAACAGATGTGCTCTCAGCCGGGCATCGCGGCCCTGCAGTTCGATCCAGCGATTGATGCGCGCACCCGAAAGCCGCGCACTTACGGCATCCCTGAGTTGGTCCATGCCCGCACCCGTCCGGGCCGATACCGATACGCTCAAGGGCATCTGGTCTTCACCGCGCAGCACCTGCACCGGCTGAGTGCTGCGGTCGATTTTGTTCAGCACGCGTATGACCGGGATGTTTGCCGCTCCTATGCTTTCCAGCACCCGCTCGACATCAAGTTGCCGTTCGCCATGAAATGGGTCGGAAGCATCGATAACATGCAGCAGTAAATCCGCCTCACGGGCTTCCTGCAAAGTGGCGCGAAATGCAGCGATCAGTTCATGCGGCAAATCGCTGACGAAGCCGACCGTATCGGCCAGCAGGACATCACCACAATGCATGCCGGGCATACGGCGTACAGTGGGATCCAGGGTTGCGAACAACAGGTCCTGCGCGACAACTCCCGAATCTGTCAGCGCATTGAACAGGGTGGATTTACCCGCATTGGTATAACCCACCAATGCCACCAGAGGTGCTTGCGATCGCACCCTCTGACGCCGTCCTTGCTCCCTTTGGCTGGCGACTTTGTCCAGCCTGCTCTTCAGCTGCCGGATGCGTACGCCGATCAGGCGCCGGTCGGTTTCGAGCTGCGTTTCACCCGGACCACGCAGGCCGATGCCGCCTTTTTGCCGTTCCAGATGGGTCCAGCCACGCACCAGGCGGGTGGAAAGATGACGCAGCTGTGCCAGTTCGACCTGCAGTTTGCCTTCATAGGACCGGGCGCGCTGGGCGAAAATGTCGAGAATCAGGGTGGAACGATCCAGCACCCGGCATTGGCAGGCTTGCTCGATGTTTCGTTCCTGCACCGCGCTGAGAGACTGGCTGACGAGTATCAGATTGGCTTCTTTCTCCTTTACCAGAAGAGCCAGTTCATTGATCTTGCCGCTACCGACGTAGTAGCGCGCATCGGCGCGGCTGCGTGGCGCCGAAACAACAGCAGCCACTTCAACCCCTGCGGACCGGGCCAGTTCGTTGAATTCGTCCAGTTCGCCCGGGCCGGTCTGCCTGAAGACGGGATGCAGAATGACCGCGCGTTCGCCGCGCCCGGCACGATCAAGCAAGGAAATGCCTACTCATTTTCCTCGTCTAATACACGCACGTTTCGGGCTGGAACAACGGTGGAAATGGCGTGTTTGTAAATCATCTGGCTCACGGAGTTTTTCAGCAACACGACAAATTGGTCAAATGACTCAACTTGTCCCTGCAGTTTGATACCGTTGACGAGGTAGATGGACACCGGTACACGCTCGCGTCGAAGTGCATTCAGAAAGGGTTCTTGTAGTGACTGACCTTTAGTCATGGCAGTTCTCCTATTATTGTCATGGTTCGCCACCACCTGACCCGGCGGTGCGAAATTGAACCCGGAAAGTCCATCAGGACTTTCCGGGTTGAAACTATCTGGGTGCGGTACATTCACAATTCAAGAAAACCGGCAACTTCATCAAACACCGATTCCTGCGCCGTTTCCAGGCCCAAATCATACCACAAGGCCGCGCTTTCCTGCCGCAACCAGGTGAGCTGGCGCTTGGCCAGTTGCCGCGTCGCCACAACCGCCTGCCGGGTCATTTCCGGCAGATCGATTTCGCCCTCCAGATACTTCCACGCCTGACGATAAGCCACACAACGCATGGAAGGCATTTCCGGCCCCAGATCGCCGCGGGCACGCAGCGCTTTCATCTCATCGATAAATCCTTGTTTCAACATATTGTGGAACCGCGCCTCGATGTGCTGATGCAGCACCCGGCGGTCCGCAGGGCAGACAACGAGACGCAGAACGCGATAGCCACAATGCTCTTCCTGCTGTTGCTGGTGTTCACGCTGCAAATCGCTCAGTTTACGCCCGCTCAACTCGATGACCTCCAGGGCGCGTTGAATTCTCTGTGGGTCGTTCGGATGGATGCGCTCAGCCACGATGGGATCGAGTTCGGCGAGCCGTGCATGCATACGCGCCCAGCCGGCCCCACCAGCTTCCTTTAAGAGGCGCTTGCGCAGCAACGGGCTGGCGGCAGGTAAATGCGCCAGGCCGCCAGTGAGTGCGCGAAAGTACAACATGGTGCCACCCACCAGCAACGGTACCCGCCCGGCCTGGCTGATACGGGACATTTCCTGCAATGCATCGTGGCGAAATTCAGCGGCCGAATAATGCCCGGTCGGATCCCTGATATCCAGCAACCGGTGCGGGGCACGGGCGAGCGTTGCCGCATCTGGCTTGGCGGTGCCAATATCCATGCCGCGGTACACCAGAGCCGAATCCACGCTGATGATTTCCAGCGGAAACCGTTCCTTGAGTTTGAGCGCCAGACCGGTTTTACCGGAGGCCGTCGGCCCCATCAGGAATATGGCAGGCGGCCGGGTATCCTGCTGCGCGGTCATCAACGCCCGCGCAGAAACAAACGATCGAGCGTCGCCATGTCCAGCTGCACCCAGGTTGGCCGCCCGTGATTGCACTGACCGGATCGTTCGGTGTGTTCCATATCCCTCAGCAAGGCGTTCATTTCCGCGCTGCTCAACAAGCGCCTGGCGCGTACCGAGCCGTGGCAGGCCATGGACGACAGGATCTCGTTGGTCTCGGTATCCACGCGATCACTGTCCCCCTGTTGTGCCAGGTCGGAGAGCACATCGCGCAACAGCCGCGCAGCGTCGGCTTCCGCCAGCAAGGCGGGCACTTCCCGGAGCAAAACACTTTCCGGTCCGGAACGGTCAAACACCAGGCCGAACCCGGCCAGTTGTTCGCGGCGCACTTCCGCCAGGTCCGCTTCACCCTGGCTGAGCTGCACCGTCAGCGGCACCAGCAAACGCTGGCTGCGGATGCCCGCGGCGGACCAGCGCGATTTCAGCCGCTCATAGGTAATACGCTCATGCGCTGCATGCATATCCGTCAACACCAATCCTGCCGCATTCTGCGAAAGGATGTATACGCCGTGCAACTGCGCCAGCGCAAAGCCCAACGGCGGAATCTCCGTAGCGTCCGTAGCCGGCATGGATAAAGATCCGGCGCCAGCAAGAACCTGCTGGTAAGCCGCAATCTGCTCGCTGACCGGCAAGCCGAGGTTGACCTGGCTCTGGGGCTGTCCCCTGCCACCGCCGTAGCCGGCGGCAATTGCCGGGCTCGCCAGCCCGCTTCCGGGGCGCAGCATGCCGGCACCCGCACCCGCGACTGTCAGAGCGCGGTGCAAAGCGGAAAAGAGGAAATCGTGCACCATGCGCGCATCACGGAACCGCACCTCCTGCTTCTGCGGGTGCACATTGACATCGACCGCCGCCGGCGACAATTCAAAGTACAACACGAACGCCGGATGGCGGCCGTTAAAGAGCACATCCTGGAAGGCCTTGCGCACCGCATGGGCAATGATCCGGTCACGCACGGCGCGGCCATTGACGAAGAAAAACTGCCGGTCCGACTGCGCCCGGTTATAACGCGGCTCGGCCACCCAGCCGCGCAGGCTCAAGCCGCCCTGCTCTTCATGCACGCGCATCGAGTGCGGCAGAAACTCGGCGCCGAACACGCCGGCCAGGCGTTTCTCCTGCCGTGCATCCGTGTCCGCCGGTTCATGGCGCATAACCGTTTTGCCGTTATGCTCAAGCACGAACGCCACGTCGAAACGCGCCAGGGCGAAGCGCCGCAGCAAGAGGTCTGCATGACTGAATTCCGTTTGCTCGGTGCGCAAGAACTTGCGCCGCGCCGGTGTGTTGTAGAACAGGTCGGCGACTTCAACCCGGCTGCCCGCCTGGATGGCATGCGGCTCAGGCTCGGAAACGTGCCCCTGGCGTACTTTTACCGCCCAGCCATGCGGCTCTGATTGCTGCCGCGAGGCCAGATCCAGTCTGGCCACCGAGGCGATGCTGGGTAGCGCTTCGCCGCGAAAACCCATGGTGGCAACCTGCTCGAGATCTGCCAGTGAGCTGATCTTGCTGGTGGCGTGCCGCTGTAATGCCAAAGCCAGGTCGTCACGCACCATTCCGCTACCGTCATCCACCACGCGGATCAGGTTCTTGCCCCCTTGTTCCAAAGATACCGTGATGTTCAGGGCGCCGGCATCAAGGCTGTTTTCCACCAGTTCCTTGACCACGGAAACCGGCCGCTCCACCACTTCTCCGGCGGCAATCTGGTTAACGAGGTGGTCGGGCAGTATGTTGATGGTCATTGGCTAAATAGTGTCTGTCCATAAACGGACATCCCAGCCCGTTATGGAATCGCGAAGCAAAAGCGTGGTTTTGCTTCGCTCTCATTTTCAATGACTTACGTCATTGAAAATGGCGGCACTTCCATGTGCCGCGTTAGCGTGCATCCGTTTCCGGATGCGCACTAAATATATTATGACCTCATCCCAGGATTGGCGAAGCATTTTTCTCGGCGTCATCCCAGGATTGGCGCAGCATTTTTGTTGGCGTCATCCCAGGATTGGCGCAGCCAACTCCTGGGATCCAGTCGACGCTGAACGGCTGCTCTGGATGCCAGACCTGCCTACGGCAGTCTGGCATGACGGCGGCAAAGCGACGCAGTCTGGCATGGCGGCGGCAACGCGGCGGCAGTCTGGCATAACGGCGGCAACGCGGCGGCATGATGAGAGCGGGTGGGGCAAGTTATCAGGTGGTGGGAATCAGCAGCTCGGATCCGACACGGATGACATCACCTGTCAGGTCGTTGGCACGACGCAGGCTGTAAACGGTAACCTGGTAGCGATTGGCGATATCTCCCAGCGTATCACCGTGCACCACGCGATGCCGCAGCGGCTGCCGATTGGCGGCGATCCAGGTCCCCGGCGGTGGACTCAAGTAGAAGTAATTCTGAATGCCCGCTGCGATCGCGCCCGCCATTTTCTTTTGCCAGGCCGGATCGCGCAATTTTGCTTCTTCGGAAGGGTTGCTGATGAACGCGGTTTCCACCAGGATCGAGGGTACATCAGGTGACTTGAGCACCATGAAGTTTGCTGCTTCTACCATGTTCTTGTGAGTGTTTCCAAAGTCCGTCATGGCAGCAAATACATTTTGCGCCACCAGGTTGCTGGCGCCCATGGTCGCGCTCTGTGACAGGTCGAGCAGCACCGATGCGAGCACATCGTCCTTGTCTTTGAGCGTCACGCCGCCGACCAGGTCGGAATTGTTTTCGCTGGTGGCCAGGCGGCGGGCGAATTCACTCGAAGCCCCGCGCTGGGACAGCACAAATACCGAGCCCCCTGAAACTTTTGGATTTCTGAAGGCATCGGCATGGATCGATACGAACAGATCCGCACGGTTGCGCCGCGCTTTCTCATAACGCTCGCGAAGCGGAATATAGTAATCACCGTCCCGCACCAGCACTGCATGCATGCCGGACCTGGCGTCTATGGTCTTCTTGAGCTCACGTGCGATGGCCAGTACGGCATCCTTTTCCCGCGTACGCCCGGGACCCTTGGCGCCAGGGTCCTCACCACCGTGCCCGGCATCGATGGCGACCACCACATCACGGTCGGTTTGACCGATATCGTCAAGCTGTTTGACAGCGGGGCTGGTATTGCCGGCATCTTCACGGTACAGATCGATCACCAGACGGTGTCCGTACTGGCCCGTGGGGTCCAGCAGGAAACTCTTGATCTTGCTGCTGGCAGACAGGTCGAGCACCACGCGCAGGCCATCATTGTCCGTCGCACCATGGCGTACACCGGATATGACGCCAGCGTATTCCGGCTGAAATTGCAGTGCGTCCCGCACGTTTGAGGCGCTCAGGTCGATGACAACCCGGTCCGGATTTTGCAGCGTAAACAGTTGATATTCGGCCCTGGCGCTCAAGTCCAGGACTGCCCTGGTTTTTTCCGGATCGGTCCAGACACGAAAACCACTGATCTCTGCAGCGACAGCCGAGAGCGAGAACAAACCCAAAAATAACGCAATGAGAGGACGCGATGCCATTATTTTTACCGAGCGTTTATGTCGACGGGCTCAATAATGAATCGTAAGCGGTAAAAATGCAATAGATTTACTTAAAAAACCATGAGATAGGATACTAATCTAAGGAAGCTCTGAATGAATCAGGGTTTGCCTGGAAATGGCTATATTTCACACTGCCGCCGGGTCGCCTGCGCCAGGGATGCGCCGGCCATGGAACGGGGTATAAGTTGCACGAAACGCTGCCCTGCAGTTTCGCCAAAGTGTAATTCCACATCGGCTGGAGCCAGAAGACCGGCTCCTTTTTCCGGCCATTCAACAAGTAACAGACTGTTTTCATTAAATAAATCACGAATGGCCAGGTACTCCAGTTCGACCGGGGATTCAATCCGGTAGAGATCGAGATGCAGGATGTTGAATCCACCTGCGGCATAAGGTTCCAGCAGACCATAACTGGGACTCTTGACCCGCCCGCTGTAACCCAGAGCGTGAATCAGCGCACGGGCAAAAGTCGTTTTACCCGCACCCAGTTCGCCTTGCAGGTACATCACCAGTGGCGCTTGCAGGTTTTGCCGCATGATCCGCGCCAACTCTACCAGCCTGCCCTCATCAGGCAAGGCATAGGACCATGCCGGGAAAGTCATGCAACGGGCATCATGCGGGATTGAGCACCGCCGGCAAGCGGGCGATGATATCGGACGCGATCAAACCCCGCTCGCCCACTTCCGCGGCGGCCAGGTCGCCGGCACGGGCGTGTGCCACCACCCCGATTGTCGCTGCTGCCCACAAATCGAGCCCTTGCGCTACCAGGGCAGCGATGACGCCGGCCAATACGTCTCCTGTTCCGGCCGACGCCATGCCGGGATTGCCCAGCGGGCAAATGGCGTAGCGGCCCGTCGTGTCGGCGATGACCGTGCCACAACCTTTGAGCACGAGGGTGGCATCGAAACGCTTTGCCAGCTTTAGCGCTACACCCACGCGATCCTGCTGGACTTCACCGGCGCTGCAGCCGAGCAGGCGCCCTGCTTCGGCCGGGTGCGGCGTCAGTATCCAGTGACCTCGCGGCAAGACCTTGCTCTGCCCCATCCGCGGGTGCAAGCGGGCCAGGATGTTCAGGCCATCGGCATCCAGCACGATAGGCAAATCTGTTTTCATGCAGGTCTTGAACAGATTTTCCGACCAGGATGTCTGACCCAGCCCGGTACCAATCACAACCACGCTCACCTGGTCCAACAGGGTTTGCAATTGCTTGCCACGACGCACACCGCGCACCATCAGTTCCGGGCAGGTGAGGTTGACCAGGGCGGCATGTTCCGGACTGGTGGCCAGCGTGACCTTGCCGGCGCCACTGCGTAAAGCCGCTTCACCGCACAAGCGCACCGCGCCGCTCATACTGCTGTTGCCACCAATTCCCAGCACCCAGCCATACGCGCCCTTATGCGAATTTCTGCGCCGGGGTTGCAGGTGATCAGCGATCATACTTTCGCGAAGCAAAATACCGGAATCACTTACTGAATTCCTTACGCTATCAGGAGTCTGCAAGCTGGAAAACTGAATATTGCCACAATGGTCAGGACCATCTGCCGTGTAGAGTCCGCGTTTGTGGCCAATGAAGGTCACCGTCAGGTCCGCGGCGACGGCCGTGCCCATGATGTTGCCGGAATCGGCATTGAGACCGGAAGGAATATCTACTGCAACCAGCGGCTTGCCCGCCGCGTTCATGGCCCCGATGGCCATTGCGTAGTCGTCTTGCGGCGCCCGGTCCAGGCCGGTGCCGAACAAGGCATCAACGACGACATCATAGTTATTGAGGTCATGCACCGGCCAGGGCCGGGTTGGGCCACCGATTGCAAGCCAGCGCTGCGCGGCGCTGGCGGCATCGCCGGACAAGGCATCGGCAGATTTCAGCGCGCACACCGTCACCGCGAAACCTGCCTCCCGCGCCAGGCGGGCGAGGATGTAACCATCGCCCCCATTATTGCCCCCGCCGCAGAAAACCATCCAGCTGGCCGCGTTTGGATAAGCAGCCCGCACGCTATCGAATACGCTACGCCCTGCACGCTCCATCAACTCGATACCGGCAATACCATGAGCGTCAATGGCACTGCGATCCAGTTTGCGCATCTGCTCGGCGGTATACAATCGTTCCGGATTGGATTTCACAACTTTATTATAGCCATGAAAGACACGTCGGGTCGTGTGACCGTAACACCCACAGCTACAGCGGATGACAAAAACTTCAGCGCTGCGCGCCTGCAGCAACTGAAGGCGCAGATCGTGTCCTGGGGCCAGGCCCTGGGGTTTCAACAATTGGGTATCGCCGACACGCGACTGGAGCAACACGAGGAACACCTGCTGCGCTGGCTGCAGCGCCATTTCCATGGCGGGATGGCCTATATGCAGCGGCATGGCAAGCGGCGCAGCCGGCCGGCGGAACTGGTGCCCGGCACCATACGGGTCATTTCCGTGCGCATGGATTATCTCCACGAGTCCGCCACTCCGGCCAGCCAGCTCATGCAACAGCCCGGCAAGGCCTTGATCTCGCGCTACGCATTGGGACGCGATTATCACAAGCTCATGCGCCACCGGTTGCAGCGCCTGGCCAGCCGTATCGAAACAGAAATTGGCGTTTTCGGTTACCGGGTATTCGTCGATTCAGCGCCAGTACTGGAGAAAGCACTGGCTGAAAAAGCCGGCCTGGGCTGGATTGGCAAACACAGCAACCTGCTGCACCGGCAAGCAGGCAGCTGGTTTTTCCTCGGCGAAATCTATACCGATCTGCCTTTGCCGCTGGATGTCCCGGGCAAAAATCATTGCGGGCAGTGCACGCGCTGCATCGATTTCTGCCCCACCGGCGCCATCGTGGCGCCTTACCAGGTGGATGCCCGGCGCTGCATCTCCTACCTGACCATCGAGCTTCGCGGCTCTATTCCTGTCGAATTGCGCGCGCTGATCGGCAACCGGATTTTTGGTTGCGACGACTGCCAGGCGGTATGCCCGTGGAACCGCTTCGCGCAATACAGCACGGAAGACGGCTTCAAACCGCGCGCAGGACTCGATGCCGCCGAACTGGTGCAATTGTTTGCCTGGAGCGAAGAAGAATTCCTGCAGCGCACCGAGGGCAGCGCCATCCGCCGCATCGGATACCTGTGCTGGTTGCGCAATATCGCCGTGGCTCTGGGTAATGCGCCACCCGGCAACGCCGTGATCGAAGCCCTGCAATCACGCCGCGAACATGCTGCGGAACTGGTGCGGGAACACGTCCAATGGGCGCTGCAGCAACTTCGCGCAAACCGTTGACGAGGTTGACGAAGTTCTAAACGCCCTGACCCATGTGATATTCTGGTGGCCTTGAATAGATGAATTTCGCGGACTCCGGGTCCGCAGCATTTTCTTACAGGAGTATTTTTCATGGCTGTCGCCAATTTGTCTCCCCATCCGTCAATTCTGGAGTCGTTGACCAAACTCCGAAAATTCGGTGGTGCCGCGCATACCACCGGGCTACCGGATGACGTCATTCTGCGCTTTGCCCGCCAGGACAGCCGCCTGGCCGAGGCCGTGCAGGCCGCGCTCGAAGAGTTTCAGCAACTGTGCAAGGAAGAACCGGATTTGCTGGCCATGGACGAAGATCTTCAGATTGCCGAAATTCAGTCCGGTTTTGTCAATTTCTATCCCGAGGACGCGGTCAATCCTTTTGTTGCACTGGCAGCCCGCGGTCCCTGGATCATTACCCTGAAGGGAGCCGTGGTACATGATTCTGCCGGTTATGGCATGCTCGGATTTGGCCATGCGCCACCTGCTGTGCTCAATACCATGAATGGCAAGCAGGTCATGGCCAATGTGATGACACCCAACGTCAGTCAGAAGCGCCTGTACGAAGCTCTGTGCCGGGAAATTGGTCACACCCGCGCGGGCAAATGTCCCATGGATCGATTCCTGTGCCTGAATAGCGGTTCCGAGGCCGTCAGCCTGGCAGCGCGCATTTCCGACATCAACGCCAAGCTGATGACCGATCCGGGCGGACGGCATGCCAACAAGCCGATCCGCTTCGTCAGCCTGCGCGGCGGTTTTCACGGCCGTACCGATCGCCCGGCGCAGTTCTCCGACTCCAGCCGCAAGGTTTATGTCAGACACCTGGCCAGCTTTCGCGACCACGACCACTTGATCACGGTGGAGCCGAACGATATCGAACAGCTGCGACAGATCTTTCATTGGGCCGACAACAACAAGGTGTTTATCGAGGCGTTTTTCTTCGAGCCGGTCATGGGGGAAGGCAATCCGGGTTTGGCCATTACCCGCGAGTTCTATGATGCCGCACGCGAACTGACATCCGCGCACGGAGCATTGATGATGGTGGATTCAATCCAGGCTGGATTGCGCGCGCATGGCGTGCTTTCGATATGCGATTATCCGGGCTTCGAGGATGCCGAAGCCCCCGACATGGAAGCCTATTCCAAATCACTGAATGCGGGGCAGTACCCGCTCTCGGTGCTGGCGCTGGATGAACGGGTGGCAGGACTGTACCGAAAAGGCATTTACGGCAACACCATGACCACCAATCCGCGCGCGATGGATGTGGCCTGCGCCGTACTGAAAGGGGTGACGCCCGCACTGCGCAGCAACATCCGCGAGCGCGGCAAGGAATTCCTGCAGCGATTTCGCGAATTGCAGCGGGAGTTGGGCAATCGCATTACCGCCATACAGGGCACCGGCCTGTTGTTCAGCCTCGAACTCAACAGCAAGCTATACAAGTGCTATGGCGCCGATTCCACCGAAGAATACTTGCGTCTGAAAGGCTGTAATGTCATCCATGGCGGGCAAAATTCATTGCGCTTCACCCCGCACTTCGGCATTACTTCGGACGAAGTTGAATTGATCGTCAATGCGACGCGCGATGCTCTGCTGCACGGTCCCATGCTGGCCACCGCCAGCGAAGCTGTGGCTGCCTGAAAAACCTCAGGATGGTAGGAGGCCGCTCCCGGCCATCCATGGCCTTCGCGGCACCGGTGCATCCCTGCACAATGGCCGCTCCCGGCCATCCATGGCCTTCGCGGCACCGGTGCATCCCTGCACAATGGTGAAGCCAGTTACAGCATCAGGACAGCAGGACTTCCGCCAGGCGCAGGACCAGCCCGAGGCCGGCCAGAAACAGCATGAAGCCCAGTGAACTGGCGGCAACCGCCAGCACGCTTCTGGCCTGTTGCGACCACCTATTTCGCCGGCTTGGCGCTTGCGGCCGGGTGGCCATACGGTGTTGGCCCGACCGGGGTATGAGGGGAAGAATCACCGGCAATTCCCGGGCCGGAGCGAACAACAACACTACAGTCTGAATCATGGGTGGATCTCCTGTTCCAAGTACCGTGACCCATAGATTTCGATACAACCAGAGCCCCCCGGATGTGCCAGGACAAGGCGCAGCGCGCAGGCAATGGCCCCATCCTTGTCAAGCGGTGCAACGCCGTCCTGGTGCATCCCGGGGGCTCCCTTCGGGCGAGCCGCTGACCGGCCATCTGCGGCGTTGCGCTTGCTGGAAAGGGGGCCCGCCCTTCCTGCGCAAGCGCGTCTTGCATCTGACCGGTCAGCGACTCGCTGGTCGTGTCGAAATCTATGGGTCACGGTACTAAGCGACAGGAGACCACAAAACCTTCTCAAAGCATGAGAAGCCTTTAACGTTGTCAAACTTTCGCCGTCACAGGCTTTACCTGGCCCTTTTACGGCACTTTTTCTACGATACTTTTCTTCAACGTCATCCCAGACCGCCGCAGGCGTGTCTGGGGTCCAGTGCCACACTTGCTGGATGCCAGACCTGCCTATGGCGGTCTGGCATGACGGCGTCAAAGGGGCAGCGGACTGATGGGATGACGGTGGGTGAGAAGCGGCGGTCTGAACTGACAGGCTGCTAGTATTGCGCAGCCGTTGCCGCAGCGGCTTGCGCCACCAGTTGGCGCAGAAAATCCGGAGCGATGACCTCCACATCGGCGCCGTAACGCATTATGTCCATGACCAGTTCCCGCGCGCTGCTGAATGGCACCTTGAGCCGCCAGCAGCCCTGGTCGTCGAATGCGCCCTGCTGATCGGCGTGCCAAATTTCCTCGGCTACCCAGCGCGACATCTCCGGGGTGAACCGGAGGTCGGCGGTATGCTCCCCCGGCCCGGAAAAAATGCCATAGGAACGGTCAAAATGAGCGGACAGTTCATTTTCACTGACTTCACGGGCCGGCTCATCGACCACCTGCTGCTGGCGGATGCGCTCCAGCGCGAAACTGCGCAAACCTTCCGCCTGGTGGCACCAGGCATCGAGATACCAGGAATTACGGTATTGCGTCAGCCGTTGTGGCGAGACCGTGCGCTCCGAAACCTGGTCACGGCGACGTCCGTGATAGCGGATATGCAGGCGTTGACGGCCGATCAGTGTGCCCAGTACGTCCTGGAACATGCGCGCGGGCACCGCCCGCCCGGCCACGTGCTGCAAGTGAATCCGGCTTTCCCCGCTTTCCGCTTCGATGCCCTTTTGCCGCAGCAGCGCGCTGATGCGCGCCTGCAGGGACTCGAGTTCCCCCTCCAGCAAACCGGCTTGCACATTGGACAGCACCTGGCGGGCCGTCAGCAGCGCCTGCAGCTCAGCAGGGCTGATCCAGATACCGGGCAGGTCGAAGGCCTGATCGTAGCTGCGGTCGTAGTAAAACCCCCGCGTGTCCGCATCCTGCTCGATCGGCGCGCCGAGAAAGTCGCGCAGTTCGCCGACCAGCCGGTAGAGGGTGGCCTGTGAGCATTCCAGCCGCTCCATCAGGTCCTGGCGCGAAATCGGCGTGCGCCGCTGATTGAGGATGTTGTGCAGGTGGTATAAACGCTCGACTTTTGACATTGCTCAGGCTGGCCCGGATGTTGCCCGCAACAAAAAAGACCCGCACACTGCGTTAAGCCTCGGCTGCCCGCTGCGCCACATATTCCAGTGCCCGCCCTATGCGCGCCAGGCTGCGCTCGCGTCCCACCAGCCACAGCGTTTTGTCGATCGAAGGGGAAACCGCCGTACCGGTCAAAGCCACGCGCAAGGGCTGAGCGATCTTGCTTATATTAACCTCCAGTTCCCGGGCAAAATCATGCACCACCTGGTCCAGCATCTCCGGCTCCCAGGCGGTCACGTCCGCCAGACGGCCGGCGAGGGTGCGCAATGCCGGTTCGGCCACCGGCCGCAGATGCTTTTTTGCCGCAGCCGCATCAAATTCATCGAAGTCCTGGTAGAACACCCGGCTGACTTCGGTCATCTCGCGCAGGGTCTTCACCCGTTCGGCCTGTACCGTGACCAGGTCAGCCAATAGCGGGCCAGCGGCCGGATCGATGCCAGCCTGCTCGAATTGCCACAGCAATTGCTCCGCCACTTCCGCCGCGGGCAGCGTGCGCAGGTAATGCTGGTTCAGCCAGTCCAGTTTTTCGCTGTTGAATGCGGAGGCCTTGCGATTGACATCGCCAATATCGAAGTAGGCGATCATTTCATCGCGGCTGAACACTTCCTGGTCACCGTGCGACCAGCCCAGACGGACCAGGTAATTCAGCAGCGCCTGCGGCAGATAGCCATCGTCACGATACTGCATCACGCCCACGGCGCCGTGCCGCTTGGACAGGCGTGCGCCATCTTCACCCAGGATCATCGGCACGTGGGCGAATTCGGGCAGGCTGGCGCCGAGCGCACGGTAAATATTGATCTGCCGCGGGGTATTATTGATGTGATCATCGCCGCGGATGACCAGCGTCACCTGCATGTCGATGTCATCCACCACGACGGTGAAATTGTAGGTGGGCGATCCATCCGGCCGGGCGATGACCAGATCATCCAGTTCCTCGTTGCAAAAGCTGATACGCCCCCGTATGCGGTCGTCAAAATAGACCGTACCCGTGAGCGGATTGCGAAAACGCACTACGGGTTTGATGTCCGGTGGAACATCGCTGCGATCACGGCACAGACCATCGTAGCGGGGCTTGATGCCCTGCTTCATCTGCTCTTCCCGCAGCTGGTCGATACGTTCCTTGCTGCAATAACAATGATACGCCTTGCCCTGCTCGAGCAGGTGCTGTGTCACTTGCGCGTAGCGTTCAAACCGTTGCGTCTGGTAATAAGGCCCCTCGTCGTAGTCCAGGCCCAGCCAGGACATGCCGTCCAGAATGGCTTGCACGGATTCCGGCGTCGAGCGTTGCAGGTCGGTATCCTCGATGCGCAGAATGAACACACCGTGATGGGCGCGGGCCTGCAAATAGCAGAACAAGGCCGTGCGGGCACCGCCGACGTGCAGAAAACCGGTGGGGCTGGGGGCAAATCGGGTTCGGACTGTCACGGATACTCCAAAAAAAATGCCGCCTCGTAGAAGGCGGCATTTTAGCAGATTGCCGGGAACAGATAGTGTCTGTCCATAAACGGGCATCCCAGCCCGTTATGGATTCGCTTCGCAAAAGCGTGGTTTTGCTGCGCTCACATTTTCAATGACTTACGTCATCGAAAATGGCGGCACATCCGTGTGCCGCGTTGGCATGTGGCGTTTATGTACGGGCACTAGATAGACCCGGCCCTGTTTATCGCTGAGAAAGGGCCGGCGCGCTCAATTGCAGAAGTCCTGCTTGATGATGATGTTGGCATTGGACACATACGCCAGTGGCAGATTGAAACGGGTCCAGTTCTGGCTGGGATCCGTGCCACTGTGCTCGGTGCCATTGACACTGAGCACGGTACTGCATGCCAACAAGACTTTGTTGGGCTTGAAATAATTGGTAACCGTGAGGCGCGGGTTGCTGGCGGCAAAGGGAACGATGCATTCGAAGCCGGTCAGCGTGCGGTCGCATTGTGCTCCATTGGATGCTTCAATTTCGACATCCGCCGCCTGTACACCACCCACGCTGGATGTGATGCTGCCGGTAACGAGATACCCGCCGTCAGGCGCCGGCGTCGAGCCATCCGTTGACACGGCAAATAAATCGTAGACGCGGTCACTGTCATTGTCGGCCGGATCGATCGGATCGGTGCCGGTCAGTCCCAGGTTGCCGCGGTAAATGGCCGCGTTGATGGTGGAATCGCCAAAACCTGTGGTCAGACTGGCGACCCCGCGGCTGTGCGTATTACCGTCCTTGATTGCCTCGTTGCTGACATCTATCGGGTTATTGGTGGGCGTCTCGATCCAGCGTGCCAGCCAGGTGAGTTGCACGTCATAGAAGGGAATGATCTCCAATGCGCTGTTGGAACCTTCCACTCCGCAACTGGGTCCGGTGCCGCCCTGGTCCAGGCAATTGATAATCGTGCGTAAAGCATCGCTCATATAATCCACATAGATACCGCGCGAACGCAGTTGCTGGCTGGAGGTCGAGGAGGTCATAACCGTCGCCGTCTCCGATGTGCTGGCCGGAAAAATGACGGCGGGCGCCATGTTCGGTGGTTCCGTTAACGCAGGCGGAGTGTCCTCGTAGCGGTTGGTATTGCCTATCGTGGCTTCGAAACCGGAGACGGCGTCGGTTACGTACTTCGAATACTCGGCGACTTCCGTGTCGTCATCGAGGAAGTTGGCCGGGAAGCTGTTCAGTCCTTCCTGGCGCAGATCCTGGGCCACGCGGAAAAAGCCGTCCTTGCGCACCAGGCGGCAGGCCTCGACGTATGTGGCGCCGTCGCTGCTCACCAGGCTCAGTCCACCGGAATTATTGCGGTTGTAGTGCTTGTGATCGCCCACCAAACCACTGTTTACAGGATCAGCCGACTGCCAGTAATCCGCGTCGCTGCGGAATGGATTGAAGCGGCTGCTGCCCGGGTCGTTGGCATCGTCCCTGGAGCCGCTGCCGCCATCATGGTGGTCATTGCAGCACAAGGAGCAAAAACCGGATTGCTGGTTGTTGGCGCTCTCGCCATAGGGTTTGGAAACGAACTCGCCTTCAGTGTAGTCGTTGCCATTCCATATGGTGGGGCGCAAGCCGCCCTCGGTTGCGGCGCCCGGGATCCTCAGCGTGCACGAACAACTCACGGCGCGGAATTCTTCCCGGCGCAGGAAGGTGGCTCCGGCATCGCTCTGTGAATAGGTAACGACATCAAATTTGGTCTCCGCCAGTTCGCCGGAGCGAATCACATCGGGCAGCGGCGTGGTGGATTCCTTGAAGCGATTCTCGCCCAATCGGATCGACACGATGTCCGGATTCTGACCGGGGTTATAGTCCACCGGCGGACCATATAATGAACTGGTGGTACTGTTCAGTACCACCTTGCCGCCAGAGGGCGAGGTGATGGACGAAATCATGTCGGTCAAAGTAATACTGCCTTTACTCAGGCCGGTTGTTGACGCTGTCGCGTCGATCATGAAACTCTGCGTGGAATTGCCGTTGCCATCCACACCCCAGGCTACGGTCATTTGCAGCATTTTCATGTCAGCATCGACTATATTTGCGGCCGGCTTGGTGGTGTCGAAAGTGCCGGTGGCCGGATTGAAATAATAATCCGTCACTGTTGAGTCAATCGTGTAGTCGATCCCGCCGCGCATTTCCGTGCGGCTGCCGCTGGTTATGTTATTGAAAGCATTAACACCGACACCGCCGGTTACCTGGCTGAATGTACGTGCTGCTTCAATGTTCTGTTCCGCGATATTGATCGCCACGGAGCGGATATTGGAATCCGCACTGGACTTGGAAAGATTGCCCTGCAACTGCGCCAGCGCCATCATGCCAAGGGCAAAAATTACCATGCCGATGAGGACTTCCAGCAATGAGAAGCCGGCTGCAATGCGCTTGTGTGTGCGTGAGATGTTCATAGGATTTTCCTGTTATTCCCAGCTGGCATGGAAATCAGCCCAGCCCCCCAGTACGTTGCCCAAACTGCCATCTCCAGACGCCTTCATGACGGCATTTTCGTTGTATATCACCTGGAATGTCCCCTGGAACTTATCCAAACTGCCATCGACCACGACCTGGCCATAAACTGTCAGATTGCCGGTACCCGCCAGCGAAGCCGTTGGTTTTTCCGCATCACTGAGATATAACACACCGTAAATCACTGTCGATCCATTAATGACCATATCGGTCGCTGCGGCAATCAGCAGCACCGGCGCGGCGGGCGAGCCTATCGTGGTACTGGCATTGATCCGGCACTCGGTGCCGCTGATCCAGATGATACCGTTAGAGTTCGGGTCCAAAGTGTCACAGTTGTTGAGTACTTGAGCGAAACTTTTGACTATTTCGAAACTGGTTTTTGGATAACCGAAATAGAACTTGAACAAGTCACAAGGGAAAGCCGGATCCAGCACCAGGTCAATGCCCAGGATATCGCTGGTCCCATGGGTGTAACTGATGGACTCTGCCAGGCTGCAACTACAGCTGCCTGGACAGGTGTAATCGGCCGGAATCTTGTCCACGCCATACCATTCGTGCGCTTCGCAGGTGGCCCAGGAGCCGCTGCTGGGATCGACAACAGAACCATTTGGACAACTGCTGTTGTTATTCATCCATACCGATACCGGCACCCCTACGCCACCCGAATTTGGATTGGGGACAATTTCACCGTTGCCATTGGGCGGAAACGTGCTTTTGGTGGTAAGCGGAACTGAAGGCGCCTGACCGCCGGCTGCCCCACCGAAATTCGCCACCTGGTCGCGCACCAGCGCTTCGGATTTGCAGTCGGTGCCGATACAGTCGCCTTTGCCGCGCGCCAGCAAGGTGATCATGAATTGCGAACCATCGACGAAATCCAGAGAAGTATCCTCGAGCAGAATGGGATCGGTGGTAACGTTCGTGCTGCAGCCCTTCACCGGGGAAACCAGAGCAGTATCTTCATAGTCCATATCAAGCAAACACAACAAGGCCTGCACGTTTACTGTCTCGGTGTCGCCCGGAACCTTGTTGTCGGTATCAATCGGTACATTGGTGGAACCGTTGAACGAGTAATAGTAGAGGTCTTCACGCCGAGCGGGATTGGGCTCACCATAACAGGGGTGCGTACCATGGCCAGCTGCGAGATCCAATCCGGCTTCGCTGCATTTCTGCCAACGCTCAGCGCCGGCGAAAAGCCAGCCGTCCGAGCCATCGGGCGGCAGGTCGGTTATGCTGGACGCGACGAGAGGCCTGTGCCCGCGAAAAAATTCCTTGGCGTGCTGAATACCGGACTCCGCCGTATGGAAAGCCAGCTTCTGGCGCAGGTCATTGGAGGAATTGCGTTGGTCAAACACGCCCACGCGCACGGCGAAAAACGTCATCAGGGTCAACAACACCAGGATCACCACCCCGGTAAACGTGGTGACGATGCCGTTTTGATGGGTTGGGCCAGGCGCGGTACACCTGCTGGAAAATGGGTGATATGTCATTTTTTTGCGCTTCCCTGTGCCAATGAGGTGATCAGGTTCTGAGAATGTATCAATACCCGGGTGGCTGGCGTTCACAGCAATAAATCATTGCGCACACTGATCACGTCTTCGATGTGGCGCGTAATTCCGCCGGCATTGACCAGGCGGGCATCTATCTGGAACCGCAGCTTGCGCACTCTCTGTGAAATGGTTTTTACGCCATCGTCAAAAATGACCAGCGAATACGACAAGTCGTCATCATTCACGTTGAAGTCGGTGATATCCATGCTGTCCGGGTTGGTGATGCGTACCCAGTTGGCATTGTCATCATGACAATTCGCCAATGCGGGAGGCGCGTCCCCGGTCCACATTTCCAGCCACCCTATGGCCGGGACACCATCGGTTTCCTGACGGCGAAAACCACCGGCATCGTCATTGGTCGAATCTCCGTCGTTCAGGCGATCCAACTGGAAGGTGAAACAATCCTCGCCGGCGCTGATGGCGACATCCCCGGCCATGGTCAGGCTGCCGTCGGTGTTGCAATCTTCATTACCGTAGCAGAGCATGGCATCGGCGTTATAGCTGGTGCGGCGCACATCGCGGGTGAGCATCTGCATGGTGGAACGCATATCGTCACTGAGCTTGGTCATGTTGACGATGCGGGAAGTAGTGCCGAGCGAATTCGCCATCAGCGCCACCATGGCAGCGGTTACCACCAGGCTGATGCTCATCGCGACCACGGCCTCCATCAGGCTGAAGCCGGCCTGGCGAACCCTGTTGAAACGGATTTGACAAAGCGGAGTGTTCATAAAGTCGATTCCTGAATGTTTGCTGCCTAGGGGGCGCACACCTTGTAACCCGGCACACTGTGATCCGTGTCGTGCGAACATAGAATCGCCTGACCGGTGTTGCTGACCACGAGGTCCAGCTTGTAATCCGCGCTGTTGGAACTCATCGCCACTACCAGGGAGTCGACCGAGTCATCCGGGTTCGGGCGAAGATGATTCCTCGAATTGGATCGAAGGAATAAGCCCCGTCACCCGTCATGGACTTGACCAGGTCGGTGTTGCCCACGTGGGAGTTATTGAGAATTCGAGGCGCGGATCCGATGGCGCAATAATCGGCTTCGGTGATGACAGTCTCGCGGCAATCACAAGCCGCGGCACCGGTTATTGCACCGACACACCAGTTCGCGTCACCAGAACGCACATACGAAATGGTCACGATCTGGTTTTGCTTGATTGCCTCGCTCTGCGCTGAATTGACGAAGGCCATGATCTGTTCGGCGCCATGCGTGAGCTGCCTTTTTTCCATCATTTCCCGGTACGAGGGCAGTGACAGAGCGGTGCCTATCGCCAGCAATACCAGCGACATCATGAGCTCTATGATGGTAAAACCGGACTGGCGGGAGAGAGGGGAAGCGGCTTTACTATAACGCCGCCACGGAAAGTCGATAAAAATCCTTTTCTTCATAGCTGATCATCCTGATAGCTGAACTCATCCTGAGTGGCCCTAATTCTGACAGAAATTGTCAGCTAATGCCGCAAAGTGTCGACCATTGAAGGTGCATTTCCGACCGTTGGTCGGAAGCCGGAACGGAAACCGCCCCGGGAGGGGCGGTTTTTACTGATTCATAAAGGGAAACCCATGCCAGCCTGGCTTCTATAAAAAACTTATTCCATCACGGGCACGAAGTACCTTGAACGATGGTGATCACGACATTGATTGTTTCTGCCGTGGGCAGCAAAAACACCGTCCGGTTGCTTTCAAGGCTGGTTCCGTTAACGTTACTGACAAAGGTCAAGTCGGCACTGCAGGCAATCAGGTCCGTGTTGAGTCTGTAATAATTACTGATGGTGATCGTTGGCGGGTCAACAGAAACCGCGTCGAGAACGCACACGAACGTGGCGTTGGTCGGACGGGTACAGTTGGCGCCCGCACCGGTGACGGAGGGAACCGCATTCCCGGTCTGTTTTGCGTTGCTTATGCTGCCACTAACCGTTATACCCTGCGGGTTGGCGCCACCCTCACCGGCCACCGCGAAAAGATCCGCGTTGGAGTGTTCCGTGTCGGCATCCTCACGAACGGGCAGGATGCTGATCAAACCCACGTTACCCGTTTCGATCGTGCTGTGCTCGGTTGACTCTCCTTGCTTGCTGCCAGCCAAGGTAGCGCGGCCACGGCTGTAGCCGTTGTTGGAAATTTCATCGTTGCTGACATCGATGGGATCGGCCAGATTCGTTTCCGTCCAGCGCGCCAACTGGGTCAATTGCACGTCGAAGAAAGGCAGGACTTCGATGGGACTGTTTGCTTCCGTAATGGTGCAAGCCGGCGGGCCGACCAGGGTCGGATCGCCGTTGTTGTCGAAACAATTGGCCAGATTGTCTGCCAGGGCTGCATTGACCACATCCGTGTAGACGCCGCGGGAGCGGTATTGCCGGTCGGTTTCGTCCAGCACGGTGCGGTTATCCGCGGAATTTCCGTCGAAA